>JAGQQE010000039.1 GCA_020426345.1 Planctomycetaceae bacterium
CGATAGAGCGGCATGGTTTGGACCATTTTGCGCTAGCGGCATTAAGATTGAGGCGGGACAATTCAGACCAGTGCCAGACAATCATTCACATCGTTCAGTTCCTGAACGATCGTCGAGTCAATTGAGCAGGCTTCAGGCTGAAGTGGAGGCAAGGGGATCCCTTGATTCAGGTGGGAGCGGCGCTCGCCGCTGACCATACTTTAGCCGATGTTCTGGGTTCAGCAACGACCAAAACCCGGATCAGCCCGACTCGAACCAGTTAATTTGCAATTATCGAAATCTCCTCAAAAAGCTGACTTGTGCCGAAATTCGCCAGACCTGCGTAATCGGCACACACACACCGTGAATGCCCTGTGGCCCGGCCCTCTGCTTCAACTGCGTTGTGACCAGGCGCAGGAATCGTCACAATGACGCTGATGGCGGGAGGCGCCTTCACATGGGATGATTGAACCTCAGGATATCCAGCGAAATGCTTCTCACCATCCGGGCTTAATGTGCGTAGATCTATAAACCGGAACATTGCTGCACCCTCGCGGGCTTTCCTTCTCAGGGATGATGCTCCGGATATGCAGATCCAGTTGTCAATGATGCTTTTTTTTCTGACGTGAATTCCGACCAACAATGTCAAGCGGGTTTCTGCAGGAGCGTGTGACAGGAAGTCCAGCCGCTCCTGTTGTATCCCCGGTCCGAACGGGACCACCGAACCGTAGACACCCAGTTTGTTACCCAATGAGTTAAGCACCACTGGACATGGCAGAACGCAGAATTGGCCCATTTCTGATCGAAAAGCAGCTCGGCGCGGGAGGCATGGGAATCGTCTACCTCGCAACATACGAGCCGGCGGGCAAAAAGGTTGCACTCAAGGTACTGACGCCAGCGCTGTCTTCTGACACCAAACTGCTCAAAAGATTTGAACGCGAAATTGACATTCTGAAGAAGATGAGTCACCCGAACATCGTCAAGTACTATGGCGGGGGTACCAAAGACGGCCAGCGATACTATGCGATGGAATTTGTCGACGGAGGCTCACTCCAGGACGTCCTGAAGAAACGCGGACGGCTCAATGTCGAGCAAACGATTCAGGTCGGTCGACAACTCTGTGCAGCACTCGAACACGCTCACAACGCGGGGATTATCCATCGCGATCTGAAGCCAGCGAATCTGTTCATCAGTCGCAAGGGAAGACTCAAGCTGGGAGACTTTGGCATCGCCCGTGATACCGAGGCGACAGCACTCACAGCCGCAGGTAAAACAGTTGGCACGTATGCCTACATGGCTCCCGAACAGATCCACGGTAACGCCCCCATATCAAGAAAAACCGACCTGTACGCGACCGGCTGCCTTCTCTACGAAATCCTGACTGGGGAGACTCCGTTTCTGGCAGACAATCCGGCAGAAATGCTGATTCAACATCTGAATGACGACCCTCACAACGTACGAGAGTTCAATAAAGACTGCCCCATCTGGCTGGACGAACTCATCGATCGAATGCTGTCGAAGAACCCGGACGAACGACCGTACGATGCACTCGCTGTGCATACGGAACTCAGCGAGATGCTGCGCAAGTTGACGCATTCAGAGGCCGTTGCTTCGACCATGCCACGGTCTTTCATGGCGAGCGACATGCAGGACAACATCGACACGGTGATCGTCGGACAATCAACGATCGCCGCAGCGACCGAATCTGCCACCGACAAACCCAGGAAGAAGAAAAAGAAGAAGCGTGATCAGAGTCCATTTTACGAGAGAACCTGGTTTCTGCTCACGTGCCTCGGGCTGTTGATTGGCGGCGCCGTCTGGTTTTCTCTGCCACCGGGCGAAG
Source organism: Planctomycetaceae bacterium (assembly GCA_020426345.1). GTDB lineage: Bacteria > Planctomycetota > Planctomycetia > Planctomycetales > Planctomycetaceae > F1-80-MAGs062. Next base: position 1,823 of record JAGQQE010000039.1, read on the forward strand.
AGACGCTTTACGAACTGTGCAGGCAGACCTGGCAAAGCAACGAAACAATGGTCCGCCGGGACGGCCGTCAGAATCACATGCTTTCCTATCTGGAACGATTTCCTGAAGGCACCCATGCTTCCGAAATTCAACAGTGGGCGAACGAGATCGCCGCAGACACCTACGAACAAAAAAGGAATCCGCAAAAGGAACACGATTTTGAAATCGCCTACTGGGAAGCAAGGGAGAAAGAAGACGAAATCACAGATTCAAAGAAGGGAAATCTGCTCGAACCCCTGCTGATGTATCACGCCGTCGTGAAAGCGACGGAGAACAATTCGGACGCCATCATCGTAAATATCGCGGCCAACCGGCGAGTCGCACAACTTCGCGAGCAACTACTCGACTCCCCCGATCGCACGGCAACGATTCGACAGTATTTGCTTCACGCAGAATTGATGCAGAAAGAAGGCAATCCCAGCGCAGCGGCTTTCATATGGTTTCATTTTCGTGAGGTCTTCTATGGCGTTCGGGAAGTTGAAGAGTTTTATCTTTACGCCCGAGATCGCAGCCACGGGAAAACCAGCGAAGTGCCAAACCCGCCCGCCCCGCCTTCTAACCTGAAGGACATCCCGCTCACTTCCGGCAATGATGCCGAAGAATCATCCGGGAACCAGGACATTCGGTAGCAATCAGACTGTCCGCACGCTCAGCGAAAGGCCCCGTTCCGGCAAGCCCGGTTTTCCCAAACCGAACCATTGAGATAAAACGCCTGTCTCACTTTGGTACATCACTTGAGATTCACTCCAAAATCGATAACATTCCGCTCCGGAGCGTCTCGGCAAATGCCGAAACTCCCAACGGAATGTCTCTCTTCGGGAGACTTCCTGTCTCGTTTTGCATCCGTAGCTCAATTGGATAGAGCGTCGGTCTTCGGAACCGGGGGTTGGAGGTTCGAATCCTCCCGGGTGTACTTTGCTACCAAAGGACTTACGACGATTCGGCAACTTCGAAAAACGGCTCTGTCCGAGAAGTTGTCCGAAAAGTCGGGCTGATTTATGATTCGCGAGCCGGTGGCAGCCAGCCTGAATCGTGAAGCGAACTTTTCATTCGCCTCTGTTGTTTCCGTTTTTCTGGATTCGATTGGAGGGTTCGCAATGCCTCATTTTCCCAAGCCTTTTTACAAGAAGGCCCGTGGCGTCTGGTACGTCGAGATTAACCGCAAACAGGTGAATCTTGGCCCCGACAAGGACGAAGCCTTTCGGCAGTACCATCAATTGATGGGCAAGCCGCGAGAGCAACACGTATCGCCTGAGTCCCTTGTCGTGATCATTGATGGTTTTCTGGAATGGACGCAGAAGAATCGTGCCCCGGACACCTATGAGTGGTATCGCTATCGGTTGCAGCGATTCGTTTCGACCTACCCCGAAATGCGGGTCTCGGCACTCAAGCCATTTCACGTCGAACAGTGGGTTGACCAATACGACGTTGCCCAGACGACTCGCCGCAATTACTTCCGCAGCATAAAACGCTGTTTGAGTTGGGCAAGACGACAGGGCCGGATTGACAGTGACCCACTGGAGGGCCTTGATGTTCCCGGTGCTGAGCGAAAAGACGTCTACGTCCCGCCGGATGAATTTGAACGTCTGCTGACTTTCGTGCCCGATGTCGGGTTTCGCAATCTTCTTGTGACGACTTACCAGACAGGTTGTCGTCCGCAGGAGTCACTGCGGGTTATTGCAGATTGGGTGGATAAGAGAAATGCTCGGTGGGTCTTTCCTCAGAGTGAATCGAAGGGCAAGAAGTCTCCACGCATTATCTACCTCAACGATGTCGCACTGGCGATCAGCAAACGACTGCTGGATGAGCATCCGAGTGGAGAGTTGTTTCGCAACACGCAAAATCGTCCGTGGTCAAGTGAAGCGGTGAACTGCTGCTTCGATCGCATTCAAACTCGAATGGGAAAGTCGATGCTCAAAGCTGAAGGAAAGCAGCCGAGCGAGACGGAAATCGATAGGTTTGCGATGACGCTGGTTCCGAAGAAACGCGAGAAGGGAATTGAGCGAGCGAAACGTCCGGCTGAATTGCGTGAGGAAGCGAAGGCCAAGTTGTTTGGCCGTATGGCTCGACAAGTTGCACCTCGCTATTCGTTATATGCGCTGCGGCACTCGTGGGCGACGAATGCGTTGAAACGTGGAGTCGATCCACTGACTGTGGCTTTACTCATGGGGCACAAAGATCCGTCGATGCTCGCGCGGGTTTACCAGCATCTTTCGCACAGTCCTGAACATATGCGTGATCAGGCCAGAAAAGCGACTAAGGACAATTGCTGAATGCTTCGCAAAAAGCATCCCGCCTCGGTGGCAGCCGGGGCGGGATGTGAAGCGAACCTTGCATTCGCCTCTGTTGCAGCAGAATCTGAGCGAAGTCAATTAAGTCGAATGTGCTTTAGGCGTGGTCGAAGTTTCTGCGACGGTTGGGAAACAGTTTTCTCGGAGCGACAAGATGCGAGATAGTCTTCGATGTCGTCCGGACGGAACCTTATTGCACCACGGCCATTTCCGATTCTGTAAACCGGCAGCTTCCCGGAATCTACGATTTGATAGACGAGGCTATTCGACACACTGAGCCATTCGGCGACTTCGGCGACCGTCAAAAGGCGTTCTTGTTTTTCTTGCTCGCCCGGCATGACTACTTCTACTTCGCCTCAGTTTCATGTCTCAGCATCCACGTATGAGCGTCGTTCAACGCAAGTCGAATGACCGGAATGTCCTGCGAATCGAACCGTGATGACTCCTTCCAATCCGCTCCGTTGCGAAACAGCCGAACGATCGAAGTCGAATAACCGTGAGACTTGCGAGACCGTTTGTTCCAGATTCGGACCTTGATCAGTCCGCGTCGAATTTCATGTGCTGGTTGTCTGGCCATGACCATTGCCTAAATCGTGTTGAAGTCTCAAAAGAGTCGTGGGAAGCCTCCATGCTCCCCACGACGAACGCTTGCATCGCACGAATGCAAGCCGGTCGGAAACCGACCGGCAAAAACCAAAATGAAAAACCTTCACTAAAACCTGATTGTCAGTATTCCTCTGGCAACAGAATCGTCGTTGCCGAACGATCCCATTCGGTGATGATCCAGAAACGTTTTGCGTTGCTGGCTGTGTAGGTCGAAAGTAAACGGGAATCGTCTTCCAACGATGCGTCGTTCAACTTCCAATCTTCATCACACACATCACCCCAGTCACAATCTGCGTGTCGCATGACGGCGTTCCAGACATCCATTGCTGGAACCCCATTCATCACTCCACGCGTCATGTAGACTTTGCCCAGAGAAAACTTCCTCTTTGACTTCAAATCAGTCATCGTGATAGCCTCCTAATCGAGTAGGCCAGCAGGACCGTGGTCCTGCCAGCGGGTTGATAATCGAACTACTCGACCGCGTCGGAATTGGGGGCAGATTGCTCCCAAATCCACGTGTATGCCATCTCGACAACTTTCGAGACAATCGGCAGATCATCACGACGAAATGTCGTGGTGTCCTTCAGTTCCTCTTTGTGTCGATAGCTGCGTGTTACCGTGACGGTAAACCATGACTCGCGAGTCTTTTCAGACTTGTTGAGCCAGATTGCCGCACGAATGGCACTCAGCCGGATTTGATGCACAGGTTTGTTGTTATTCGCCATTTTGGCCTCCTACATTGCGCGTAAGACTTACCTTCCTTTCTGGTTTCGCCTCACGCAGTTCATACAAACGACGACGCAAGTCATCGCTACTCAATGGCCCGCCGGAGCGAACCAAAGAACCTTTCCATTCGGTACCTTTTTGTCGTGCCTCACCTCCCTTCAATCGAGTTGAGTTACGGTCGGATTGCCCGTGAGCTTCAGCTTCGCGGAATGCCCGCTCAACCAAACTCCAGGCACTGGGGAACACTGCCAATACAATCAAAATGACGAGTGCCAGCATTCCGTAAATCACCAGCTTCACAATCAGAAACGGTGACATGACTGCAAGACGCACATAAGAACTCACCGACCCAGAGTCGAAGTCCTGCAACCAACGGTCGAACCGCGAAGTCTTGTATTTTCGCATATTCATTTCCTCCTTCTTCGCTGTCGTTGGCCTATTCCAACGGCAGTTGAATCACCGGCAGCCAGCGCTGTCGGTCAGTCAAATGAGGAATCCGTTTGCTCGTTGTTTTGTGCCGCTCCTGAGCAGGGAGCCGTTTACAAACCCGCAACGTCGGGGAATGTGTTTGGTAGCGGTGTGAGTTGGTTAAGCAGGGAAGTCTCTGCGTGTGCATCGACCGGTAAGTCGTGTTGCTGCCTGCGGACCAACAGTCGGAGTGCGTTAGCTTTCGATTCGGTTGCAACCAGCCATGAGATTTCAAATTGGTCTGCCAGAATCAATTTGCGAAAGCCGGAGTGCCGACGATGTGTTTCAATGGTGTCGATTGAGCGTTGCAAAATGCGATTGACTGGTGAAAAGTGAACATCAACACGAAGCAGTCCCAGTCTCGGCGTCTCGGTCGTCGAATCGACGTAGTAGCCAGCAGGCAGGCCATGTCGAAACAATGTTGGAAAGAACCGTGTCACTTCGGTCTTGGTCAGTAACGTACGTTTCGATTCATTGGCTCGGCAAAACGCTTGTGCGGCAACGCACCGGGCGACCGCCGCTGATGACGGAATCCGTTTGCGTCGTTGGCAGACACAAACTGTGCCTGTCACGTCGTTGAAGACTTGAAACTCAGCGCTCGTATTCAGGATTGAGTTTGCTCGGCTGCGATGTTCTTTCGGTAGCTCATTCAGCAAGACTTCGGTCGCGGCGATGCGATACCGACGCACTTGACTGCGTAGCTGTTTTGTCAGTTGGAACGTGTTCATGTTTCACCAAAGCTCGTAGGGGAGGCGACACTGGCGACAATACTCGTGAAACGTGTCCACTTGCTTCTGCGAATACGAACCTGCCGACTCGATCACTCTTCGTGGCCGATATTCGTCATCCAGCAGGAAGGCGTCGGGGTTCTTGACTCCTCGCTGCGCAATCGGCATCGCATCCTCGCCGACCCAACAGTCAGCCAACTTGGGAAGTCGAAGGCGATAGAGGACGAAAACGTCAGACAGCAACAGATCGTGGCGACGTTCAAACGTTCGCGTGTTGTGACCGGAGCGAGAGCCAAAGATTCGACCAGCCAATTCGGTGCCTTGGTAAACACGAATCTTCGATTCACGTCGATTCCATCGAGAACGAAACTGCTTCGAGAGCGGCCACGTATCAGGTTCTGCTTCACCCGGCTTCCAAGTGAAAACGGGAACGGATTCAACCGCTGGCAACACAACCGACCATGTCACAGCGCGGATCAGTCGTGCCGCGTTCAGCCTCCCCACACTGAACGCAAGCGTCTCCGTCGAATGCTGGTGTTGCCAACCTCGAACGATCTGTTGTTCCGACAGGACGCGCACCTTGCAGGCAAGCGTTGTCATGATCTCGATTTCAAGTGCTGTCCAGTTCATCGCTCACTCCTGACTATTTGTGTTGGTCGGCAAGGAATTCGTCAAACAGGCTTGGCTCCTCGCCAATCGTTTCCTGAGTCACAACGGGGCCGTGTTTCTTTGGCTTGCTTTTCGGCTTCGTCTTCTTCCTGTCTTCCCAATCGGCTGGTACAAACGAGCCGGTGCCAACCTTGGGCCACGGTGCGTTCTTGCGAGCCAGAAACTCCTGCTCGCTGATGTGAAAATCGGATTCCACAATCACCGGCATTCCGCCGAATTGGCTGTAGCCAGCACCGCGAGTGATCAGTGCAATGCTCTTTCTCGGATCGTCACTTGCGAGTTTGATGTCGTTGACGGAAAGACGTGGTGCGATGAACTGCTTCATGCCATGAGTAGTGGTCGTGCGAGTTTCAAACCCGTCGCGTTGCCGTGAGACGGATTCCGAATGAAGAACGTCGATTGTTTCGCCGCTCGATTTGGACAACCGTTGCTGTTCTTCAGTTGATGACACTGCATACCACTGGCGATAGCGACAGTTGGCTTCCACAACATGCACGAGGTCATCCCTCTTGAGATCGAGCATGGATTGATTCGCAAGAATCACGCCAATGTTCATGCTGCGGGCGAGTTGCAGAATCGTATCGACGTTGTGAGCAGCCACTCGCTGGAACTCGTCGATCATCAGGTACACCTGACGACGATTCTGAGTGAGCGTTGCCGTTGTTAGCAACATGAACATTGCCAGTCGTGCAATCTCCGGTGACGATCCCGGCCCGAGTGTTGACGAAAGATGGAAGTAGAAGATTTCCTGACGGCGAAAAAGTTGTGCGGGGTCCATCGCTTGTTGAAACGTGTAGAAGTTCGGGCAGTGTTCCGGCGTGATGTTCAATGGTTTGAAGGAAGCCAGACGGTCGGAGATCATTCGCAGGTGATTTCCCGCGTCAGACTGACCGTCGTTGAGGCCGTGCGTTTTGGAGTTCTTGGTCACGAATGCGATTCTGTCGGAAAGTTCTGCGAACGAACCAACATCGGGAGTTGCTCGCAAAGTGGCGTGCAGCACTGCGGCATTTGCGGAACTGAAGAATCCGCGTCCATAGTCCGTGCCGTAGGTCAGGCCCAAAGCACCGCAGAGAACGTCGGTTCTCTGGTAGAGGTTGAGATGCTTCCAGCACGGCAACTGAAACGGGTTGAATGCAAACGTGGAATGATCTTCCCGTGTGCTGAAGTGGCGAACCGGTATTGGTTGGTTAGGGGAGCCAAATCGTCTCGCACAAGCATTGAGAGACGAGAGCATTTCCTGTGAGTCACCTTTGAGATCAATGACCATCAAGCTGCTTTTGCGATCGCCAAGCAATTGCTCGGCCATAGGAATCAGGCCACGGGCCGTTTTTCCCGATCCGCTGTCTCCAAGAATGTGTGCGTGTTCGTGAAAGACGGCTCGCGGAACCAACAACGGGGCACCGTCGCGAGCAACCCGACCGATGTAGATGCTGTCGCGTTCAATCGGATTGGTGGACGAGCGAATGGAATCGGTAATTGCCTGCCAGCTACTCGCTCGTGGTGTGGCAGTGGCAGTATTCGGTGTCGCGAATCGAATGACGGCCGGTAGCGACACGAGTGCGACCAATGCTGCTGAAACGACGATTGGCAATCCGATCAAAATAGAAGTTAAAACGATTCCCACGATCATGTTCCCTGTTTCAAAAATTGAAGATGCACTTCCCCAAACGATTCCAGCCAACGGACCGAGGGAAGCAAGTAGTAGCGTCATGCTCGCGACCAGAAAGACGACCATGCCCAGTCGTTCATTGGTTGAACCAGCCGGGCTGTTAAGTACGCCCGGCGACTGTTTGTCGCGGCGGTTGTAGGTACACCACGAGTACCATGCATTGGAAAACTGCCGTGTCAGATTGATCGGTCCAGCGGCGATGACTGTCAGACCGCACCCAGCGGCCACAACGAGAAACAGAAGTGGGGCGAATCGCGGAAATACGAATGCCGCACCGAAGGGAATGACGAGCAAAGAAGAAAGGATCGTCAGCTCGTCCCACTCCGAACGTGCCTTCGCTGCCGCCTTGCAATCGAACGGAAAGCTGGTGGCGAGATAGACGCAGTGCCGGGAAAACTGTCGTCCGACGTAGGCGGCCGCGACACAAACCACAATTGTCCGCAGAATCAGCAGCGGTATGAAGAAGTGAATCAGGCAGGGGACAATCACAAGTGCAAGATGTGGTTTGTAAACGGAAGGCCGCTGCCAGAGTATGACCATTCCACGAAAGCCAATGACGACAACGAAGAAGTTCAGTGGGAATGCAATATGAAACGCATCTCCAAGCCAGTCGGCTGCCAAGCATGTCGCGGATACAAGCATCAGATTTCGCATGAACACCCATGCGAACCGAGTGTCTTCGGGTTTTTCCGACGACGTGTGAGCAAACTGAATTTGCAATTCCTGCGGCGGCAGGTGAGCCGCCTGCGTTGGATTGCCGGTGGACTGGTAATAAGTGTCGCGTGGCATGAGGAAACTCCTATTGGTTGCGTAAGTGCAAGAACGTGAGTCGGGAAATGGTGGCGATGTGAAGTCGAAGGTTGCTCTCCCAAGACAATCCTTCCATCGCCTGTCGAATCAGCCGCGCCTTGGCTGTGGTTGTCGTTAGCACGACCAACTGGAATCGTTGATCCTCGACGAGCTGCTTGAACTCGGGGATGTCAATGCGTCGTGAACAGTCGCGAGCCGTTTTCTTGGCGACGTGATAGGGAGATCCGCCAAGATCGACTCGTACCAGTTCCAGTAGTCCGCCGGATGTACGACAGAACGGTGCGTGGCAGAGTTCTTCGGGTAGCCACGGGGCAAGTTCATTCAGTTCGGGCCGTAGCAGGCGGGTTCGACCACCATGAGTCGCATACAGCAACACGGCATAGTCAATCGGCAATGCTTGTGGCCCCAGTGGTTCAGTGCGACGTGCGGAATAGCCGAACTGCCGGACAGCCAACGGACCAAGCGTGAAATAGTCTTCAGGTGGAATCAGCGGGTATCGCTGGAGCCAACCTTGTCGACACATTCGTGCCGTGACTTTGGTCACCGCATTGAGTGTTTGTTGGTCAAAGGCCATCGAACGAATGACCGCGTTGGTTGCGATGCGATAGCGATCGACGATCTGAATAATCTGTTGGTCACGTTCGGTCATGAGTTCACCACAAGTGATAGGGGAGGCCGCGTGATTCAGCGTCGTCGTGAAAGTCGACGATTCGCTCCGGGCCGTAGCTGCCGCCGAATTCAATCAGCAGCTTTGGTTCGCCCTGTTGGTCAACCAACGCGGCGTCGGGTAGTTTTTGATAGATGCGTGTCGGTGCAAGAATGTCTTCACCGATCCACATCGCAGTCATGTTGCTGTCTTGGCTGGCGTAGCGAAGCCACACTGCGGTCACGCCAAGGTCGTGAGTAATCTGCGTGAGCTTGGTCTGTGAACGTTCATTGCCACCAAATTGCAAAATCGTTTTGGGCGTGGGGAAGTAAACGACAGTGGGACGCAGTGCCCGAAACCTCCAGCGACTCTGAAGTTGGTAAGCAACGCGGTCCGCGTCGGGAGACGCCTGACCGGGTTGCCACCGAACGACTGGCTCGATGATCTCGGGAAGCGGTTGAGCGTTAACGACATTTCGCGTGACCATCCCGCATGACGCAAGCTGGCTTAGCCTGCGTCGTGCGTTTGCGGCATGACCGTGCCAGAACGCATCGGCGGCTTGTCGCTGGCTGATCAACCGAACTCGAAGGGCAAGGGCTTCAAGCAACGTCAGATCGCGTTGTCTCAATCGCATTGCGTTGTCCATTACGAACGCCCACCTTCCTGTCCGTTTTCGATTTTCTGTATCGGCTGGACGGGATCATTCTTCTTGCGTGCCTTCGCTTTGCGTTTCCCCTCTGGCAATCCCAGCGGAGTGCTGCCTTGCGATGCCTCGAACAATGCCGGGTTGTCGGCGTCAAAATTCTCCAGTACTTTCTCAGAGACCGGCATCGGATCATCGAGCGTCAGTGTCTTTGCCTGTTGCCGAATCAAATCGGCGATTTCCTGTCGCCCGGCGGCTTCATATCGAAGTGCCTGCTCCTCCAGTTGGTTGTGATGCTCTGCATGATTTAGAATGAGCATCCGTTGTAGGGCGGAACTCATGAAACTGCCGATGGTCGGCACGAATCGCTCCACCAACCGATCGACAAACCATTGGACATTTTTCTGAAACATCTGGGCGATTCCTTTTCTTGAATTGAGTGAGGCATGTGTCCTGAATCGGACTGATAGAATTAGACGCCGTGTCCAATTCAAGCTCCACGCAATCTCAAGCAATCTCCCGTAATCTCGAATCGAACGTTTATGGCAGCAAAACGGCAAAACCGAGAATTTGAACTCGATGGCGAAGTCATCGCCGACCTGATGCTGAGGCACGGGTTGACGGTCGAAACTCTTGCTGCCAAAGCTGTGCTAGCACCTAACACGATTTCGTCAGTGTTAAACGGCAAGCGACCCTGCAATCAGAAAACGGGGCACAAGATTCGAGTCGCGCTGAAAGTCGAGAACATCGAAGACTTGCTGAAGGGGCGAGAGCAAAATCTGGTAAGCAAAGCACGGATTCACGAATGGCTTTTGAATCAGCCGCTCACCAGGAATTGGGTCACCGCATCCAACCAACTTCAGTTTCGGATCTGGAAACTGAAACACGAACACCTAAATAGATTCGCACGCGGCAAGTGCTACGACTTGGAGGGCATGGCAACTGCCGAGCGAGAACGCTGTCGCGATTCGCTATTGCGTCATGCGGAAGTCTGCACACGAATCGGGAAGCACGCTCACATCATCAACAATCTGACGACGTGCGAAGCTCCCAGCCGTGATCGGTGGTGGATAATCGACGAATGGATCGAAGGGGCAACACTCGGTGAGCAACTTGACTCGCCGGACTTTTCAATGCCGGAGAAGCAGAAAGTCATTCGCCAGATTGCCGATGGTCTGAATGCTTTTCATTCGCAAAACATCGTGCGTCGAGAACTATCGCCCCAGACGATCCTCGTTCGGGAAAGCAACAGCGATGTGGTGTTGACTGAATTCGAGCTGGCAAAATTGCTCGATGGAAGCCCAACAGTTTCTAGTTCCGACTGGCCGGTCGATCCGTATCGTGCGCCCGAAGCAACGACCGACGAAATTGGTCGTCAAGCTGATATCTACTCATGGGGGCGAATAGCAATTGAATTGTTAGTGGGAGAGTTGCCGCCGAAGGGGGCGGAGCAGGCTCGATTGACCAAAGTCAAATTGCCAAAAAGAGTGGAGACGATGTTGCTCAAATGTGTCTCGGTGAATTGGCGGTCCCGTCCAAAGAACTTCGACGCAATTTTAAGAGTGCTGGATTCATGGAAGTAAACCACGATGTTTGACGATGCAAAAGGACGGCCCGATATGGCAGCGAGAGCAGATGACACGATGTTGAGTGCATCTGCCGTCGCCGAGTCAGTGTTCTGTCCCAGAGCGGCAGTTCTGACGCTTGAATCGCGAGTGGAAGAACGACTCGAAGATCCTTCCTTCGATGTGATGGCAATATACGAGTTGCGAGTTTTGGAAGCTGCCATCGTCCGCAGCTTTTGGCTGGTTGCCGCCAGTGCCGTCGGCGTCATTGCTTTGTATGTTGCCGCGACGATGATGACGAATCGAGGCTATTGGCTGGTGTGGTTGCTCGCATTTCCGTTCGGCGTTCGGCTGTTCGCTTTTCTGTGTTCAGAGTTCGTAACTCTGCTGTCGCTGCTTGCTAAAAAAAATGTCGCCAACGAAGCCCACTGCGTTGAACCTGATGTGAATTCGCTTGAAATGCAAAACGTGACTTGGTGGGGACTTCTGAATTTGGGATTCGAATCCGTCGCTTCCAATCAAGCGATGCAGGATTCGGACCGGAAAGTCAGCGGTAAACCTTGGCGTGTGCTGCGTCGCGGCTCGCTGAGAATCCCCGCTTTTCGCACCAAGAGCAACGCGGCGATGCCGTCACAGCAAAGCATCGCGAAAATCATGGCTTACTGTCACCTGCTCGAATCACAGGAAGGTTTCGATATCCCATACGGAATCGTTTTGATGGGCGATACCTATCGCGGATTCGCAGTGCCGAACCGGGGAACGTTTCCGCGTATTTTTCAGAACGCATTGCTGGAACTTGGGAAAGTTGTCGCTGCTGTCAAAGATCAAGGCTCTGATCCACCACCGCCTTCAGATAAACGAAAGTGCATCGATTGCCCTTTTGGAAAACCACGGTTGGTGACACGACGAAGGCCGACAATACGGGATGGATACGAACTCAAGCCGCACATTTTTCAGCGGTGGCGTGAAAGATATCATTGCGATTGCGGAGATCGTTTTCGTTGGAAACCACCGCACGCCGACAACGCTCGATTGTCTGAGAAGGGATAGTCACTTTTGTTGACTCCGACTCATCCAACCCAGGCATTTCACAATCCATTGATTGATGAAGCTGAGTTGTGGCGGTCGTCTCGCCAGAATCGCAAGCTGATCCCATTCCTCCAGCCATTCGTGGGGTTTGTCGAAACGACCATCCGCGTTGAGTTTCAACGCTTGTTCAAAAAATGTGTCGATGGATTTCCATGTTGATCTTGGCAGCTTCTCCGATTCGCGGCTAAGTTTGCTGGGTGGCATGTAAAGTGATTCCGGATCGTTCGCAGCGGCAAACGATCCGGCATTCCCACCGAGTCCGCTGTAGGGGAGTTCCAGAGTGATCACTTCAAAGCAAACTGCCGCCAACGAAAAATAGTCGGCTCGAAAATCGACACGCTTTAAACCTGCCACGATTTCAGGAGCTGCGTAGTGTTCGCTCTGCCCATCGCCTTCGACTCGCGAAATGGTTTCTTCCACCTGCCACGCACTGCCATAGTCGATCAGCATCAGGCGTCGTGAATTGGGTGAGACGATGATGTTCGCTGGTTTGATGTCAGCATGGACCGAATTGGCTTCGCGGTGTATCCGTCGCAAAGCATGAGCCAACCCGCGAAATAGTCGGAGTGCTTCGGGCGTGCCGATGCGTTGGCGTTCCTTGCGTCTCAAGCGTTCAATCCACCACGCAAGGTCGTTGCCTTCGATCCACGGCTGGACAATGATGATCTCATTGTTGCAACGATGGAACTCGATAATCTGCGGCAACTCCGGGCTGCGTTTTGCAATCTCCTGCAACACTCGAACACGCTTCCAAGTCTCGCGTGTGTTCGGCAGGAACTGAAGAATACGAAGCTCGCCGTGCGGCCCGCCAATTTGATCAAAGGCCAGATATCGGCGGCGGATTCCGGCGGACAGTTGACTCGAAATCAGGAACTCTTTTCGCCCAAGCGTCACACGGTCGATCACTTCGTACCGTTTTCGTTTGTAGTGAAAGTGATCTCTTGGCAAGGGCGAATGCTCCGTGAAGGACGACGATCCGAAACCATACAAGGTAACAAAGCGTCAACGTGTTCGCACGGCCTAACGGTAGGTAAACACGTGCCGCCCGAAAGTGCCGGGACAGTCGGAGAATAGTCACAAACCGGCGGCATGAAGGATGGAACATGGACCGCTCATTTGTGGTGCCGTCGCTGATGCCAGTCCAAATAGGATGACCGACTCCTTAGCGGCGGCGAAAGCCGCCGTTTGCCGGAGCGTTCAGCGAAGGCGGAATAGGTTCGCAGCCTGCCCCAGCAGGCTCGAACCTCTGGCGAGCGGCCAAGCGAGACAGCGGGCGTCCAGCCCGTCGCGATCAGGCCCCAGCCTGATTGCGAAACCGCCCGTTCAGGGCAGGCGCAGCGTCCAGCGGAGCCGCGCCGATGGGTCGGAAATGCCCTTGGGAGCTACATCAGTTTGACGCGATTGTCGATTCGCAGTCGGACTTCTTCCAGTGCTTCAGTCAATGCTTGTTCGATGTCGTGGTAGCTGCCTTTTCTGCCGGACTTGGCAACGATCTTCCAGCCGTTCTCAGCAATGAAAGTTTGCGTGCAACCACGCGGCAGTTTCTTCTCGCCGCTGCGTTTCCTTTTCACCGCTTGCGATGCCTGTTGAATCGTTACTGTCGTGTTCTGTTGCGTGACTTCTTTCAACTGCGGCTCTGGCAACTTGGAAAGCTCGTAACCGGCACGCGCTGAAATTTCTCCGTCATCGATCCGGGTTCGCATCTCGTGCGGGAGCTTCAGCAAAGCCAACGCACGCGAGACGCGAGTGGGACTGATACTGAGTGCCGTTGCCAACTCTTTGCCCGTCAAATTATTGACCTTCATCAGTTTTTGAAACGACTCGGCCTCTTCAATTGGCTTCAGGTCAACACGCAACAGGTTTTCAATCAGTTGTTCTTCGAGAATCTGAGTCGGACTCAAGACTTGTTCCTGAAAGTTGCAGTCGATCATTTTCAGACCGGCCCGTTTGCAAGCTCGCCAACGTCGTTCTCCGGAAATGATCAGCCATGTCGATCTTTCGTCCGACCAGCGGACGCGAATCGGGGCAAGTTGTCCTTTCTCGCGAATGCTGTCGGTCAGATCCTGAAGTGCCTCTCCATCGAACTCGACACGCGGTTGATCGGGATCTGGTTGCACTCGATCAATTTCAATTCGACCGAACGAACGATTCGCTCGCCGCCCAACATCCTTGGCCATCGCGACCGGGCTGAGTTGCGGACGAGACTCCGCACCACGTAGCCCAATCGATTCATTCAAATTCGCTTCTGCTTTCTTCAGCAGACTTCGTGTATTGCTCATGCTGCCTCCCTGTGTGTTTTTCTGCTGTTGATCCTTCCGATGATTTCATCAACGAGTTCCCGCGTTCGAGTGGCTGCTTTTGATTTTGCTGCGTGCATTTGCACTGGTTGCCGACAGGCCAGCGCGACTTTGAATGCAGACAATTCGGGAATGGTGGTTTGCAGAACCAGCTCTCCGTAGAGATTCCGCAATCTTGATTCGTATTCCTGATGCACCAGCATTCGACGGTCGGATCGCGTGACAAGATGGCCGAGTCGTCTTAGTGATGGGTTTAGCAATCGAGCGTTGGCGACTGCCTGATGAACGGCTCGAATTCCCTGGGTGCCGAAGTCTTCCGGTGGAATCGGGATCAACACGTATTGAGCGGCAATCATTGCGTTCCAACTACACTGATACAGATTCGGCGGGCAATCAAAGAGGACCACATCAAATGCGGCGAGCGGATCAAGAAAGTCACGCAGTGCATACTGCATCACGCCGCCTTTTTCCGGGGATGGCGAGTTGAACTCCGCCAAGTTCTGATTCGCGGGTAGAACCGAGATTCCTTCAACGTGCGTGTCTCGAATCAGGGACGATGGATCAATGTGATTGCAGCGATCGTCAAACAGTGCGGCCAGCGTTTCCCATGCGGGCATCTGTTCAACGGCGTCCGACCCGAAAAACGCCTGGCTGATGGAACCCTGTGGATCGGCATCAACGAGCAGGACTCGCTGTCCCAGTGCGGCGAATGCTCCTGCCAAATGAAAACAGGTTGAACTCTTTCCGCAGCCACCTTTTTGGTTGATCAAACAGATTGATGTGGTTGGTTGGTTCCCGATTGCCATTGGCAATTCTCCTTCAAGTTCCTGTGAATACTTGGGAAACCGTCCCACGGAATTGCGTCATCCGTCAAGCAAATTCGTCGTTTCCAAATCCGGGGCAGGCGTGCTAATAGCTTTAAGTGTGTTAAAGCAAGCAACGAAAAGAAGGGTCGGAGTCGGCCAGCTATCCTTGGTCGAGCATTCGCTCTGTCCCCTTGCCACATCAAGCACTGAAAACCTCGTCCACGCCGTGGAGTACCACTACAGCAATGCGAAGCGACAGCGAAAGACTGCCAAGGTGCGAGTCTTTGCACCTTTGGGGCTGTCGGCAGTTGATGAACTTTATTTGTGGGGATTGCTCAACCTCACGCTTTCACAGCCAACCATCGATGGCACCCTCACTGCCACACCACATTGGTGCTTGAGGCAAATGGGGATTATCGATTGCGGATCACGTCGTGGAGGTCGACAATATCAAGAGTTTGCTCAGGCGTTGGAGCGGTTGTCCGTCGTGAACTATTTGAGCGATGCGTGCTACGACGCCAATCGCGGAGAATGCCGCAAAGTGAGTTTTGGATTCCTGAGTTATTCACTGCCGGTTGATCCGCAGTCGTCTCGATCTTGGACAATTAACTGGGATGCGACGTTTTTTGATCTGGTCAATGTTCAAGGCGGCGGTATGCGGTTTGATCTTGCGTTGTATCGTTCGTTGGATGCGGCTTCACGCCGTTTGTTCCTGTTCGTGCTGAAAGTTGGCTATCGCAAGGGTCGCCTCCCTGTATTGGATTTGCGTCATCTGGCAGTTGATCTGCTGGGGCTGTCCGAAACGCTGGCAACTCGGGATATGAAAGTCAAAGTCACTCGAACACTGAAACGCTTGGAAGATGCGGAAGTGATCTCCTCACCCGCCATCAAGCGAACTAAGCCCGGCCATTTTTCAGTCGCGTTTGAACGTGGCGAATATCTGAATCGCTTGCCTGAGCAAATGAATCGAATCAGTGTCGAAGACTCACCGCTTCTGGAAGGCTTGCTTGCGGTTGGGTTTGAGAACCCGGCGGCTGTGCGACTGATCCAGCGTTATCCGAGTGCCTTGGTCGCGCAGTGGACAGACATCACACAGGCCGCGATTGAGCAGTTTGGAAAACAGCACTTTCGAGTCAGCCCGATGGCATTCCTGACGGATTCATTAAAGAAAGCATCCAAGGGCATGCGAACACCACCGGACTGGTGGCAGGATGCGAAGCGAAAAGAACAGCGAACGCAGCAACCAACCGAAGCTGGGAAACTGGTTTTGTCCAAGCTGATGGACGAAGTGTTCGGTTCTACTCGGTCTGCATCAACGTCTTCTGGAAAGCCCGAACCGGTAGCGGACCTTCTGAAAAGAATCCGTTGAAATACAAAAAGCATTTCCCTTTGTTGTACATATCTTCTTTGTACAAGTACCTTTGGCAGAAAATTCGACCCTGCAATTTTCGTCTGTTTTGCGAGTATTCTCGCGGACTTGCGAACACAGTGGCTCCGTAAAAGTGCGACGCATCCGACACGTGTTTTTCAGAAAGTGCGACGCAACCGACACGCATTTGGGCTGAAGACATGCGACGCAACCGACACGTCCCCTTTCGCTTCATGTCACTTAAAGAAGTTCGTGACAAACTCCGTCGGAATCATTACGCTCAATGATGTAGGCAGAGAAATCTGCCGGTCGTCATGCTCAAGCAAACGCATTCGCCCGAAGACCGGTATTCCAACCGGGGATAAGGGCGATTTGAGCTGATCTCTCCAAACGGGGGCAGCGGGTCCGGGAATCTTGGTCTCATCAGCCAAGGATAAGGACCGAAGGTTTGCCAACCTTCCCGCGTCTTTTGACGTGGTGCTGACCCTTCGAGCTGGATGCCATGAGAGTGGCTTGTCCAGTTCAATGGAGGCTCGTCGGAGTAATCCCGAGCAGCCTTGCTTCCCTTGTATGGAAGTAAGGTACGTTCGGAGTAATCCCGCCGTTCTATCCAATGCGTGGCTCGCGGCCTGACTCAGGCCGTTGGAGCAAAAAGCGGGCGATGCGGAAAGACCTCATCGTGCTTGCATGATGAGGCCGTGTCGATGAAACCAGATTTCTGGTTTCACCTTTGATTGTTTATCAAAGGTCAAAGCGGGTGGTCTGTGCTTCGGCACAGAGAATCCCGTCCGTGGGGTCCGGGCTTGCAGCAATGTGAGTTCGCTCAACGCGGCTGGCGTGGGGAGCTGTTTGCTGGTGACAGCAGACACCGGGACGACCATCCCGGCGACTGGGTTAAACGCCCGGCGGTGAAAAGCTCAACCATGAAAGGCCCAATCAATTACGAACGAGAGGGCTTGCCAGTGAGACTTTGTGAGTAGCTTGAATTGGAAACGCAACTTGCGTGCCAGACAAGCCTCACACCGTTATGTGTGGTTGCTTAATTGAAACCGCCCGTGGCGGCGAGGAGACGGTGCCGAATCGCGAAAAGCCGTTCAGGAGCGATACCCCGAGCTTCTGCTTTCGTAGGGGGAAATTCGGTGCGATTGCCAATGGCAATTCATCGAGAAAGTGTGGTCTGCCGGAAGGCGGCTAACACCTGAACGGACCGGACGGTAACACGTCCTAGCAACGTGAACTCGAAGTCGAAGGTCGATACTAACGCAGGAATCACTGCGGCGTCCGAAGGTTTGGCTCTTCGGCGGTTCAGTTTGGTCACTGGACATCGGTCTGGCAAAGTTTGTCAGCATCGTGTGTGCCGTAGTGAGGGAGAGTGGTCTGAGTAGAAAACGTGCGGAAGCACGTGCGGTGAATCAGTCGAAGGGCTGGTCACGAATCGCACCCGTCCAAGGTGATCGTTTCGTGTGTGGCAAGGCAGTCGCATCCCGTCTGTGTTTGGGAGTGATGTCCCGAACTGGGCAGTGACGAAAGGACTGAGGGGTTTAGCGACAACTTCGGTTGTCCATCCCGTTTGGAGATTTGCAGTAGTCGCACCAAGCAATTGGTGCGGCTTCGTCCTTGGCAGGCAGCATGTGGCCGACGGTGGTGACTCGGGAGAGTGACCACTTTTGGCGGCAGACTGACGACGAACACTCGGAGTGCGTTCACGCACTGACGGCTGTTCGGCTGAGGTTTTGCGACCGTGGGTAATATGTATTGTGCGGGTACACTGACGAAAGCAGTGCTACCCGCACGTCAATCGACTGAAATTGCAGTCAACTCATGGCTTTCAAGGATTTGCGAATGGCTTCGTGGGATTGGCCAAAACAATCCCACATTCTCGGTCGTGGCACTTCGACTGGTCGTTTCACGAAGAGAAAACTTCTTGCGAGTTAAAGCAAGACGTGGTTCATTCGATTGGTATGAGATACCGATGCGTTGCCACCAGCCCCGAAGGACTCGTTCAGCAGGTTGCCGTTAGTTACCTGCGGCATGGCTATTGGTGGTATGTCACCGGTCGTTTGCCGAAAGGCAAAGACCCGGTAGCACTCGATCGCAAGCTTGTTGCTAAATACGGCATCGACTTATCCGAACGCCAGCGAGCAACGCGCAAATCGAAGGGACTCGCGAACATGCAGTACATTCGTTACGAGAACTGGTTCCTGCTGTTGGCGACCGAAGGTCATCACCCGTTCAAGTCGCAGGAACAGATTCGCGACTGCCGCAGACATCCGATTCGGTTTGAAGGGTATTCTATCAGCTACCGCCGAGCAGGGGTGACTCCGAAAGGCACAGCGTCACCGAAGTGGCACGCTTGCGTTCGCATTGATCCCACAACGTATCAGCAACTCAAGACTCATTTGGTCATGCGAGCAAAGCATCGCAAAGCGGAAACCGTGATCGAGGATTTTCGCAGGATTCCATTCGCCCGGTACGCTCCCGTGCGTCGGCAGATTCTCAATATTCACCGAGCCGTCAATCACGCCCGCAAACAGGCAGGCTTTGAGAAGATACCAACGTCCTCGCTCTCACTGCGACGCAGGATCGCTCAGCCATTCGCTCAACCATCAAACAACATCAGGGAGGTCGCATGACATCAGCCGCTTTCGTTTTTTTCTATTTGATCGCAGCCATATTGGCGATGCAGAAACCAATGCTAATCGTATGGGGCGTTGTACTCTACTTCGGGTGGGTTGTCCGAAACATTTGGTCGGTTTGGTAACAGGAGAAAAGTGGCCAGTCGTTAAACCGGCCACCAAACAAAAGTCGTGAGCGACTATTCGTTTTCAACAGGGTCGTACGACATGGCTTGCTTCTGAAGCTCCGTTGGCTCATCTGTCACCATCGTTGTGAAGTCTGCCCAGAGGCTTCGGATCTGAACTGGCGAAGTCGCCAGCCAAATCGTATCGGTCAACTCCTCACGTTCGCGTTCCAGGCGAAGAATCTTTCGCCCAACCTCGGACTCGTGAAGAATCTCTTTCTCGGCCTCCGTCACTTCCTTCTTGATCACATCCACGATGAGCGAGTGTCCGTGATGCGAGTAGTAGCGAGACTTGTCCTTCGCAGCTTCAAACGGCTTGGCTGCTTCCTCACTCAACTTACTCTGCTGTTGATCAAGTTCGGCTCGTTGGTTTTTCAACTTCTCATATTGTTCCATGTACTTCTCAAGCCCAAGTCGTTTCAGAACTCGTTCTTCAGCTTTCTGCCGTGTCGCTTGACGCAGATTCTTTCCCTCGTCTCGATACACTTTCTCAATCGCCTTATCGATCTTCTTCTCAATTCGTTCTTTCCAATGTTCCTTTTCTTTTACTGTAAGTGGCATAGTGCCTCCATTCCTTTATCCAGCAGTTCGGCGTCCTGCCAGACGGTTAATTCAGTGCCCGCCGTAGCGAATTCAGGAGCCACGGCAAGTCAAGGTGGAGTCTTTCGCAACGCGAAAGCAGCAGCGGATCGCCGCAGGCGAGTAGCGGACCTTGACGCCGTGATATGATCAGGACTCCCAAGGCGGGGACCTCCTCCAGTCGACTACTGCCCGCGTTAGGGATGCGCTGGGTGCAACGCAGTCCGCAGGACCGAGCGTTTAGCGAAGCCCGAAGCTCCCCGGCCCGAAGGGAAACGCCCAACTTTTTACAGTCTGAATGCAGCAACTGCTTGGCAATTTCTGAGAAAGGGAATACCGTGAGGGGGTATTGGCATGGGAATAGCAGGGAGTACCGACCAACGAAGATGAATTAGATCAGGAGGTGTGAAATGGCGGAAATAGACACAACAGAGACCGATCCCGTCTGTGGCATGACGGTCGATTCCGAATCAACGCGGTCCTCAAACTACCATGGCGATGAGTACTTCTTTTGCAGTGAATCTTGCCAACGTAAGTTCGATGCTGATCCGGCGGGAGTGTTGGCAAAGTCCGCTCAGCGGGAAGTAGAGAAGAAAGCGGAAAAGAACGGCGAACATAGTAGTTGCTCGCCCGGCGGAACCGACTCGGACGTTGCGATGGATGCTTCATCGAGCGATCCTGATGCGGTCTACACTTGCCCGATGCACCCGGAAATTGAACAGGTAGGGCCGGGGGACTGTCCGATTTGTGGGATGGATTTAGAGCCTAAGACAGTAGACGTTTCTGATAACGGAGACGACGAACAGCTTACCGATATGACTCGCCGCTTCTGGGTAGGTGTGGCGTTGTCGGTTCCGTTGTTGATTATCGCAATGGGGCCGATGGTAGGATTGGCGATCAACCAATGGATGTCGAACAGAGTCTTCGGCTGGTTGCAGTTGATCTTGGCAACGCCGGTCGTGTTCTGGAGCGGTTGGCCGCTGTTGGTGCGTGGAGTGAAATCGTTTCGCTCGATGAACCTGAATATGTTTTCGCTAATCGCGGTCGGAACGCTCGCTGCGTATCTGTTCAGCGTCTTTGTCGTACTATTTCCACATCTGGTGCCAACTGCGTTTTTGGAGAAAGGTCATCCGCCGCTTTATTATGAATCCGCAGCGGTCATCATCACGCTTGTGCTGCTTGGGCAGGTGTTGGAACTGCGTGCCCGCAAACGAACGGGTGGAGCGATTCGTGAGTTGATGAAACTCGCGCCTGAAACGGCCCATCGAGTCACGGATGATGGTGAAGAAGATGTCTCGCTAAAAGAAGTTCGTCAGCAGGATCGACTGATAAATCGCCCCGGTGAGAAAGTGCCAGTGGATGGTCGTGTTATTGATGGTTCGAGTAGCGTGGATGAATCCATGCTGACGGGTGAACCGGTGCCGGTGAAGAAAAGCGAAGGTGATGAAGTCACTGGCGGCACACTGAATCAAACCGGAGCGTTGGTGATTGAAGCTACTGGTGTTGGCGAAGACACGGTGTTGAGCCGGATTGTGCAGATGGTTGCTGATGCTCAGCGAAGCCGTGCCCCGATTCAAAAATTGGTTGATACCGTTGCGAAGTATTTCGTGCCTGCGGTGATCGTGTGTTCGATTCTGGCGTTTGTCGGCTGGATGATGTTTGGCCCGGAACCGCGAATGGCTCATGCGTTTGTGGCTGCCGTTGCGGTTCTTATCGTTGCGTGTCCTTGTGCGTTGGGCTTGGCAACACCGATGTCAGTCATGGTGGGCGTTGGACGCGGGGCGAAGGAAGGTGTTCTCATTAAGAATGCCGAAGTTCTGGAAGTGATGGAAAAGGTGGACACGGTTGTTGTTGACAAGACAGGTACGTTGACTCAGGGACGACCGGAAGTCACTGCGATTGAGACATTCGGTGAATGGGATGAGAAAGATGTGCTGAGGCTGGCTGCCGCAGTGGAATCACAGAGCGAGCATCCACTTGCTGATGCTGTCGTTCGTCGAGCGAAGTCTGACGAATTATCCGTTGGCGATGCATCCAACTTCGACAGCATCACTGGCGGTGGTGTTCGAGCGAATGCCGATGGTCACGAAGTTCTGATCGGCAAAGCTGACTTGCTCGCCGAACAATCAATTACGAGCGTTGATGCGGGACGCAAACGTGCATCGCAACATCAAGCTGAAGGGGCGACGGTCATCTTCATTGCCATCGACGGCCAACTTGCTGCGATCATGGCGATTACCGATCCGATCAAAGAAAGCACGCCAGCAGCTTTGAAAACCCTTCACGAACTTGGTTTGAAAGTTGTAATGCTGACCGGTGATGCTCAACCCACCGCGAAGGCCGTGGCCGAGAAACTCGGCATCGACGAATTTCATGCTGGTGTTTCACCGCAGGACAAACACGACTTCGTGAAGCGATTGAAAGACGAAGGCAAAGTTGTCGCAATGGCCGGGGACGGGATCAATGATGCTCCAGCTTTGGCAGAATCGAATGTCGGAATCGCGATGGGAACGGGAACCGGTGTGGCGATTGAGTCAGCAGGCGTGACCTTGGTCGGTGGCGATTTACGAGGAGTCGCAGCGGCAAACCACCTCAGCCGCAAGACAATGAGCAACATTCGCCAAAACCTGTTCTTCGCGTTCATCTACAACGCTCTGGGTATTCCGGTTGCGGCGGGTTTGCTGTATCCGGTCTTCGGTATTCTGCTGAGTCCTATGATAGCCGCTGCGGCAATGAGCCTGAGCAGCGTGTCCGTGATTGGAAATGCCCTGCGGCTGCGTTCCGCCAAGCTGGGCTAAAAACAGTGCGTGTCAGGAGTTTACCGTGCCGTTCAGGAAACCTGCTGATGAATGTTGCCGGGGAAGTTGCCAAGAGACCGCTTTTCGAGGAAATTGTAAGCCGTTGTGGCGACTCTCAGCATCGTAAGACAATCCTGATGGGTCATGTGGTGATGGACATAAGTAGAACAGCGGACGTTGATGCATCGATCAGACGAGGAAAAATCGAAACTGAAGAACCGTCTCCGTCGCGTCGCTGGCCAAGTGGATGCCGTGCAGCGGATGATCGACGATGACGAATACTGCGTCGATATCCTGATGCAGATTTCGGCTGCTACCGGGGCCTTAAACAAGGTTGGCGAAGTGATCCTCGAAGAACACCTGAAGTCCTGTGTTCGCGATGCAATTGAAAACGGCAACGAAAAAGATCGCGACCAGAAGCTCGAAGAGCTGATCGCGATTTTCCGCAAATACAAGAAGTGACACTTCAGGCGGCGAGGAATTCCACAATTGCGTCTTCTTCAGCTTCGGACAGTGGTCTTGCAGGCGATGGTCGAAGTGAATCGGGAAGTTCGCTCATTTGCAGTTCTCGTCGATGCACGCCGTCAACTTTTTCCGTGATCGCATCGACAAACTTATTCGGATTCTCACAGAACGATTCGTACGAGACGCGAATCAAACGTGACTCCGCAATTGACGCTGACTGCTCCGTGATGAGCCGCTGAACATTCTGAACCTGTTCGCAAACATCACGAACATAACCGAGCGGTTCGTGAGCATGTTGTTCCTGACTGAGCAGCCCCCAGCCGACAGATTTGTCGCCCTGTACACTCTTGCGTGCCCGAATCAGCGATCGTGCGATCGATGTCGCGTCGCGACTGACGACGATGAAGTAAGCGTTGGGCAACGTATCGGCAAGCATCGCCAGACAGTGACAGTTGCGGTTGTTCTTGTTCAAAAAGGGTTTGCCTTCACGCATCGTCCAGCTATCAAAAAGCATCCGCATCTCATCGACTTCACCGTCGGTAAGTTCGGTCTTTGTGCGGTAGCGATCGTCACCGAACCAGCGATTCCAAATATGAAAGGCGTCATTGGGATCGCTCAGCCGAGCCGTCTGCCCGAAGTAACTGCGAAGGTGCTTGCCGGAAACGACTGGCGAACAATTTCCATTGATCAGCGACTTGGGAAAGAGTGAACTGAGATTTGTCGCGTAGGAAACATCCACTGACGCGGCGACATACTGATAAATCAGCGTCGTTCCGGCTCGCGGCGGACCAACGATGAACAGCAATGGTTGATTCGATTCTGTGTCGCGGCCTTTCGAGCGACCGTTGACTTTCGATAGCACATAGTCAACCGGGGTCAACGCGATCTCAAGTCCGGCTCGAAGCAAAGCTGCGTACGCTGCTCGTTTGCGAGACAACAACATTCGGCCAACGAGTCCAACTGGGTTGTGAAAGTTACCATATGGCATTCGCCTGCTTTCTTGGACGCCAGTTGCGTCGTCAATTGAAATAAGAAAAGGCGAGGGCGGCGTGTGGCCTTGTTGATGCCGAAGCGTCAACTCGAACCGTGACACCGCCCCCGCGAAGCTCGATAGTGATTACTTCAGTGTCGGTGCGTTGACGCCTTGAGAAGCAAGCACGGCCAGCCATTTCTGTGGTTCAGCCGCGATCTTCTTCGCACAGCCGGGACAGCAGATGTAGACGGCTTTTCCGTTGGCGTTGACCTTGTACGGACCACCCATTGCGTTGAGTGGCTCGTCCATCACCGGGCACCTTTTCTGTGCCGCGATGAAGGGTTGGTCGGCAGCCGTGATTTTGAAGACACCGGGGCGAACCTGTTCGGTTCCGTTGGCGACAGTCGTTGGGTTTCCGTAAACCATCGCAAGGTACTTCTCCGGTTCGGCCTGCACTTTTTTGATGCAGCCTTTGCAGCACAGGTAGAGCGACTTGCCGCCCACGAGCAGTTTGATTGGCTGGCCCATGCTGCCAAGTGATTCATCCATCACCGGGCATCTGGCCTGTTTGGCAATTAGCGGAGCGTCGTCTTTCGTCATTCGAGCGACTTCGACTTTTGGACGCGACGTTGCGTACTTGGCAGGGTTTGCTTTGACAGCATCGACGCACCCTGTACAGCAAACAAACAGCCTTTG
>JAGQQE010000003.1 GCA_020426345.1 Planctomycetaceae bacterium
TCTCACGATCTCCGCTACGGCGTCATTCAACAACCGAAAGGCCGCACCACACTAGTTATCCATAACCTCAGTTTCCTTGGACGTAGCCCGATCGTTGACAATGCCTTCGTACTTCTTTGTCAGATCCTGAACTTTGTCTTTGGTGGTGTCGCGATCATCTTCGGACATTACTTTATCTTTTTCAGACTGGTCCGCGTGTTTATTGGCATCGCGTCGAATATTTCGGATCGCTACACGAGCTTCTTCGGCGAGTTCCTTAACACGACTTGTCAGCTGCTTTCGTCGTTCCGTGGAGAGTGGTGGAATATTCAGTCGAATCACGCGTCCATCATTGTTCGGCGCCAGGCCCAGGTCACTGTTCGTGATGGCCTTTGCGATCGCATCCAGCGTAGTACTATCGAACGGGCGAATCATGATCTGCTGAGGCTCTGGCACGCTGACGTTGGCAATCTGCTTCAGTGGTGTGGGAGAGCCGTAGTATTCAACCCGGACTGAGTCCACCAGACCTGCACTGGCACGACCCGTTCGAATTCCTTTCAAGGCGTTTGAGAGAACGGAAACTGCTTTTTCCATGCGTTCTTCGGCGTCCAGAAGAATCTCATCCTGATCCATTACTTGATTTCCCCTTGCACGGGCATCTGCCCACAACCGAAAGTCAGACGAACTCACGGACACACGTTTCCGTCGCTCGCTTCAATTCGTGCGAACCCACTGCTCGCACCTGATTCCAAGATCAAAAAGCCGTTGAACATCAACAGCAGCATTCCAAGTGTCAACTGGTTCAGGTCACACCACCTGATGAACGTCTCCCCATAACAGTGACGCATTCCATAGGCTCCGCACTCCTGTCTCGCCGGGGCTCGTTATCGACCCAGAGGCGTCACCAACCAGAAGCACGTCACCAACATCAGCCGTTCGTTAACCATGAGAGCACTGTAATGGACCCGGCTCTCCCGTCCAACTCAGGCCAATTCAATTCGCCCATGACCGGGATGTTGCCCAGTTACGAAAAACACCCTGCGCGCGGGCTCCTTCTCCCGGGAAACCGGCGTGCTGGACCATCCATACGATAACGATCCCTTTTTCGGGATAGACGTGCATACTGGTCGCTTGCGCGCCTCCATGCCCAAAACCGTCGGGCGACAATGCGAAACCAAGACCGTAACTCTCTTTCACACTGCCTGGGGTTTGACGCGAGGACAGTTCTTTCAGTGCGGCTTTGCTGATGATCTGCCGGCCATTCCATTCTCCACCGTTCAGCAGCATCTGACAGAAGATGGCAGTATCGGTAGCCGTTGAAAACAACCCGCCTGCTGGCATTGGAAATCGTTGCGTTCGGTTGTTCAGTGGATAAGTTAACTGACTGACCGGTATTTCTATCAGATCTTCCTTTTCAGGGTTTGGTCGATAAGACTTTGCAATGCGCGTCACTTGCTCTTCATTCGGCCAGAACGTGGTATCTTTCATGCCAAGCGGATTGAACAGACGCTGCTGCATGAAATCTTCGTAAGGCATGCCGGACAGAACTTCCAGAATGCGGGCAGCAGTGTTGATTCCGGCATTTGAATATTGATACCTGGTCCCCGGCTGCGTCTGAAGAGACGTCATCGCGTAACTCTGAACCGCAACACGCAGTGGCAACCCATCCAGCGTTGGCTCCTCGATCGCCGATCGAAACGGCAGGCCACTCATATGACTTAGAATGTCACGAATTGTCACGGGGCGAACCGGACGTTGCAGCGTTACCTGATCGTCTGACTTTTCTGTCACTACCATCTGGCCTTTGAACTCCGGCAAATGTGTTTCGACCGCATCATCCAGCGATATTCGGCCTTCATCGACAAGCATCATCACCGCAGTTGCAGTCATTGGCTTGGACTGCGATGCAATCCAGAACATCGCATCCTTCGTCATCGGCTGATGAAGACTGACATCCGAAAAGCCAACCATTTCTAACGCGAGAATCTGATTTCGATCGGCGACGACTGCAACGGCTCCCGCCAGTTCATGTTTGGCTACAAACGGCTGCAACAGGGTATTCAGTGATGGAGCATCGTCCGCGGGTGCAGCGGATGTAAACGCAAGACGTACGATCCCCAGCACGAACAGGGTGACGCCGCGAAGGGCGTGTCCAGCGACAAAGTCATTCCGCATGTGAAATCTTTCGAACAAAGACAACTTCTGAAAAGCCACGAACGCAGCACCTTCACTTAACAGCCTGTTGAAAACCGGGACTGGCTCGAACAGGAGACCTGAAGAAATCATGGTTTCCAGTCGTCCTGCGTGCCGTCCCGATTTTTCAACGGACAGCAAACTCCCAAATCCGCTGACGCCAAAGGCTGCGACGGCGAATCAGATCACGCGCTGGAATTATTGAAAAATGGGGTCTGAGTTAGTAATCGAACCAGATACCGCCGCCAAGCAGATTCTCATAGCGGTCAAAAAACGAGAATTGCATCGATGGTCCAGTGTAGTACATCATTCCCACTCGGAGACGGCGGCGACTGGTCGGCCCCTGCCATCCCCATCCAGCGACGACATTAAGACTTCCATTGAAGTTGAATTCTTCACGGAGGTGTGTGTGGATACCGACATAGGGGGCGCCATTCGAGGGACGAGTCGCGATGGGCGTGTACTGGCCACCAAACTGCAGTTCAAACATTTTCGCACCGCCCTGGGTCCCTGGCGCAGCGCCCAGTTCGCTGTAGACAGTGATGTCACTGTTGACATCATAACTCAGACCAAACAAAAGTGAGTCTCGTACGTAGTTGATGCGATTGAACATCGGATTGGCCAGCAGGAATTCGTCACCAACGTGACTGCTGATATGATAGTAACCTGTTCGAGCAGCTAATGGACCATGTCGCCAGGTTCCGGTAAGCCCCACCCGAAAGTCCGCTCCTTCCAGCATGGTGCTCACTTCATCCGGCAGTACGCGAGCAAACACAGCTCCGTCCAGATCCAGCTGGAATCCCTGAGGATTGTTCGCTCCAAAAGTTCCATAGCGAACGATGCCTACACGACCACCTAAAACTGCTTCTGTCACACGCCGCTTCGAATGCGTGTCGAAAAGATTCGTGTACTGAATTCGCGGTTCTTTGTAGCCTGCCAGATAAGTTTTGTAGAGCAGCCCGTCCGGAAGTAGCTGCCATCCGGTTTCGCAGGGACTGTATTTGGCCGGATCATCAAAGAGCTGCCGAAACGAAACGAAATTCGTATGTGTCCCGTGAGTCGGAAGGACCTCATTGGTCGTTTCGGGAATGATTTGACTCAACGATGTCTGGTCAACAGGAACCCGAGAATCGTTCGAGCGTTCCGCCAGTGACGGGAAATAGTCCAGTCGAATGGTTCCACGTTGGTCCAGGATGGAATCGACCAGTGGCGATGATTCAGCTTCAGGCGGAAACGCGAATGCGGAAGTCGGCGCAGGTTCTTTGAGCAACTGCGGAGCGTTTGCATCGACGGGCCACTTCGAATTTCCCGCTCTCTGCCCCGGATCAACTCGCGGCCCGGGATTCACTCGTTGCCCGGCAATGGCCGTCGGTGACTCGCCGCCAGGGCATTGAGAAACGACCAGCCACCAAAGAGCGATCATGGCGAGTGTACGCAGCGCCGTATCCCGAAAGGCGAGCAATTCCAGATGAATCTGCGTACGGGTTTCCACCGGACTTCTTCGGAACCAATCCCTGTGCAATGAACGGGGCATTCCATTCATTCCATCTGGCTCGCTTACGGAGCAACATTGGTTCACTTCGCCCACGAGGTTAATCCTTTAACCAGTTGGCTGTTCAGGCCGGAAGAATACAAAAGGAGTGCGATCCCGGGGTTCGCTCTGACCAGCATCGCCCGGAATCGCATTCCCGAAAATCAGCATCCTTCAATTCGACCAATGGGAAGGGCATTCCTGATTTGTCCGGTGAATCCAGTAGACATTTCCTTCACAGTCGGTCCGATGACGTAGACCTTGACGGTCATACCGATGTCGAACGCATCAGTCGGTCCGGCGCTGGCCTCAAAAAAATGGGTTCGTTTTCCGATGGACTTTTAAATTCACTCATGCGAATGAAAGAATTCCACACGGCGCAGGCAATCTACGCAGATCGAACAACCCAAGCAAACTGCCTATTCATCCTATTGTTCGCATCTGTATTCGGATGGATCAACGTGGCTTGATCGAATGGTCCTGTTCTGCCACGATTCGACTCCTGCCTCAGAGCACTCGCTTGTGCCACCAACAACAGTCGAGCGAAACGGGTCGTTCCATCCTGCCTTCAGATATTGCTTGATTACTCTTCGGAATGCAGACGCGTCTACCACCTTCCAGTGCGCAACCGGTTCGTCGAATCAGGTCGATTCGGGCGAATACACGCTATTGGGGAGGGTGGCTGTTGGTTGCGTTTGGTTTCATTCTGACTGCGGGATGCCAACTGACACCCAGGACGACTTTTTCTGCGGACAAGCCATCTCAGCATTCATTCACAACCAGGTACTTCGTCATCAAGTCAGACTCACCCATCGAAGCTGATGATCCTATCCTGACTGAACTGAACACTCTGCACACTCAGATCAATAAGACACTGCAACTGCCCCCGCAGCGTGACCCTGTTGTTCTCTATCTTTTCAGCGACGAATCCACCTATCGCTACTACATGCAGTCAACGTGGAGCCAGCTACCTCCTCGTCGCGCCTATTTCGTCGGTACAAACCGTGAGCTGGCCGTGTATTCTTATCGAAGCCCTCGAATGATGGAGGATTTGCGACATGAATTCACCCACGGTGTCCTGCATGCTAGTCTCCAAACGGTACCCCTTTGGCTTGACGAAGGGTTAGCCGAGTATTTTGAAGTCGAAGGAACAACTCCAGGCGGAATTCATGCGGACCACGTCGCTCAACTGACGAGCCGATATCGTGCGACTGCTGCCGAAGCGGACAGGCCATGGAGTCCCAACCTGTTCCAACTGGAACTGAAACATGATTTCCAGAAACTCACCCGACAAGACTATGCAGAAGCCTGGGCCTGGGTGCACTTTTTGCTGCACTCTTCCCCGGAAACAAAAGCCGTGCTGGTGGACTATCTGGCAAGCCTTGCCAACAGTTCGACGGCGCCACGACTGATGCCTCTGGTGGAAAAATCGATTCCCAGCTATTTCGATGCCCTGCGAAGGCACGTCGCAAACGGCGGTATTTCCCCGTCCATGCTTGCTGCTGACACAGCAGAGTTCGTATCTCCGGCAGGATTCCAACAGGAAACCAGCGAATCCCAATCGTCCGAAATGACGACAAAAAGTCCCGAACCAGCCCTCGATTCAGAGACGGAAACGCGAACTGCTGACACCGCGCCACCAGACACCGCGCCACCAGACGACCCCGCCCTCGAATCTGCAGCGACACCCGACACGACAGTGACTCCGGCAGCTTCAGAAACGCCCGACACGCCATCTGCATCGCCCTCGGAATCCAACACCGCTGCAGTGCAACCTCCGAATCCCGCTTGATTGCCCTCAGCGGCATCCATCCGCGACCTGCCGAAGTTAACCTTGTCTATTCGTGATCGCGGAAAGGCCCGCGGGCCGGAAATTCAGTTGCCGACAAACAGAAGTCGTCTACTGTTCCGAGAAGAGGCAATGCATTATGCTGATCCCATCAACGCTATCCGCGCTGAGTTACTTCCGCAAATGCAGGATGTCTTCGAATGCCCCAACTGCCCCGAATGTGTGATGTCCACCAGGTATTTGAAAGCCCAACAGTTGTCGACATTCCTGCCACTGTTCGGCAACAGATGGAGTCGCTTTCTCTGAACGAGCGGATTCAGCCAGGGCAGTCAGTGGCCATTACCGCGGGAAGTCGAGGTATCGCGAACATCGCCATCATTCTGAAAGAAGTCGCCGCGCATTTCCTTCGTCTTGGGGCGAAACCTTTTATCGTACCGGCCATGGGCAGTCATGGCGGTGGAACGCCGGAAGGTCAGCTCGCATTGCTGGCCAGCTTTGGAATCACCGAAGAATTCATCGGCATTCCGTTTCGAGCGACCATGGAAACGGTTGTCGTTGCTCAAACCAGTCACGGCATGCCGGTTCATTTTGATCGATATGCGGCGGAGGCTGACCATGTCTTTGTATGCAACCGCGTGAAGCCGCATACTCGCTTCGTTGGCCCTGTCGAATCTGGTCTGCACAAAATGATGCTGATTGGCCTGGGCAAACACGAAGGGGCAAAGATCTACCACCGGGGCATTCTGGACACCAGCTTTCCGGAAATACTTGCTTCGGTAGCAGAGAAGGTTCTTCAGGTTTGCCGCATCGTCGGCGGGATGGCTATTCTGGAAAACTGCCGGGATGAAACCGGACTGATTGAAGCAGTTGCCCCGGAGAACTTTGCCCGCCGTGAGCCAGAATTGCTGACAATGGCGAACAAGTGGTTGCCACGACTGCCATTGCCGGAGTGTGATCTGCTCATCGTCGATCGTATTGGAAAAGACATCAGTGGTGTGGGCATGGATGCAAATGTGGTTGGTCGCAAATTCAATGATCATCTTGCAACGGACCGTGATCTGGCTCGATGTCGCCGCATTATGATCCGTTCACTTACCCAGGCGACACACGGAAACGGCACAGGGATCGGCATGTCCGAGTTTACGACGGCTCGTTGTGTCGCCCAGATCAATCACGATATTACGCGTATCAATTGCGTGACCGGGCTTCACCCGGAAGCTGCCATGATTCCCATTACTCTCCCCACCGACAGGGAGACCATCGAGTGTGCGTTGCAGACGATTGGACTGATTGAGCCGCAAAATGCCCGAGTTGTGCAGATCTCCGATACGTTGCACCTTTCGAGGGTACGCGTTTCGGAGGCTTGTTTCGACGAGGTTGCCAACAGCGAACACTTGAGCTTCGCTGGTGAAACGATGGACTTTCCCGTGGACGCAGACGGTCATCTTCAAGACGTCAACCCCGATTATCCTTCATGGTTTGGCCCGCAGTGATAAGGACCAGAGAAGGAAAACCCAGCAATTTTCCTGCCAAAAACACGTCTTTGCTAAATCGGCAGTTTCTGCTACTTCTACGTCGGTTCAAGAACATGCGCGCAATTCAGGGATGGACTGCGCTTGTCGCTCGTCATGGTGGGGAAGGGATTCCCAATGCAGAATTCAATCTGGAAGATCGTCGCAGCCGTCGGAATTATCGGGATTGGCACCCTGGTGGTTCTTGAGGTTCAACAGCGTTTGCCTCAACTGCAAAACGCAGGGCAGCAGACCCCGCTGCCTCCGGACGCCCAGGAATTTGCCGGTATCGAAACCGGCGGTATCGAGTCAAATCTGACACCCGATTCCACAACGGACTTCGACAGATTGATGTCTCAGCAGGACCCTGCGGATGTTGGTTTTTCTGATGCGACATTCGCAGATACATCATTGACAGAACCAACTCCGAATACACCTCCCGCTGGCGCGATGGCAGTTGTGGACACAACCGTACGACGCAGCCAGCTGTACGAAGGTGATAATCCATTCGGCGATGTTGCGGAGGAAGATGGGCACTCGCACCAGCATCCTCACGCGGAGGATCCCGTGCAGGAAAATGCATCGGGTGTTATGCTTGCATCAGGCAATAATCAGACGGCAGAAATCAAGACTGTTGGATTTCAGCAGGATCAGCCATTTCCAATTGATGGTTCGCCATCCACCAGCAATGGGTCGCGTTTTGAATCCCTGAATCTGAATGGGAACGAGCCATCTGAGCCTGAGTTGCCTGCATTTACTTTCGACGGCGAGCCTGATCCGTTCGGCGAACCTGCACAGGGAAACCCCGCCGCAGCACAGGACGGGGCCGGATCTCAGCCTGCAGGTTCATCTCCTCGAACTGGAGGCGGAGAGCCAATCCTCTTTTTCGGCGCAGACGAATCGGCGACTGCCAATCCTCGTCCTGCCCCAGGTACTCGTCCGGCCCCCATTCCTGGACCGGCCCCGGGGTTGGAACCTATTGAAAATTCAATTCCCAACGGAACCCGACAACCCGGGACTACCGGCGATAATTTTGACAGCGGATTTACGCCCGATCCATTTGAAGCGGAGGAACCGTTTCCGACGGGAGATCCGACCTCATCACCTTCATCCGGCGCTTCGCCCCCCATTCGTCAACCTGGCATTGAGGAGAATCCGTTCCAAGGATTCGACCCGGTTCCGATGCCGCGTCCAAATGGCAGTGGCAATCCTGTCTTACGGCCTGACAGTTTGGATAATTCACAGCCGCCAGCTCCCGTTCCCAGCCAGAATCCGGATCCCAGGTTTTCGAGACCGGCTGGCCCGGACAGCAATAAACCTTTGGGGAACCTGGACGCCGAACCCGAAATCGATTTCTTCCGGGAAGACGCGCGGCCGTCCGGCAGTTCGCCGGACAACGACATTCTGATTCCACAGGATCGCTTCAACGACGGCGCGCGAACCACGCCCGACAGGACTCGATCACCCGTCGACATGTCTCCCGTCGATGTTCCGTCTCGAAATGATTTTCCGGGATTCGATTCTCAGCCAGCTGATCCTACGCCGCGAAATCCATCGGGAAATGATCGCAGAACCCCGCTGTCTGATCCTTTCGCACCAGATCGTGGCACTCAGGAAAACGGCAATGCCCCATCTGGCGATTTCTCGACGGGACGGCCGAACGACAGACTGGACTTCCCCGCACCGGGCGATAACGCATCTCCGATCACAGGGCCATCCGATGGAGTTGGTCTGAACAACGACGATCGTCTCACAAATTCCATGCGGCCCCACGTGACGCTGCGGAAAGATGCACCGGCACAGGCAACTGTTGGCGTTCCCATGGAATACGTGATCACGGTTTCAAACGATGGTCAGACAGCTGCCTACGAAGTGACGGTCGAAGATGAAATGGCAAGCGGCGTGACGCTCGACCAGACCGTGCCGCAGGGAGAATACGATCGCACGTCACGAAAACTACGATGGGTATTCGACCGCCTTCAGCCAAATGAACGTCAGCAGATTCGAGTTTCCGTCGTCCCGACGGGTGAAGGTACGATTGATTCGGTTGCATCCGTGCGTTTCAAGTCGCAGGTGCGTGCATCCACAGTGATTACAGCGCCGCGCCTTGCACTGGATCTTTCGGGGCCTAGTGAGGTTCGCCTGGGTGAGGAAGTTGATTTTCGCTTTGAGATTCGAAACGACGGCAGTGGTGATGCCGGGAATGTCATACTGCGAAGCGTCCTTCCGTCAGGACTCAAGCACCCGGAAGGCAATGATCTGGAGTATGAGATTCCCTTGTTGCCCGCAGGTGAAAAGAAAGAGATTGTGTTAACAGTCGTGGCGTCTGAACCGGGCGAATTCCGGCCGACCGCGGAAGTCGCCAGCAGCGGACTTTCGACAGCGACGGATGATGCTGTCATTGAAATTGTTGGAGCTCAGCTTACTGTCGAAAGACATGGTCCCGAGCGTCGTTTTGTTGGCCGCCCGGCTGACTTCCGAAACATTATCACGAACAACTCCAACTTCGAAGCAACCAATTGCATCGTTCAGGAACAGATTCCCGCGGGGATGACTTTCGTTTCTGCTCCGGAGGGGAGCTATGATGATCGCACGGGAATCATCACATGGAAAATTGATCGCATTGCGCCCGGCAAACAACGCGTTCTGGACGTTCAACTGAAGGCCCAGCGGTCGGGGCAACTCAACAGTATTGTTGACGTCATCGAAAATGCAGGTTTCCGTTCTCAGGCCACACGAACCGTTTCTGTCGAGGACATCCATAACATCGGCGCGGACATACGCCCACTGGAAGGCCCCGTTCAGGTGGGAGAGAAATTCACGTTTGCCATCACACTGGATAATCGAGGAACAGCAGACGCGGACAACGTTGAAGTACGAGTGCAGCTTCCGCCGCAGGTTCGAGTGCTGTCTGCAGACGCAGCAGATGGTAAGCCTGCACAGCAAAGCAAGTCTCAGAACATGGTCATTTATAACGCGATCAGTAAAGTTCAGCCGGGCGAACAGATGAGACTTCGACTGATTCTGCAGGGAGATCAACCCGTCCGAAATGGTGTGATCAGCGCTGTCGTCAGATACAGTCAAATGAAGGACCCACTGTATGTATCTGAATCCGTCACTGTTTTCTCCGACACTCCGTAGCCGCGAGATAAACCTAAGGGAATTGTCCAGCCAACAACGCCCCGCTTCATCCACACGTCAGCCTGCACGCACCCAATTGTCCACTTCGTTGCGAAATGTTGGGGTACTTCAAGACTGGCAGTGAAAACAATCGTCCCTCTGGTATCATTTCGGTACCAGAGGGATGTGCGTTTGTGGTGGACCACAAGTGAGGGACTGATTGTGCAAAGGCTTCGGCACATACCGATTCGGGAATTAGCTGTGCACTGGCGACTGGCCGTCTGCCTGGGAGCTCTTCTGCAAGCAGAGGCGACAGCGAGTCTGTTTACGGCGTACGCCCCAAGCGCGGCTCCGGCAACGATAACGCAGCCCAACTTCGATGAAGATGCCGACGGATTAAGCTCAGCTAATCCCGCGTCGCCAAACGACCAATCGACAACGACTGCTTCGGAGGAACCCGCTGAATCCAGTCTGTCGATGCGGCTTCTGGAAACCAAGTGTGCATTAAGTATCTTTCCGGCCAGATATACCCTTGCATTGAACGTGACAATGGATGTCACAAACACATCTCAACAAACACTCTCTGTGGATGCATCTCAGTTTGAATTGCTGACAGGAGAGGCCAATGTTCGCTGTGTGCGGGCTCAGGTTTCTGGACAAGCCAATCATGTCATGCAGCCCGGACAGAATTTCACGGTTGTCCTGTCGTTCAATTCCATTCGGTATGAACCTTCCGAATGGCCTCTGGTTCTCAAATGGAGCTTTGAAAACAGGAGCGAATTCGTCGATTTGAATCGACAACTGAGAGACGCATATCCATTCGATGTCGAACGCTCCGGACCCGGTAATGCAGTCGCCATTATTCGCTCTGCCAGGTCGCTCGATCTTTTGGCCATGTGGCCACTCCACGATCACCTGCAAAGACTGCAGGCAGACGGTACAGGACGCCTGGTAATCGCCGCTATAGGCTCCGGTGAACCTGACGCAGACGAACCTGTGGGGACCGGTGTGCGTTCACCATTTTACGACCCGCGCCAATATGAATCCGAAATCCGAAATGGTGAAGATCCTGCTGACAACACTCGCGACAAATCCGCCGGAAGGATTCTGTCGTTTACAACCGCAGCTGTTCACTGGCTGGATGCTCTTCAATCCAGGTCACTCACAGAGGCACCGGCTTCCGTCGTCATCAACACGTCACCTCTGAAACCATTTCGCAATATTGAACTCGTTGGGGTGATCCAGCAGGGCGACAACCTGGGGGCCTATCCCGGGTTGCGTCCATATTCAACTGAGAATGAAGCGATTCAGGCAGCAACTTCGTCATTGTTCCTGTACATGCCACAACCCGATGTCTTTAAAGCCATGATTGAAGAAGATGATCGGTTTCGTGCGGCAGCTCTGGAATCCGGTATCGACACGCTGACGGAAAATCAACTCGAGCAGCTGTTGCAGGTTGTCCGCAATTCCGAACCGCAACAGCGCGATACCATCCTTCCCTTTCTCGCGCGGGTCTGTCGAAAGGATGTGGTTGATACCATTGTCGATGTCATCGAATCAGATGACGAAGCGGACATGGCTGTTGTAAGTTTGTTGGCAAACGAACACGATTCGGTCGATGAACGAGTCGAACAACTCTGGAATGACAATAAGCGGAATGTTCGGACTGAAATCCTGAACGCGGCCGTCAAGTCCGGGGACTCTCGATGGACTCCCATGTTGATCGATAGTGCCTGCCAGTTAATGTACTTCCTCGCGGCAAAGCAACCGAATCCGCTGGGTGTATCGTCAGGACGAAAAAGCGTCATTGCGACTCCCGGCAATTCGATCGCAAACGAGGTTGCTCCAGCGCCACCCGGGTTAAGCGGTTCACCCGATTCGGAGCCTTCAGCGACAACTGCCGACCATCCGGTCGCGGACAATGCCTCTTTGGCGACACTGCGTCTGCTTCTTGGAAGGCTTGCCGCAGTCACAAACCCTGCAGTTCATGCCGCCGCACGGGCATCGTTACTGGAAATCAGGGATCCAGCCGCGCAGGAGATTGTGGCTCAGTACATCTCCCGCGCTCAATCGGATGAAGATGCTTCACTGATAAAGCAGTATCTGGCCGTTCAACTAACTGCTGAACAGATCGATTCGACGACGTCAGACCTTGCCGCATTATATCCGGACCCAGCATGGACGTCTCATCTTCTGCGGCATCTCCGAAGTCAGAAGAACTCTCAGCCATTGACCATCCGCGCGGTCCTGAAATGTGCGAATCCTTCTCAGGTGCAGGAGATTGTTGATCAATTTGACGAATTGCCCGTTCATACGCGAACGGATTTCCTTCGATACCTGATGAGTATCGAATTCCCAGGCTGGCGAAATCTGGTGTTGAACTGGAAAGGTGCGCCTGGTGCGTCAAGACGTGAAGTTCTTTCCACCGCGCTGGACATATTTGCCGTGGACGCATCCGAAGAATCGATCCTGATGATCGCCCAACTTGTCGATGGTGAACTCCAAGCGGCCACAGAATCGGATGATCACGCCAGTGATTATCAACATATAGACACAATGCTTCGCAAATGCTCGGCATTGCCGCACCCGGAAATTCACCGAGTACTCAATCGAGCGTTGCGGCACAGGAACAAGGAAGTACAGCGGTATGCGGTTACTTCCATGGTGACCGCGACTCGCCGATCACCAGCGTGGTCGTTACTGGAGGCTGCTCACGTTAAGAAAAAAGAACACCAGTATGATGAAGCGCTGGAATTCACCGAACAGGCCGTGCGAGCTGATCCTATGCTCGGAGATGCACTGTTGCAACGAGCCTCGTATTTACTTCGCGCTGATCGCCTCACCGATGCATTGAACGATCTTGTTCGAGCCAACCAGTTAAATCCCGAAGAACCGGCGACGATGAACACACTGGCCCTGACTATGGTTCGACTGGGGCAAATCGAAGAAGGTCTGAAACTGGCCAACGAAACGCTCGCCCTTGACCCGGACGACTTCAGCAACCAATACAACACGGCATGTACTGTCGCGCGGGCTGCGGAAGCCACTTCCGACGCAGACCTGCACCAACAGCGAATTGAGAAGGCGATGGAATTGCTGCAAAAGTCCGTCAATGGTGGCTTCGATGATCTCGACCACCTCGAAAATGACCCGGATATGAATGTCCTGCACAATCACGAACAATGGCCACAAATCGTTGCCAGGATCAGGGCGATTCCTGTTCCACCGCCATAATCAATTGGTCGATCACCCGACCTGAATGAGCAGCCCGCTGAAAAAGAACCCGAAGTGGCGGTGAGGAATCGCTGCCAGGCAGGAACATACGAAACGTGCGTTTCTGATGCCTTGAGTTGCGTCTTTCCTGGCTCATCAACGACCGTTAATTCTTCGCATCTGAAGGGATCAGCTCTCCGAAATCAATCGCTCCGCCCGTTTCCACCGTGCGATAGTACGACTGAGCCGGAGTCTCTGAAACGCCGGAGGCATCAATCTGCCGAATGGCCTCGCTGGTCAGAAAGTGAGCCGAATGCTGGCCGATCACTTCAGCCTTCGTACCCTGTACGACCAAAGCGGTTCCTTCATCAATCCCAATACCAAGCAGCTCAGGGTGCTTCCGGATCACCGGGATCAAATCGGGCATTCGACCGCGCTGAACGAAATGCTGATCAATCGCAACTGCTGGCAGGAAACCAAAACCGCGTTCGTATCCTTCCGCCATCATCACCGTATTGCCAATCGGATGCCCTCGAACAAGGAATTCACCCTGAATCGTTGCACCGGCAGAGCTTCCGCCGATCACCCCGCCCCTCTTAAGAACGTCGGTGAACAAGGATATGGCATTCGTGTTTTCGTAGGCATCCACAAAGTGCCATTGACGTCCCCCTCCGAACCAGACGCCGGTTGCTTCTTTCAAAGAGAGCTGGAATTCTTCGGATGCAATCTCTTCAGGCCAGACCTGCGGAAGAATCCTGACGCTTGAAGCGGAACTGTTGGCCAGAAAGCCGGGAATACGCTGTCTGCGTGCGACGTCGCGAGGAACGGCGGTGGGAAGCACAACAATCTTCGCGTCCTTCCCACCGGCAAGTTCGATAAAGCGATTGACGATGTCCGGCGGCATCGATCCGCCTCCAACGATGACCAAAGCGCCCTCTTTGACCTGAGGCGGTCCAAGACGGGGCAACCCAGGGTCAGCATTCCGGGTTCGACAAGCTGCAGCCCGCCGCCACTGAGTCAAATCAGCGATCGCCGGCGCCTGCAGGCGAACCACTTCCTCATCCCGGTAATCACACTTCGCCAGCAAACAGGTGGCTGCGCCGCGGCCAATGATTTTCATCTGGCGTCCGGATACGATCACAGCCGTATCTTCGTCTATTCCAAGCCCGAAACAGTGAGGGTTGGCAGCAACCGCCAGTTTTGAGCGTCCTAAGCGATTCCGTTGCGTAAAGTGCTGGTCAACGATGGCTCCCGGCAGAAGATCCATCCCTTTTGAAATCTGCGGTTGATCCTTTCCGGAAGCAATCATGACCCTGGACATGATGGCCGCGCCGGCTGACGTCCCTGCAATCGTTCCGTTGCGGTCGAGTAACCGATGCAAAGCCTCTTCGACGCCACTGCCTTCGATCGACTTTGCCAGTCGGCTCTGCTGCCCGCCGCAGATCCAGACGGCATCCGCTTTATCGATCGCTTGTATCAATTCCTCGTCGACGGTCGAGTACCCAGTGATATCGCTCTTCTGGTCAGTATTTGCAGAAGATTCCAACAGCCACACAACGGCGCGATCTGCGGCGGCCGACGGGTTGTCTGCTGCCATACCCAACACAACGATGGAAGACGAACGAGATTCCGAATCGTTTGTCTTTGCTGTATTCCTGAACAACAGCTCCCGAACAGATTCAGGCACTGCTCCACCACCGACAAGGACAAGCGTACCGTGAATTCCGTCGGGGGAAATAACCTGTCTCGAATTCGCATTGGAGGCCTCGCTCGTTTGGGAAATCTGTCCCGCCAGTACATCGGTCGAGGTAAATTCCATCACCAGAATCATGACGATGGAAACCGGCAGGGAAGAAGAAAGCAGTTTCATGAATCGTGCATTTCAGAATCGGAGTGCGAATACGAAAATGACAATTAAAGACGACGAGCCAGAGAAGCAATTCTAATTTGCCACGGCAACGGGTCAGCATCAGGCCGACTGAATGATGGTCATCAAACCAGAATTCGAAAAGCGTACTTCGGCCGTTCATCAGAATAGTCGAGACTTTCGCGGATCTATCCAACACAACGCACATTCGTCACCGAATTGCGACTACACGTCCGCCGAACGCAAAGCGCCGGGTACTTAACAGGCGTTCTTCGTGAACAGTCCGTTGAAGAACCACCAATGACATCAGCGCGAGCAGTATGCCCCGGACGATTCAGTAAACCTGACCTCGGCTGGCCTTTCGTACGGTCGGCCAGCAGGTAGTCAACTTTCCGAATGCGCTGAAGTGCGGTCTTTTCCAGGCGACGGTGATTTTGAAACAGGCAACAAGAATCGCCTGTCTTCCGGATGTCGCCGGAGCTCCTGTGAACAGAACGACACGAACCTGGCGACACGAACAGCGTTCATTGCGGCAGAGAGGTTTTGAGTACTGCTCAGACGCTGTCGGGGTCCATCAATTCTACAGCGTTGCCACCGACGTCGCTGATGTACAGCGATCGCGTTCCATCACGATGCGTTTTCAGCTCACCAAAGCTGCCAGCTTTCGGCGTCACGAATGCAATGTGAGGCGGATGCTGATCAGGAATCACGAGTGCAACATGCAGATTGGCAAACTTCAGGAACGCCCATGTTTCGTCCTGATAGGCGATCTCGCATCGAAATGTACTTGTGTACCAGTCAACGGCTTCCGCGATATTGGGGACTGAGATTGCAATGTGATGCAGTGAGTCGAGTGAATCGGTCATCTTATTCTCCGTCGGGTTCTTCAAGGTAGGTGTAACCATTGAGAGCTTCTTCGTAGAACTTGACGAACTTGCCAGCCTCCAGATGGTCGATCCGGCCTTCCCGGACGGCAACTTCGACAGCAACCTGAAGTCGATGGATAAGGTCGCGGCCCCGGAACTGAACGTAGTCCAGCACTTCGCTGACCGTTTCGCCCTTGATGATTGTATCCAGTATCACCTCACCGGTTTCCGACAGATCAACGTGCACCGCGTTGGTGTCCCCAAAAAGGTTATGGAGGTCGCCAAGGATTTCCTGGTAGGCACCAATCAGAAAGATCCCAAGATAATACGGCGCATTCTTGAAGTCGTGCAGCATCAGTGTGCGACGTACGTCGCGTCGATCGATGAACTGATCAATCTTCCCGTCCGAATCGCATGTGATATCGCTTAAGACAGCATGCCGAGTCGGCGCCTGATTCAGTTTATGAATCGGCATCACAGGGAAAAGCTGCTTGATCGCCCATGAATCGGGGATCGACTGGAACAGTGAAAAGTTGCAGAAATAGTTATCTGACAGCATTCGGTCGAGACGCTCCAGCTCTTCCGGGATGTACTCCATGGAATGCGTCAGATCCCAGATCTTATTACAGATCGCGAAATAGATATTCTCGCCAAGGCAACGCTCATCCAGCGGCATATGTCCGGTATTGAACAGCGTCATTACGGTATCGATAGCCTGTTGTGCATCATGAAAGCTTTCAAGAGCGTTCCTTTGGTTCAGGCTGCGATAGGTTTGGTAAAGCTCCTGCAGCGCCTGTGACGAGTCGTCTGCCGGGCAGAGCGATTCTGCAGAACTTTCTGTCCCCTGCTGTGACACACCGAGCACGCTGAAGACCAGCACACTGTGGAACGCTGAGATCGCTCGACCGCTTTCCGAGATAATGTTTGGGTGTGCAACACCGGCATCGTCGCACACAGACTGAATGCTGTAGACGACATCGCGTGCGTATTCTTCCAGCGTGTAATTCATGCTGGATTCGAAGTTTGTTTGCGAACCGTCGTAGTCCACCCCAAGTCCGCCACCAACGTCCATGTATTTCAGGCCGGCTCCACGATGCACAAGCTCGGTGTAAACACGGGACGCTTCATTCAGGGCAGCTTTCACCTGCCGGATGTTGGTGATCTGACTCCCCAGGTGAAAGTGGAGCAGCGTGAAGCAGTCTTCCATGCCGCGACGCTTGAGTTCATCCAGTGCAGTCAGAATTTCATTCGCACGCAAACCAAATTTGGATCGATATCCACCCGAACTCTGCCATCGGCCGGCCCCCCGCGCTGCCAGTTTCACTCGCATGCCGATTTGAGGCCGGACACCCAGTCGTTCTGCATACTTCAGAATCAATTCGAGCTCGGTGTATTTTTCCACGACAGGAATCACATGGCGCCCGACTTTCTGGGCCAGCAACGCCATCTCGATAAATTCGGCATCCTTGAAGCCGTTACATATGATGGGAGTCTGTGCTTCCGTCATCGCAACGACGGCCAGCAGTTCCGGCTTACTGCCCGCTTCAAGGCCGAAACCAAATTCCCGACCGTACTCAACGACCTTCTCAACAACCTCGCGTTGCTGATTCACTTTGATCGGGTAAACGCAGGCATAAGTGCCATTGTAGTTGTGTTCACGGATTGCATCGCTGAACACGCGATGCAGCATGCTCAACCGGTCCTTG
This sequence comes from Planctomycetaceae bacterium, assembly GCA_020426345.1. Lineage (GTDB taxonomy): Bacteria > Planctomycetota > Planctomycetia > Planctomycetales > Planctomycetaceae > F1-80-MAGs062. The sequence continues at coordinate 17,776 of JAGQQE010000003.1, forward strand.
ATGATGCCGTTAAACCGAAGGAGAACCGGCACATCCAGCCCGCGCAACTGAAGTCGTTCGACCAGTTCTTTCAGATCGACCCCGCGTGACGGATCACGATCGGGATGGACCAGTACCGTGCCTTTGCTGCTGACAGAGAAGTAGCCGTTCCCCCAGCGGGGAACTTCGTACATTTCAGCTGCATCAACAGTCGACCAGTTTAGTGGCGTAGGTTCGATCATTCCGACCTGAACTCCAATCCGGAAAAGGAGCACCTAAATGAAGAAAGCCCACGCTGCGAAGAGCGTGGACTGGATGAGACGCAAACGATGCAATATTGCTCACGATAAAAAGCCCGGCCTCAATCAGAAAGCCGGGCTTCGATATTGATTGCCGATTTTAACAACCTGCCCCGAAAGACTACTTGCCTGCAGCAACTTTCGCACTGCGGTTCATCAGCCAGACCAGGATCGGGCTCGCAACATAGATAGAACTGTACGTACCGATGATGATACCGACAGTCAGACAGAATGCGAAACCATGAATCCCTTCGCCACCAAACGCGTACAAGACAATGACAACAAGGAATGTTGTCAAAGAGGTCAACAATGTTCGTGACAGGGTCTGATTGAGCGACTGATTGACAATTTCCGCTGTCAGTTGAGGATTCTTGCCTCTTACTTCGCGAATACGGTCAAAGACGACAATGGTGTCATTCAGCGAGTATCCGACCAGAGTCAGAAATGCGGCAATCATCGGCAGATTGATACGGAAATCATTCACCAGCAGCAGGTTGCCAATCGGCGTGCCGTTGATGTAGGAAACAAGTGCCAGCATGCCCATCACGAACAGTACGTCGTGAATCAACGCTGCAACAGCGGCCAGACCAAAGGTCACATGCTGGAATCGGAACCAGATGTAGGCCGTGATCACCAGCATGCTGAGAAGAATCGCGATGACAGCCCGGCTCTTCATTTCGCTGGCAACAGCACTGGCAAACGTGTTCACTTCGTCGAACAGCGGGCTTCTGGCCATACTGTCCTGCATGGTTGTCAGCGCGGTTTTCAGATCATCCGGCTCAACAGCGGGCATCGCCCGAACAGTCACCTTTGAGTACTTGCGTACCGCCATTTCAGCGGCTTCCATTCCGGAACCCTCAACGCCTGCGATCTCGATCAATGCAGACGGTTCACCATATCTGGGCTGGCCGTTACTTAAGATCCTGCTGAGTGCGGCAGACAGGTTATCCAGAACCGTTCCGGCGGCAACTTCGTCAGACAGCGTGATATCGGCTGAAGAACCACCGTCGAATCGCTTCAACTGAAGTGCTTCGACGGAATCGTCGTCTTCCGCAATCTTGATCGGCTGAATATCGCTGAACTCCATCGTCACCATCCGAAGCTTCATGTCGCCGTTGCCCTTGAATGCTTCAAAGACTTTTCCGCGAACGCGTTCTTCGGCCGATGCATCTGCGGTATCATCCTGATTGGTGATTCCGGAATCGCTTTCGGTGGTTCGCAGGCGGAAATGGCGACCGACTCCTTCTGTGGTGTCCGCGTCCATAGCCAGACGTTCCAGTGTGAAGGCGTCTGTGAATTGCGTCGCGAGGACTTCGCGAACATCTTCCGTCTTCACATCTTCAGTGAACTGCATGGTGACCATGGTTCCGCCGGTGAAGTCAATGTCGTAGTTCTCCTGACCACGTGAGAAGAATGCGACCAGACCTGTTCCGATCAGGGCGACCGAGATCACGGCACAAAGCTTTTGCTTGCCCAGGAAGTCCCAGTTGGTACTGCCGACGATCGACATCATACTGAGCTTTGATGCCCATCGCTTCTTTTCGATAATGTCGAACAGTAATCGACCCACAAACAGGGCAGTGAACATGCTCATCACGATACCGATGAACAGGGTGATGGCAAACCCCTTCACCTGATCGGTACCGATCGTGAACAGAACGACGGCTGTAAGCAGCGTTGTTACGTTGGCGTCAACAATCGTCGACAAGGCCTTGGCGAAACCATTCTGGATGGCCATCCTCAGGCTGGATCCACGGCTGAGTTCTTCACGCATGCGTTCGTAGATCAGAACGTTGGCGTCAACAGCCATACCGATCGTCAGAACGATACCAGCCAGCCCCGGCAGGCTGAATGTCGCGTTGATCAGCACCATCGTGCCAAGTACCAGGACGATATTCAGGGCGAGAGAGACAATAGCGACGACACCGGCGAGTCGATAGTAAAACAGCATGAAGACGACCACGATCGCTCCGCCCATGATCACCGAATTCACGCCTTTATTTCGAACGTCAGCACCCAGCGTCGGGTCGACGGTCGCTTCGCTCAATGGCTTTGGATCAATCGGAACTTCAAGGGCACCTGCGTTCAGGACATCAGAAAGTTCCTGAGCTTCTTCGACGGAAAACCCGGTCCCACCACCTTCGATATAACCACGCTCTGCAATGACCGAATTGATCTGCGGCGCCGAAAACACCTTGCGGTCAAGGACGATCGCCAGTTTGCGTGGACTCCGTCCTTCGATCGGAAGGTTTTCACTGGTCATGTTCTGGAACAGGAACCCCCCCGCCTGATTGAAGACGAAGTTCACGATAATTTCACCGTTGGGGGCATACCCCGGCGTTGCTGAAACCAGGTACTCACCAGTAATTCGCTGAGCTGGTGGGTCGACAAGAAGCAGGTACTCGAAGGTCTGATACTTCTCCGTTTTTCCGTCAACAGATCGAAGCTTTTCAACAGGTCGGCTGACAAGTGCCTCCTGAGGCTTGGGAACACCATTGGTTTCGTAAGCTTGTCGCCAGACGGCGATCATGTTGCCAGTGGCGTCCAGTAGTTCTTTTGTTTCCACATCCAGAGAGCGTCCCTGTTCCACGATTTCACGATCGTCGACGGGATCGGCTGCAATGAAGAACTCCAGGCTGCCCAGTGTAGTGAGCTTGCGCTTCAGCTCAGCCACGGTCTGCGGGTCTTCGCCCGGCACAATCACTTCAAGCCGGTCTGTACCGACCTGACGAACCATGATTTCCTCTGCCCCGGAAGGGTTGATTCGCTTGCCAACGGCCCCCACCATCCGGTCCATAATTTCATTGGTGACTTCCTTACCTTCTCCGTTCACCTTGTAAACGATGTTGGTCCCGCCTTTCAGGTCGATCCCAAGACGAATGGTCTCAGTGACGGGCCGTCCGGCCATGATGGAGCCGATAAAAGGTGCCAGACCCAGCACCAGTGCAAACAGGCTGACGCCGATTCGGAAGCCCCACTCTTTCACCTTGAGTGCATTGGCGAGCAGTTGCCCCAGCACGAATGGAAGAACAATCAGAGCCAGAACACCAAACAGCACCAGCACTCCTGTCATGCCGGACGATGGTGCAGCTGCCTCTGTCGTTTCAGCCACTTTCGAGGCTGTTTCCAGGGCTTCTGCAGCGGTGTCAGCTGCTGCTGCGACCGCTTCAGAATCCTGCAAGGCCAGAGTCAGCAATCCGTTAAGGAATTGATACATCGAAGAAGTTCCTGAGGATGTCAGCCGTTGAAAAGGGGGATATCGAAAAGCCCGCTGGAACTTAGTCCATCAGGTCGAAGAATTTGAATCTGTGGAGTCTTCCAGCAGTCCCTGAATGCTGGATCGCAGGAACTTAATTCGCGTGTTGTCGTCAACCTTCAGAGTAATCCTGGCGTTGTCCGACGACACCTCCACGACCGTTCCAATGATGCCACCCGCGGTGACAACCTTGTCGTTCTTTTTGAGGTTTGCCAACACAGCGGCTCGCTTCTGTTGTTCTTTTTGCTGAGGTCGCATGAACAACAGATAGAACATCACACCAATGATCAGGAACGGGCCCATGGTCACCAGAGGATTTGGTTCGCCCGGCTTCACGGCGTCCTGAGCAAGAATGCAGGTTCGCCAAAGCTGCGGGATAACATTCTCGATCGACGTTTGAAAATTCAGCACTCGATTTGCCTGATGTTTTGCACGCTGGAGGAAACTTTCCCACGGATACGTCCGGACTTCGCCATCAAAGTCCGCCTGTTACCGCTCAGTACTGGCAGAACCAGCAACGAACAACAGACGTTCTACGACGTAATCACTCAGTTGTGGGCGATTTGTCAGGGAAAAACGCGGCATATTAGGGCTGCGAGTGCCAGCGGGCAAGTTGATTCGAACGGAACTCCCCCGCAACACCCGCGATTATCGCCTTCCGGAGATTACGGACGAGGGTTTGGTAAAATGTGATGTTGTGAAGCGACAGCAGAATCGGGCCCAGCATTTCCTTCGCAACGAACAGATGCCTCAGATACGCCCGGCTGTAGCGAGTGCACGCAACACAGCTGCATTCCAGGTCCAGTGGACTGTCATCCCTCTGGTGGACGGCATTTCGTAAACGAACCGGGCCGGAACTCGTGAATGCCATTGCATTACGGCCATTTCGGGTGGGCATCACGCAGTCGAACAGGTCAATTCCCCGACAAACCGCTTCCAGAATGTCTTCCGGCCGCCCGACACCCATCAGGTATCGCGGTTTTTGGACAGGCAGGGCAGGAACCGTGAAATCCAGGGTGCGGTACATCGCCTCAGGAGGCTCCCCGACACTTAAACCACCAATCGCGTACCCTGGGAATTCCAGGCTGACGAGGGAATCTGCAGATCGCAGCCTCATTTCTTCGTGCACGCCCCCCTGAACAATTCCAAACAGGGCCTGGTCCGACCTCTCCTTGGCATCCCGGCAGCGTTTTGCCCAGAGAGTCGTGCGATCGACAGCTTTGCGGATCTTTTCAATTGATTCGCCGGACGGAGGGCATTCGTCCAGACACATAATGACATCGGCCCCCAGATTCTCCTGAATCCTCACGGCGGTTTCCGGAGAAAGCTCCAGCAGGCTGCCGTCGATGTGGGATCGAAAGACCGCTTTTTCATCGGTGAGCTTTCGCATAGCGGCCAGACTGAAGACCTGAAACCCTCCGCTGTCAGTCAGAATTGGACCGTCCCAGTCCATAAATCGATGCAGACCACCCAGTTCGGCCACAATTTCGCTTCCGGGGCGCAACGCCAAATGGTAGGTGTTGGCAAGAACCATTTGCGCCCCTGCATCCCGTAACTGCGAAGGAAGCAGCCCCTTGACCGTTCCAAGCGTGCCCACCGGCATGAATGCGGGCGTCTCAACGACGCCGTGCGGCGTTACCCATCGGCCAGCTCGACCTGATGTCTGCGAATCTGATGCATCCAGGTGAAACTTAAAACTGCTCATGAATGCTTTACCGCATCGGTTTTTTCCTGATCGAAATCGATCGGATTCATACTGCCTGAGCTGTCCCTGCCCGAAACCATGCCACTGGAGTCAAAACCATCGCTGGCCATTCCTTCACGCTCCACCACGGTTTCCGGCTGGAATCCTGCAAGACGGCTCATGGGGCCTAAGCGTCCCTGGGCCAGCAACACCATGAACGCTGGCACCATGATGGGTCGAACAACAAACGTATCCAGCAAGACGCCCAGTGCCAGTGCGAAGCCAAGTTGATCCATGCCCAGAAGACTGCCGGCCATCAGCGACGAAAAGGAACCCGCCATGATAATTCCACAGCTGGAAATAATCCCTCCGGTCTTTTCCAGAGCCACCGTGATGCCGCGAATCGGGCCATGCGTCTTGCGTTCTTCGTCGATGCGCGTCATCAGGAAGATGTTGTAGTCCTCTCCCACGGCAATCAGGATCGTGAACAGAAACAGTGGCACCTTCCAGTCCATTCCGGTAAAGCCGGAAGGATCCATCGCCCAGAAGACAAAGAAGGTAATACCAAGAGTTGCGAGGTAGCTGTAAAAGACGCTCAGAATCAGGTAGCTACAGATCCCCGGTTTTCGCAGTAACGCGACCAGGACCACATAGACGCTGACCAACACCAGGAGGTCGATACGAATCTGATCGCGGTCGGTAACGTCTTTTAAGTCACTGACGTTGGCAGTGGGACCTTTGAATGACAACCGGGCGTTGGCCAGCTCTTCAGGCAGCATGGTCGGCAGTTCATCGCGCAGTTTTCTGAATTCCGCAATGCTGCTCGTGGAAAATGGGTCGTTTTCGAAAATCAGATCCAGACGCGTCACGGAGTGATTTTCTTTGCTCACGTAGTAGTCTCGCGCCAGTTTTCGTTGCCCGATGGCCTGAGCGGCGTTCAGTCTGACTGATCCACGGTTTCCCCTGGGTGAGGACAATGATCGAACGGAGTGAATTCCAAGACGTTGCTTGTCCGCCTCAAGTGAACTGGAGAGCTTTTCGATAAGCCTCTCCGGACCTCGAGAGAGTTCGCGAAAGTCGATCCCTTCCGCTTCCAGCAATACGTAAACCGGGCCGACTTCACCTGCCGGGAAGTGAGACTGAATCGCCTGGATCCCGCGCAAACTGGTGGAATCATCCGGTAATTCAGACAACAGACCATAACTCAGGTGACTGAAGTAAATAACACCAATCATGGCGAACGGCAGCATTCCCAGAATGCTCAGCAGCCAGGTGAGCCCCGGACGCTGCTGAACCAGATTTGCGATGCGTTGCCAGCCTGTCTGCATCAAGTTGGCTCTCTGTAGCCGCGTCAACCAACTGGCTTTTACCAGAAAGCCACCTTCACCACGGTTGTGCAGCGTCATCATGCTTGGCCAGAACGCCCAGCGACCAAACAAACGAATCACAGCAGGGGTCAGCGTAATACTGGCGATCAGACAAATGAACAGACCACACGTGATGGCGTAACCCGCCTGACGGAACTTGCCGAATTCGGCGAACATCATCATGCCAATACCAAAGATTGATGTACCCGCACTCGTCGCCAGTGCCGGGCCAATTGTCTTCAGTGTACGAGAGACCCCTTCTTCTATGGTTGCGCCGTCATCCAGTTCTTCTCGATAGCGAGCCATCAGGAACAAACCGTAATCGATGCCCGCTCCGTAGACGACGACCGTCACATAAGTTTCAATTCCATTGAACAGACTGACCCACCCATACTCCGCGGCAATAGCCAGAAGGCTGATGGCAACGGTGGTCGAAACAGCAACCGTGATCAGTGGTATCAGCGCCAGCAATGGAGCGCGGTAGATGGCGATCAGAAGAATGACGACCAGAATCACGGTCCATTTCTCGGTGGCCTTCGCGCTCTTCTGCGACTCCATGATCATGTCACGACCGAAAGTGGCCGAACCACTGATCGCAACATCCAGGCCCGCTGGCATCGTGGGAGACGAAGACTGATTGTTTCCTGTCGCAGTCCCCGGATTCTGTACGGGGGTGCGATAAAGCCGATCAATGAATTCCTCAATCGCATTGACCAGTTCAGAATTGGCCTGATCCAGGAACTCAGTCTTCAGCTGCACAACAATCAACGACGCTTTGCCATCTTCGCTGTTCAGAAGGTCGCCGATTTTGGGATCCTGAAACCACTGGATATCATGAACGATCTCGCGCAGTCGATCCTGTCTTGCGACCTGCTCCTTCGTCAGCGCGGCCGAACGCCGTTCCTGCTCTTCAATTTCCTCCGATAACAGCTCATCCGCTTCTCGCTTCAGTCCCGTCAGCAGGTAAAGTTCCGGAACCAGGACATCCGTAATGAATAGCTTGTCAGAATTCTGAAGCCCTGCTTTGAATTCGGCATTGTCCCGATCAACGCTGCCGTCTTCGCGACGCACAACCAGGACAACACTGCTTTCGAGCATGTCATCCGGAAAGGCCGTTCGAAATCCCAATTCGGCCAGTCGGCTCGGAGAATCCGACGGAAGAAACGCAAATTCGCCGTTTTGAACAACTGTGGACCATTCGGGGGCAGCCAAAAAAGAAACAAGCAGCAGCAACATCCAGCACGCCGCAATCAGCGGCGCCCGTTTGGCGGCCAGGTTTCCAAGCTTCCCGAAAAACATATGAACAGTTTGTTCCAGTAAAGTCGCCGTCAAAGTGCAGGCATCGCGTCATGTTCAGAGCGGCCTGATTCCAGGCATCGCCGACCTGCGTAATGTCGCCACTGGTCTGGGTTTATCAAAGCCGGGCAGTCTAGCAACCGCATTTCAAAGTCTAAAGTCGCCCGGCAAAATCCCTGAAAGCATCTGAAGAATGGCCATCTCGGAGCTGCATTCCGGAGAATGTTTCCTGTACAGATTGCCGCTTGGTCATTTGTTGCGTGTATCTTGCGCCGAACGCAGTTCATTCTGCGTTTGTTAGAATCACCGCGGCGATTGACGAAACAGGAAAGGAGAGAGCAATGAGAACCAGGATTCAGTACATCCTGCCTGCGCAAATTGCCCGTTTTGACCGAACGACAATTTCATCCTCGAGCGTATTTCGGGCGGTCAATGGCTTCGCCTGTCATCAAGACTCGGCCCTGAATTACACCGAACTTCCCTTCGTCGAAGAAGCCGGTTTGCGGGGCGGCTACCCAAGAATCGTTCTCTCCCCCGGCGGAAAGCTGCTTCTGAGCCTTGAGTTTGATGCCACCCGGAACCTGACACGGAAGGAACTCGCTGCGTTGAAACTCGAAATGGACGGGCAAATGCTGGATGGCATCGGCGCGGGATGCTTCGACGAACTTACCGCGGCAACAGGGCTCAGCATTCAGATCGCCGCATCTGCCAAATCAAAGTGCCAGCAAGCCGCCGGAACCGCGTGGCGACCGGGAAGAACGACGGAAAACGGAAACAGAAGCCGCATTGACGCTGTCCGGAAGCAGATGGAAAAGCTGGAATCCCTTCCTCCGGACGTCAACACCGCAAAGCAGTCACCGGCAGGCGAAACCTTGCCATCAGCCTCACCAAAGGCGCGGTCAGCCTCACCGAAGGCGCGGTCATCTCGGGCAAAAGCAAAATCACCCCAGGCAAAGTTGTCAACATCGACAACTGGACCCGGGAGACTTGCGCCATCCGAACCCGAAAGTAGCAGGGCAAGACCCGATTTCCAGAAGTTGTTTCAACTGCTGGCGAAACCAGAGCGAGATCAACTGATCCCGCAAATCAAAAACGAACTGGATCGTGTTGGCAATGATCTGAGCTCCGTTGTGGATGGTCAGCTGCCGAACATGAATTTCCAGAACCCGAAGCTTCTGCGATTGCTGCTGGACGCAGGCCTCCCGCCAAATACAACCGACGTTTCACGTCACTCCCTGTTGATTCAGGCTGCCGTCAATCCGAAGTCGATTCAGATCCTGCTGAAGCATGGTGTCGATGTGAACCGCGTTTGTGAGTCGACTCATACGGTCACTGCCCTGATGCGGGCAGCTTCCGTTGGAGCATTACTGTCTGTCGAGCTGTTACTTCAAAATGGTGCCGCCCCCGGGTTGAAGAACAGAAATGGCAAGACAGCTCTGGACATGGTTGACCGACGCTCGAAGTCGCGCCAGAAGATCATCGATTTGCTCAACAGTCACTCGTGATTCAACTCCCTCAGGCACCGTTGCTGAATGGAACGGCAGCCACTATGGCTCATTGAGGGCAAAGGCGAAATCCATTGGCTTCGAATCCGAATCACGAAGTCTGACGCTGTCGACGGTCACGGAACTGCCTAGAATCAAGTAACGCTGGAATCGAATGGCGGTTGTGTCGGATGGCGCGCGGAACGAAAGCGAGCAATGTCCGCGGCCGCCCCCTGTTTGTTCGTACCCCGAAAGGCAGAAAAATGGCTCCGAAGAAGAAACCCACCAGGGCAGCCAGAAGTTCCAATGCGTCACAGGCACCGGCTGTCGCAAACAGGAAAAATTCACGCAGGAGCTCCGATTCTACACCTTCCTCGAACAGCACAACAGCGGCGGCCCGAATGACCATCGGGGGGTATTTGATTCAGCGACTTCAGGACTATGGTGTGCGAGATATCTTCGGCATTCCAGGGGACTTTGTACTGCAGTTTTACGGGATGCTGGAAGACAGCCCCATCAATGTCGTTGGAACCACAAACGAAGCCTGCGCCGGGTATGCGGCCGATGGTTATGCTCGGATCAATGGTATCGGTGCGGTTTGTGTCACCTATTGCGTCGGGGGCCTGAGTCTGTGTAATGCGGTGGCCGGAGCATACGCAGAAAAGAGTCCGGTAATTGTGATCAGCGGTTCGCCCGGTATGTCGGAACGGCGTTCGGATCCGTTGCTTCATCACCGCGTGCGGGACTTCAACACGCAACGTGATGTCTTTGAAAAAATCACCGTTGCAACCGCTTCGCTCGAAGATGAACTGACAGCGTTTCGTGAAATTGATCGATGCCTGGAAGCCTGTGTTCGCTTCAAACGGCCTGTATTTCTTGAGATTCCTCGGGACAAAGTCCTGGCAGAAGCAACCCACGCACACGTTCCGGTTGTTACTCCGCTGGTCAGTGACCCCGATGCGTTGCAGGAATGCCTGAAGGAAGCGAGGGAAAGCATCCACGCCGCAAAACGCCCTGTCATCATCGCGGGAGTTGAGACACATCGTTTCGGTCTGCGCGAGCAGGTTCTCGAGTTGGCGGAAGCAAATAACATCCCGATCTGTGCAACGTTGCTCGGAAAGTCTGTTGTCAGCGAAAAACACCCTCTCTACCTGGGTGTCTACGAAGGCGCCATGGGCCGTGATGAGGTAAGACGTTATGTGGAAGAGAGCGACTGCGTCATCCTGCTGGGCGCTTTTATGACTGATATCAATCTGGGGATCTTTACAGCACGACTGGATCCCGGCCGGTGCATTTATGCGACCAGCGAAAAACTGAGAATCCGGCATCACCACTTCCATGATGTCCTGTTCACCGACTTCGTCACACACCTGGCTTCGAAGAAGATTGGCCCGGTGCGAGCTGCTCCGAAAGTTCGTCCTCCCGAAGTTCCTGCATGGTCCCCAAAGAACGATCAACCAATTACAATCAGGAGATTATTTCAGAAGATCAACAGCCTTCTGGACCAATCCATGGTCGTTGTTGCCGACACCGGCGATTCCATGTTTGCCGCAGCTGATTTGTCAATCAGCCGACACACAGAATTCCTGAGCACCGCTTACTACACTTCGATGGGGTTTTCGATCCCGGCGTCCGTCGGAGTTCAGGTTGCGAACCGCAACCTCAGGCCCCTCGTTCTGGTAGGGGATGGCGCATTTCAAATGACTTGCATGGAACTTTCCACCACCGTCAGGCGTGGATTCAACCCCATCGTCATTGTCCTGAACAACAAGGGCTATTCGACAGAACGCTTCATTCAGGAAGGGCCGTTTAACGACATCCACAACTGGAACTATCACCGGATGCCGGAACTGCTTGGGGCTGGCTGGGGATTCGAAGTTCGAACAGAAGGGGATCTGGAAAAAGCCATCAAAGCGGCGATCGCCAATCAGGATTCCTTCAGCCTTCTGAACGTTCATCTGGAAAAACTGGATGTGAGTCCCGCTCTCAAACGACTGGCGGAACGTCTGGCAGACCGAATTTAGCCGCCTTTATCAAACCTGCGAAGGCAATCCTGAGTGAGCGAGAGACGTTTTACAGGCCATCGGTCTATCGCTGATGCATCGGGTTCCATTCTTCAAGCGGCTGCCGGGTTGCTCACAACCAGAAAGTGCAATAGCCAACACTTACCGGTTGTGGGCAGTCCTTGCGATCCCGAAATCTTTTGGACCTGCAGGGAATGGTTTCCCGTGGCAATTTGATCCTGCTTCAATTCGGAAGCCGGGTCTTGTGGTCGTTGGCTGTAACGACACTGACCGTCTTATCGACTAACATGTCGCGCAGTGAACACAAAGCATCGTGCCGTTGACTTCAGATTTGTCCTCTTTGAATCCCATTCATGCCTGTCGATTTGCTTAAATCCCCCCGTTTCAAGGCCGAACATCTCGGCCTTCCGATGCCGGATTCGATCCATGCTGTTTCAGCATGCCTTCCGCTTTGGCGTCATAATGTCGCCTACGAAGAAGGCGATCAGTCGGTTATCGGCCAGCTGAAATCGGCATACCCACGGTTTTGCCTGAATCCGATGGTTCGCGAATTGTTTCGACAGACATTCGAGCCGCTTGGCAAAGCAGGTTTCATCTTCCCGTCCAGACATTCCGCCCTGGAAGCAGCCGGGTACGTTGCAAACAGAGGCGGTGGGCAGTGCCGTGTCGTTCCCATACCTGGTCAGGATGTCGTGGGGGTTGCCGCCAGCGGTGGTGACGAAAAGTTACTCAAGCAGTACTGGCAGCACACAGGTGAAATCATTTCATCACGAATGGCTGTGCAGATCACTCAGGGAACCAGAATCACATTTGGAACGTCTCCTTCAGCAGACATCGTTCGGCAACGCGTCGCTGACTTCGAAGGAACAAGCGCGGAGAATGTCCGTCTTTATCCCTCGGGGATGTCAGCGATGATGTCAGCGTGGCGGACCGTTCAAAAGGTCTATACTGGTGCCCCCAGCGTGCAGTTCGGCTTTCCCTACGTCGACACTCTGAAGATCCAGCAGCGTTTCCATCCGTCCCGCTGCGAGTTCTTCCCGGTTGGTAGTTCCGGCGACATCGACCAGCTGGAAACAGTCCTGCGCAGAAGTCCCGTGAGCGCAGTATTCTGCGAAACCCCAGCCAATCCACTGCTCACCTGCCCGGATCTCCATCGTCTCCGCAATCTGGCCGATCAGTTCGGATTTTTGATCGTTATTGACGACACACTCGCCGCATGTCTGAATCTGGACGTCCTGCACCTGTCTGACATTGTGGTGACAAGCCTCACAAAGTACTTCAGTGGTTATGGGGATCTGCTTGCAGGCAGCCTGACGCTCAACCCCAATGGAGCCCGAGCCGAAGAACTCCAACAGGCACTGGACGAACACTACGAATGCCTGATTGCAGACGTGGATATCGACGCACTGGAAGCGAATTCCCGCGATGTGGCAGACCGTGTGAACGCAATCAATCAAAATGCCACAGAACTTGCCAGGCGACTGTCTGAGCATCCTCGAGTGAAGTTTGTCTGGCACCCCTCCCAGCATCATTCCTTGATGAATGACTCTGATGATTGCAGCGCACCTGCCAGTAACTACGAACGGTTGCGCAGACCCGATGGTGGATTTGGCGGCTTAATGTCGATTCTTCTGCACGATGCGGAAACCGCAGCTCCCGCCGTTTTCGATGCCCTGAGTGTCTGCAAAGGGCCGAATCTTGGAACCGTCTTCACACTCGCGTGCCCCTATACAATTCTGGCCCACTATGACGAACTTCCGTTTGTCGAATCTTGTGGTGTATCACGCTGGCTCATCCGCCTCAGTGTTGGAATTGAGCCCATTGAGGAATTGTGGAGCCGTTTTGAGCAGGCATTATCTGTGCAATCGTTATAGCCGTCAGAACCGGCCGCGCAGAATCTGCTGAATGTTGAATTCAGGCAACATTTGACGAATAGAATGCGAAGAAATCGACGTTTGTCGTAGCTGAAGTTTTTGCGGTCAATTCAACTTTCAGCTACGGTGGGCCCCAATGAATGACATGATTTCGTCAGGTCTGAATCAGCTGGTCGCCGGACTGCAACCCTACGTTGCAGCCCGCGTGAGGACACTGCGCGCCGAAGACGCAGATCGAATTATCGCCAGCTTCTCCGATCCGCATGCGATTCTAGTCTACATGTGGGACCACTGGAACGATTTATTCCGGCATGAGCTGTCATTCGCAGAGCGATGTCTGGTGAGCGAACTGCGTGAGTACCGAAATCGATGGGCCCACCAGAGAGTCTTCAGCGACGATGATGTCTACCGGTTTCTGGATGATGTCGAACGCCTGCTGAATGCAATTCAAAGTCCGGCGGCCAGTGCAGCAGGATCGCTGCGACTGAAGGCACTGGCGAATCTGAGTACCCGTTACAGCCAAACCGACGCAACCCCGCGGAAAAAAACTTTTCTGGGTGCAATGGCCATCTGCCTTGTTTGCGCCGCTGCCATCGACTTTGCGCTGCTGAATTACTTCTTCAGCGGATTGTCCTGTATCATGGCACTGCTTGTCAGTGTGCTCTTTTATCGAATCGGCCGACGGCTTGCCGTCAGAGAAGCGGTCATTACTGTCGGACCGCGGGAGTGTCCAACGTGTGCGCGAGTCGTTTATTCCGCGCAGTGCCCGTATTGCGAGACTCAGGAATTCTCAGCTGCAGAACTTGTGTCAAGACAACGCGACAAAAACGCTGCCTGACAGAGCGTCCTGGCCCGGCACAGATTTCACCAGCCAGCAAGCCGGGATGTCCCGGCTCAGTATCCACTGAGAGAGAGAAACCAACGTCCAGCCTGGTAATGAAACTGTTACCAGGTGCGTCTTACATTCTCCGGATGAACTCGGGCAAAGCTGTCTGAATTCATATCCAGCGGCTTCTCAACGCTTTGCCCGAAATTCACACAGCAGAAGTTCGGCAAACTGCCGGCGTTCTGCTGCCAAAATCAGTCAACTGGCTCACAGTGCTCCGGCAAGCATAGTTCCATTTGCGTATCGAGGCACATTCACAGTGAATGGCGCCGACGTGGAGAGTGCCGGGGTCGCATCTGGTGATGAGTGCACCTCCACATTGCTTAACGTGAGTCGTTCCTTCGAATTCTCCGTGAATAAGTTCACGCAAACGTTAAGCACTTCGTGCAGATTCACCTTGATATTGTCCGCAACGTTTCCGGCCTTTGTGGCATCTGCTGCCACTGCTGCGGGAATCATAGAAAATGCCGCTCCGATGGAATTGGCAAGTGACAAGTCACACAGCACAACCCGTCGAACATTACCCGCTTCGTCGGCGTACTGAGCCAGGACGTAGGGCTTTGACAAATCCGGACCCTCCGGTGCTGACTTCGCCTGAACGCTCTCGCCAAGCAGGCACTGAAGCATTTTTTCAACGGAATCAAGTGTAGGAATGATGTTGTCAGACATGGAATAACCTCAGTTCTTCGAAAACAAATGCGTGGGATGCAGCCGAAAGAATCTCTACGCGAGAACCGGACTAATCGCCGCTTCGAATGAGTTTGGTGTGAAAGGCTTGGTGACCAGAAAGGATGCGCCGGCGTCTTCCGCTTCTTTCCGGACTTCAGCACTGCTTTCAGATGTGATGAAGCCGAACGTTGTTGTGTTACCTGATGACCGAAGGCTCTTCAGCAGGTCAATGCCTTTCATTTCCGGCATATTCCAGTCCGAAAGAACCAGATCTGGTTTGTGCTCAGCAATCACAGCAAGCGCCTCTGCACCGTTGTTTGCTTCCAGAGTCTGGAACGTACCCAAAGCAGTCTGCTTCAATGTACGGATCACGATCATTCGCATTGCTTTACTGTCATCCACGACAAGAATTTTCATACCCCTGACTCCCCCCAAAATGGCCCGGCTGATTCGCGGGTTTTGTGAACTAAGTGTTTAAAAAACAGAGTGTGATCCCGGTCCGGACGGCGACTAGCCAACGGCTGTCGGATCCAGAAGTCGAACGACGAGGGAATCTCCTTCGCACCGATTCGTGACTGAGATACCTTCAAAGTCATCACCGAACGGCGCTTCGCCGGTTGCCTGCCCAACACAGGGAAGGGAAAGACTTGAATCGACTTCCACGATTCCTTTCAGATTCCCGCCAACCATGTTTACGATTTCTCCCACCGCATCCAGGATATCTGCTTCTGTCAGGTCCGATTCATCTGTGGCAAACATCCGGGATGCAATGACGCGGGCCGTTGTCATCGGAGTAAGGACCTGAACCAGGGAGTTCCAGCCACCCGAGATTCGGATGACAGCAGACAGCGCATCTGCCTCATCGCATGAAACAGCCTCTGCTGGCTCCATTGACAGGCCCAGCATGCCTGCGCAGACGTCATTGACCACCTGCTGCAAAGTATGAGCATCGATCGACATAAGGATTGGGTCCTAAGCTGTGACCGGTCTGAAGCAGACGGTCTTACCTACAGATTCACGCACGAACGGAATGTTCAAAGTGATCAACGTTTCGCCACCACCCAGAAATAAATAACCATCCGGGCGCAGGGCCCGATGGATACGAGTGAGAATCCGTTCTTTTGATTTCTGATCGAAGTAGATCAGAACGTTCCTGAGAAAGATTACATCAAACTGAACTGTACTCGGCCACGCCGACGCAAGATTCATTTTCCGGGCATCAACCATCTCACGCAGATTTTCTTTCACCTGCCATTGGGTTCCATTCCGTTTAAAGTACTTCAACAAATAGTGAGACGGCAATCCGCGATTCACTTCAAACTGGCTATATATCCCTTCACGTGTCCTCTGAACCATTTGCTCCGATAAATCAGTCGCCTGTATACGGATATCCCAGGATGCCAGCTCGTTGAAGTGTTCACGAATAGAAATTGCAAGGCTGTAGGCTTCCTGCCCACTGGACGAGGCTCCACTCCAGAGGTTGAGTTTTCTTGACACAGACCGTTGCCGAATGAGGCGGGGAAGAACTTCCGAACGCAATGCTTCAAACGGAAGCATATCACGAAAGAAGCTCGTTTCGTTGATCGTCATCGCCTCGGCGACTCTATCGTGCAACAAGCCTGAAGGCCGCCTTCGCAGTTCCGCGACAAGGCCTTCGATATCGTTCAGCCCGATGTCTCGAGCAACAGGGGCAAGTCTTGATTCAAGAAGATAGTCCTGATTGTTTGAAATGATGTTTCCGGATTTCTCCTCAATCAGAGATTTCAGGAAACTGATATCTGGTGGAGCCAAAGGCATGGTATCAATCCAGTATTGCAGCAAGCACAAAGTGCAGCATCGTTTTGGTTGGCACTACAGAAGAATCTCCGACTGTTCTCTGTACCGGAAATCAGGGCATTCCGTGTTTAATCAGGTCTTGTAACCAGTCGATATAGGTATACTTAATATCTGCTAAGCACCCGCCGCAGATGCAAGCAACGGCGATGAGCCACGAATACGACTTACAATTGCCCGTGCAATTTCGCCAAGAGGAAGCACAGCGTCTGCGACTCCAGCCTCAGCCACTGCGCGGGGCATACCCCAGACGATGGATGTATCTTCGTCCTGAACAATGACCCCACCACCCGCGTTGCTCAGCTGCAGACATCCCGCGGCGCCGTCTTTGCCCATACCTGTGAGCACAACGGCCAGCGAATTTCCGGCATACACCTGAGCGACGGAACGAAACATGACATCAACTGCCGGTCGACACGAATTCTCCGGCGCTGCCTGATTCAGCCTGAGGACAACCCCACTGGGTGCGCGTGCGACAACCATATGATGGTCGCCGGGAGCAACCCACGCCTGGCCGGGTTTGACGACAGCTCCGTCATATCCTTCGCGGACAGTCAGGCCGGAGCAACGGTCCAGGCGTTCAGCCAGAAGCTGCGTAAATAACGGTGGCATATGTTGGGTGATCAGCACCGGCACGCCCAGATCAGCAGGAAGCTTTGCAACGATTTCTGCCAGTGCATTCGGCCCACCGGTTGACGCACCGATGGCCAGAACATGAATTGGACCGTTCCTCTTCTTTCCCGACGTTTTGATCGGTGGTCGCCCGTCAGATAACCGAGCCGGGCGAATCGCCACGGCAGCTGACGGCCTTGAAGCGGCAGAAGACACTGGCGCTGACGGGGCACTTTCACGCTTTGATTTGTAGACCTTGCCCCACTGTCGCAATTTTGGAATCACGTCGCTCCGTAGATACTCCATTGCCTTGTCGACGTGCCCGACACCTGTGGGTTTCGCGACATAATCTGACGCCCCGGAAGCAAGGGCGTCCAGAGTCGCTTCGCCCCCCCTGACTGTCAACGTACTGAACATGATGACTGGAACAGACTGACACGTCATCCGAATCGCTTTCAATGCCTCAATTCCATTGAGTTTCGGCATATCCACGTCGAACAGAGCGACGTCCGGCTTGTGAGCATTGAAAAGAGCGACAGCTTCTTCACCGTTTTGAGCAGCACCGACTACTTCCATATCGCTTTCGCCGGAGATCGCTTCCATCAGTATCCGCCGCGTGACCGTCGAGTCATCTGCAAGCAGAACCCGAATGAATCTTGACATCAGAAATCTCCATAGGTGCGCCGCACCCAGTGAATAACATCACCCATTAATCCGTAGACAACTGAAACCGACTGCATCAGAGTGCACCCATTGTCAGGGCATCACACATGATTGTTTCCATCAGCTCTTCAGATGACTGCAACAACCGCTCAGCAGCATCGGCAACACCACAAGACTCCAGCACCAGAAGAGCACTGTTCTGCCGGAAGTCGTAGCCATCCGGCCCGCCCAGCCTCTGGATATGATTTGCGAGGTGATCACACGCCGCCGTCAGTGCAACCAGTCGTTTATTTCGTACCGCGTCCGACGGTGTATGGTGGAACTGAATCGCGTCAACCAGTTCACTCGGAAGATGGCATCCTCGCGCAAACCAGGCACCCAGATCACAGTGATTCGATCCGGTCGACTGATTCTCTTTGTGGACGACATCTTCAGATTCATCAAACTCCAGCGGGTCAATAATGCTGAACCGATCGGGTAAACTGATGGCGAACAGCAATCGACCAAAATCATGGATCAACCCGGCGGCAAACTCTTCTCCCTGAAACCCGACGCACAGAGTCCTGTTGATATTTATCGCAACCACCCCGGTTAACAGGCTGTGTCTCCACAGAGCACTTCGCGTCCACTGATCCTTCAGCGAAATACTCTTCATCAGCGACGACAAACTCGTGCTCACGATAAGGTTTCTACACTGCCTGAAGCCAAGTCTCACGACCGACATGCGAAGGCTTGACACTTTCTGCCCGCGGCAGAACGCAACAGAATTTGCCATCGCAAGAACATCCGATGCCAGTTTCATATCGCGTTCGATGACAGCACTGAACTCAGAAATGTCACAGTCGGGCCGATTGACGATATCCAGAGCAAGTAGCGCGTTGTCCGGCAGCATTCGCAGATCACTGGTTTTCTCGCGAATCAGCTCCCGCAGAGTCTCTGCAATGACTGGTTCCTCCACGGTACTGCCGGATTTCATCGTAAACTCCCGATTCAAAGACCCTTCATTTGTCGAGTTATTTGGTAACCTGAACCCCGGAAACCCCAATCAGCCGGAGTTTGTCCAGAAGTATGTCCGAGGTGAATGGCTTCATTACAAACTCGTCGACACCCGCCATCAGTGCTCTGGCCATTTGCCCGGGTTCCGTTTCCGTTGTCACCATGACCAGTTTCATATCCCGCCAGCCGCTGTCAGCCCTGACAGCTTTGACGAAATCGAGACCATTCATGACTGGCATATTCCAGTCGACAAGAGTGACTTCAATGTCTGCGTATCCCCGGAGCACAGCCAGCCCCTCTGCACCGTCTCCGGCTTCGACAATACTGAAACCAAGCGGTTCTACGATCTGCCGAAGAATTCGTCTCATTGCCCGGGAGTCATCAATAATCAGGGCATGCATATATGTGTCCTTCGTAATCAGTCGATATTCGCCATAGCCAACGCAGGCAAACCATGCAAGCGAAGTGACGAAAGCCTAAAGAACTTCGTGGATGAATTGAGTCTCTGTTATGCAGTGCGTTCCTGGCCTCTGAATCACAACCCGCACCAGGAATATCTAGCTATTGACCTACGTCCTTCACTACTATTACTTAGCTCAATACACTAGTTGAGAGCGTTAAAAAGTAGCATAAATAGTCTCGTTTGTTCTCATTTGGCATCAGGAATACACAGGATCATGTAAGTAAAAACCCGACACTTCTGTGCGTGAACCTTTAGCTGTCCGATGAAGAATCGGGACAGCCACGCCGGACGGCTGTAAATTTGATCTCGCCGAGGATCTCGCACCGGCATCATCGAGGAGAGCTTGTTGAAAAAAGCATCCGGAGAGCCAGCACTCCCCGGTGAAAGCTCGCCTCACTGACGCGTCAGATTGACCTTCGGGGAGTTCGTCAGCGAGCCGATAGTTGTCCGTTGAAAAACCGGGACAGGCACGCGGGACGACTGGAAACCGTCGTGTTTCAGAGTCTCCTGCTCGAGTCAGTCCCGTTCTTCAACAGGCTGATGGCCTGCAACACCGGGTGAATACCCGATCCGCCGAGCTAGTTTCGAAACTGAGTTCACGAGATTCCCGCAGACTGCGTACCGCAAATTACAGTTTCGAAATGGAGTCAATTCATTCGCAGTTTGAATCCGGCTGACGCGGCAGAAAGGTATCAGCAAACTGCCAGAAGTCCCTGAGACTGTAATGCTTCGCCCGTTGTCGCAATTTTATTGCTGCTGGAGGCCACCTGAGAAACCGTCCGGCCTAAGTCGGCGGTCATGGCAGACTGCTGCTCAACAGCACCTGCGATTGCGGACTGGCTGTCGCGAATCGAACGCATCACCTCGTCGACCAGTTCAACAGCCGTAATCGCTGCCATGGATTCTGCCTGTATCGTTTCGATATGGCGCACGATAGAATGAGCCGCTTCGCTCGTCTGTTGTGCAAGTTCCTTGACTTCTGTTGCCACGACTGCAAACCCTCTACCCGCTTCACCGGCCCTTGCAGCCTCGATAGTTGCGTTCAATGCAAGCAGGTTCGTCTGGTGAGTGATTTGCTGAATGACCTGAACAACATCCCCGATTTCGGTCGTGCTGGAGCCGAGGTTATTCAGGACCTTGCTGGTTTCACCAACAGAGTCAGATGCGCGGTGAGTGATGGAAACCGCCTCAGATGCATTGCAGGAGATCTCCCGGATACTCGATTCCAGTTGATGAACTGCTCCTGATATGCAGACAGCAGTATCAGCCAGTTCATGGGCCTGCCGCGAAACGAAGGAGCCCGTATTCAGAATCGGATTCAGCGTGCCAGTCACCATTCGGCGTGTCATATAGACCGCCAGAATCACAGTGAGGCAGACGATTGTAATTGAAATCGTATAAACACCACTCAATAAACTTGACACTTTGCTTTCGACGGCTTCGTGCTTCAGTTCCAGAGTCTTGGCGAGTTTGGCAATAGCGATGCGGTGAGTCTGGTACAAAGCGTCAACGCTTCCGGCCAGAAGTTCCCGACTCCTTGCAAGATCCTTTTTTTCAAGAGCCGGAAGCAGTTCATTCTCAACAGTTTCATAAAACCGTCTTGCGGGATCAAACGAGTCACGCAGGAGCCCATCCTGAACATCCCGGTCACTTATCGTCAGGTTTTCACTCCAGTAGTTGTGTCGATCAAAGTATTCTGACTGACGCTCTGCCAACTCGCCCTTCAGCCGCAGGAACTGCTCCGTGTTATCAGACTCCTGTGCTATGAGCATTTCGTGAACGATCAGATTCGACTCAACGATGAACTCGGGTGGTGGAAGTATATCCGCGAAAACATCTTTCCCTTCGATGATCGATTGATAGTGCTCACCATTAACCAGAAGGGACCGACTAACATTGGCCAGGTAGAATATATTGACCAGCATCAATGCGATGAGTGCCGCTGTCAGGCGATAGAGCCGACCTGCCGCCGTCTGACTTTTGAATATAGCTAGCATTTCATGGTCCTGTAGTAGTCATTTTCTGGTTGCCAACTGAATCTTTCGTTGCGATCAGCGGCCCGCGGTGTCTGTGATGCTATCAGGCAACGAGGTCGACAGAATGAATTCGATCAGCTGTCTTGAGATGTGGTCAATTTTCGTCCGGGAACAGAAGTTTGCTGGGTGCGCGACAAAGGATTTGCCTGGCTGAGATTGTCGCCGACGGACATCTCTTGCGTTTCTCCAAAGCCGAAGGTGACAGCACTTCAAATTCCGGGTCTCCGCAATTCGCAACAGTCGCCATAACGCGGTGACCAGGATCGTACTAATCCAGCGAGAAGAACTGGTTCGCACCCGACTTCGATCTGCTCGTATTGCTGTTACTGATCGACCTTTGTTTTGCAGCGTGGTAATCGTGCGAGCGGTTTATCTTCGCACTGATTTCACCAACAAGCTCAAGAAGGTCATCTGCCATTGATTCGATCTCACTGGCAGCCCTGAGTGTTTCCGTAGTGCCGGTAGATGTTGATTCAGCAGCCGCGGCAACACGGGTAATGTTGTGTGCAATTTCGCCACTTCCTGAAGCAACTTCCGAGATGTTTCGGCTGATTTCTCCAGTCATGGCTGACTGCTCTTCCACGGCACTCGCGATTGCGTTCTGGGTTTCACTAATCTGCCTGATAATACCTGTGACCTGACCAATCGCCTGCACTGCGTGGTGTGTATCGTCCTGGATCATGGCGATTTTGCGAATGATGTCTTCAGTCGCTTCACTTGTCTGCTTCGCAAGTTCTTTCACTTCATTTGCGACGACAGCGAATCCCTTCCCTGCTTCACCTGCTCGCGCGGCTTCAATGGTGGCGTTTAGAGCAAGCAGATTTGTCTGTTCTGCGATGGAGTTGATGACTTTGATAACGTTCCCAATCTCCGCACTGCTTTCACCCAGCTTGGTGACAGTGGCGTTGGTACGATTGGCCGCTTCCACTGCAGCACCTGCAACGGAGGCGGCATTGGACGTATTGCCGGAGATTTCTTTAATACTACTGTTGAACTGCTCAACGGCCGTTGCCAAAGCCTGAGCGTTAGTGCTGACCTCTTCCGCGGCGCCGCTGGCCAGCGTGGCCTGGTGTGTCGTCTCGATGGCGTTCTTCTGCATCTTTTCGCCAACAGAACAAAGATCGCCGCGGGCAACGTCGCGCAATGCGAATGCAGACTTTCGCAGGCAAACAGCCACAACAATTGCGGTGTAGTGACCGAAGGCAACGCACGCTGCCAGCAGGACCCCGGCAACGGTGACCAGCCAGAATGTCGCACTGCTGACGAGCGTCATGGCCGAGGCTTCTAATGCGTCGGAATTCCGCTGAGCCGAAGTAACCAGTGTCTCAACGGCATTTCGATGGCTTTCAAAAGCCGGTTTGAGCTGTTTATAGAAAACGGATTCAACCGCTCCTGTGTCGCGCTTTCTTGCGGCGGGGAGCAATGAAGAGCGACAAATTGAATAGAACTCGCGTGCTGTCGTGGTGGTTGGCCCACATAGAAGGTCACGCGTTTCCGATTCTGCCAGGGTTTCCAGCCAATGATCATTCCGCGCATCAAACTCCGATTCCAGTTCCTCAATCCTTCGGATCTTTGAATTCAGAATGTCATCCGATTCGACGTCCTCCAGAGAATGAAGCAGCTCAAACGCCCCGACGTAGCTTTCAATGAGGTAATGAGTGGGAGGCAGGATGTCTGCCAGAAGGTCCTTCATGTCTGACACTTTGGAATATTCGTCACCGCCAATTCGAATCCTGTTGGTGGTTCTGTAAGACCATGCGGCATTGGCAACCATGCAAACCGTGAATATACCTGTCAGAACATAGATTCTGGCGGTGAGTGAAAGGCGACGGGTGAACATCAAATTTGCTCCGGTCGAATCTCTGTAATGAAAGGTTGCCGATGTGTAGAGGCTGACTTCTTCAGGACGGTTCAAATTCAGATCAGGCTTCTGGTCGTGTCAGGCGATCAGAGAGCCTTCGGCTCGATTCAAGTACGGCATGAATCGTGCGACCAATTTCTTCGGTTGTGAACTGCTGTTCGTGTACAGCTGTTGCAATGGCGCTCTGGGAGTCGTCGATCTGGCGTATCACCTGTCGAACATTCTCAAGCTCCTGAAGCAACTGCCCGGAGGCGTTCTGGATTGAGGAAATTTTTTGAGTGATTGTCGACGTTGCCTTTGAGGTCTCTCGTGCGAGCTCTTTGACTTCACCTGCGACAACGGCAAAACCTTTCCCCGACTCGCCCGCACGGGCCGCTTCAATTGTGGCATTCAAAGCCAGCAGATTGGTCTGTTCTGCGATGCCTTCAATGAGTCGAACAATGTTTCCGATTTCTTCGCTGTTCTGATGCAGTGCGACGCCTTTTTCATTCGTGGTTTCAACCCGTTCCACGACGTTTCGTGCAAATCCGGACGCCGAGGCGGCTCCTCCTGCGATGTCACTGATGTTGGCTGACAGTTGTTCAATTGCAGACGCAATACTTGCAGTGTTGTTCGAAACTTCGATGCTGACCTCTTCCCCAATCGCAGCGGTATTACAGCGAATGTCATCCCGTACGGTCGACAGAACAAGCAGAGATAAGACAGCGCAAACGGCAAGGCTTGGAATCGCCAGTAACCCGGCATTGCTCAAGGCAGAACGAGCATCAGCATCGGCTGGGTCAAGTGATTGAATAATCTCAAACGCTCCATAGAAGTCTCCTTCTTTATAGCCTTCCATTTGATAGCCAAGCACATCCACTCCTTCGTTGTTCCCCCACAGCTCTTGTGATGTAGTTGGGTTTCCGTGGCACATAAGACAGGATTGCTGGAGATGCACTGGCCGAAAATAATGGATCGTATTGTCCTGAGAGTTTCTCACCGTCAGCTCACTGGCCCCGGAATCCTGTAGTTCCTGCAGGGCATTCAACTGAAAATCATCAGGGGAATTCATTGAATTCCTTGCGTTAATCGCAGGCACTTTAAACTCAAACTCAGATTCTTCGGAGTGCATGGAGATTGAGTTCATCGCTGTTACGATAGGTACCGTTGATAATAAATCTTCCTGCCTACCGGCTTCGGCCCACTCTGAGAGCGATTTACGGCTAAACACTTCCCTGGCCCATTGGTGTTCCGCATTCTCGCGAACCGATTCACCAGTCCTGCATATCGTGCGAGCTCTGTCAACATACGCATCCACGGCAGCAGAATGAGAATGGTGATAATACGACAGGGCCATTACGATCATCACCAACGCAGGAACGGCCGTACCTGCGATCAGGATTCTTGCGGATTGCGGTAGTCGACGAAGATACACTGTGATCAGCTTCATGACGCTTGCCCGAGTACAGACATATGAAAATTGATTTTTAAGTTGTCGGTCATTGGTTGTTTTCGAAATCTGACCAGCTGCTCCGCGTCGAAGACGTGTTGTGCTGACTGGCCATGACTGGCGATTCGTTGTTACTTGTGTTCGAGTGTTTGATTCAGCTCAGCCCGAAACTCCGTGACCATTGCACATCACTGTTCCTGGCGATCTTCACCGGCCTGGTCCCTTCCGCAAAAGACTCTGCCTCACTGGCTAATGCGGTTGCCTGACAGGCCAGCTGACGGAGAATCTCACGCTGTTGCTCAACTGCATTCGCGATATCGCTCTGCGAATCATTGGATTTCCGCATCAGTTCCAGAGCATTCTGCGTCGACCGAATCGTTGCATCCGAAGATGCCTGAATTCCCTTAACCTGTTTGATGACGTTGTCCGCGGTCGCGTGAGTGACATTGGCGAGTTGCTTGACTTCGTTTGCTACGACCGAGAATCCCTTCCCTGCGTCTCCTGCACGGGCAGACTCAATGGTGGCATTCAGGGCCAGCAGGTTGGTCTGTTCCGAAATGGATGTGATCTCCGAAATCAGCCTTGCGACCGAGTCGGTGTATTCCCCCAGAGAACCAACAATCTGACAGGATTCCTGTGCAGTGTTCAGCGCTGTTCCAAGAGAAGAGGCAGCGACCTGGGAAGACTTGGAGATTTCGTCGATACTGGAAATGGATTCCGCCGTTGCAGAACTCAACTCCCGTGCGAACTGCAGAATTCTCTGCGCAATCTCAAGCGTTGGGGCGGTGCCTGCGGTGTTTGCGTCGACCAGTCGATTCAACAGATATCGGCTGGTAAGAACACCCGTCACAGTCATGACCGTGAGGAGAACCCAGAAGCTCAGTGCCTGACTGCTTTTGAAATCCTGGCGTTGCGATTCGATCCGCGATCGATAGGCATCAAGCGTTTCGCGAAAACAGGAGTTCAGGCTGATCGAATCCCGCACAAAGTCATGAGTTTCCGCTGTGTCGCGGCAATGTTCCGCTGATGTTTCGAAGTCTTTAAATGCGATCTCGAGGGATGATATAGCTGCCCGTATATCCCGATCTGATTCAGGAGGAATAGTGACGTGATAGCCATCAGACGTCCGAACCTGGCCACCCGAATTGAGGGCTTCGATGAGTATCGCTGTTTGTTCCAGCGTGCCGCGGCGGCCGAGATCTGAGAAGTCTGCGGAGTGTACGCGTGCAATTGTCTGGTTACATGCAATCACCTGATCATTCAGGGCTGCAGAGGCATCTTGAAGCGCAACAATCTGCGTTTCGATCGCGCTGCCGGCGTATCTCTGGATGAGAAGTGCTGCGCACCCGATGACTGGCACTGCCAGAATGACCAGCAGCAAACTCCTTTGTTCTGACTTTGGCATCTGTAGACCTGTCATGGAAAATCATAGGCCGGGGGTAAACGAGTTAGATACACAGATTCGAAACTACGCTGCCAGCTTAAGTGCCGCGTCCAGGTTCAATACAAGCAACAGACGGTTTTCGAGTTTGTAGGTGCCGGAAATCAGCTCCCGGGTCGACCCCTGTAATGTTTCGGGGGGCGGTTCGAACTGGTCTTTGTCGACGACCAGGACATCGCCAATTTCGTTCACAAGCAGACTGACAGGACCATCGCTGGTCCGCACGACGACATTCATTAATCGGTCTGTTGCCTCAACCTCCGGCAAATTCAGACGCCTCCGCAGATCCAGCGCGGTTACTATCTGGCCGCGCAGATTCATTAAGCCCCGCACAACGGGTGAAGCTCCCGGAATGCGAGTCATTCTTTGAGCACGAATCACTTCCTGAACACGGTGCACTTCCACACCCAGTGAAAGTGAGCCCACACGGAATGTGCAGTATGATCGTTGTTCTGACATTGTTTCTGCGTCCGGTACGAGATGACTTTGATTCGAAGATCCCTGGGGTCGCCTGTAAGTTTTCAGGCATTCATCGCAATTTGAGCCAGGTCGACAACTCGCGTGACGCGACCTGCAATAATCCGGGTTTCCTGATCGCTGGTGCCGTCGTTTGGAATCTCGGCCTGATTAACGATGTCAACAATCTGCCCTACAACGACACCGACATTCCGGCGACCATCGTTGTAGACGACAAGCGAAATGGCGTTGTTCTCATCCGGTTCCACCTGACCGAACTCGCTGATGGAAACCAATGGCATGATCTGGCCACGGTATTGCACGACCTGCTGTCGTCCGGTCTTTTCGATGGTTTCTGTATTGATCTCTTCAAGCCTTGCCACGGTCGATAGTGGAATCGCCGCGCGTGTTCCGTCTTTGGGATCCACGATGAGCCATGATTCGCCATGGCGGTTATGCTCAGCCCTGGACGAGTTCGCATCGATAAACTGGCGGCCAGTGTGTTCGTCCAGAACGTGCGACTGCTGTGCAATTCCAAGCACATCCAGAATCAGAGATACTGTGCCGTCACCCATGATTGTCGATCCGGCATACATGCTGATGGACTTTATGTGCTGACCAAGCGGCTTGACGACAATTTCCTGCGTGTCGTTGATGTGGTCCACAACGAGTCCGAACTGACGATCTTCGGCCTGCAACACAACGATGTTGACCACATCAGCCGAACGGTGTTCATCATCGTTGCGGCGAGCGCGAAGGCCAAGTTCCTCGTCGAGGTAAACGAGAGGCAAGAGTTGTCCTCGCAGACGGTAGACGGGGACGGAATGCATGAGTTCGATGTCAAGTCGCGCGCGGTCACCTTCCAGACGCACCAGTTCCAGCAGGCTCACCTGCGGAATGCAGTACCGATCTTCAAAACACGTCACGACAAGCGCTGGCACAATGGCAAGTGTCAGCGGGATCTTGATTCGAAGTGTCGTGCCGTGCCCCATTGTGCTTTGGATGTCGAGTGTGCCGCCGATTTTCTCAACGTTTGTCTTCACGACATCCATGCCGACACCGCGACCGGAAACGTTAGTCACCTTTTCTGCTGTGGAGAAGCCCGGCAGCAGAATGAGCTGCATCGCTTCACGATCAGACATCAGGGCAGCCGCTTCGGCGGAGATGAGACCTTTCTCGACCGCTTTGCTGCGGACCCGTTCGCCATTGATACCGCCGCCGTCATCTGCAATTTCAATATTGACCTGTCCGCCTTCGTGGTAGGCACGCAGCCAGAGAGTTCCTTCTTCCGGTTTGTTCGCTGCTTTACGAACTTCCGCAGGTTCGATTCCGTGGTCAACGGAGTTTCTCACGATATGAGTCAACGGGTCCTTGATGGCTTCCAATATGGTCTTGTCGAGCTCCGTTTCGGCCCCTTCCATCTTCACCTGCACCATTTTGCCACAGGATATGGACAGGTCCCGCACGACCCGAGGTAACTTGCTCCAGGCATTGCGGATAGGCTGCATTCGAGTCTTCATGACTCCTTCCTGCAGCTCTGTTGTAATCAGGTTCAGACGCTGCGACGCAGCCGCCATACCTGCGTCTTCGGTACTTTGACTGAACTGAAGAATCTGATTTCTTGCGAGCACCAACTCCCCAACAAGGTTCATCAACTTGTCCAGCAGATGGACATCGATCCGAACAGACGAATCTGCGATGGACGCGGAAGAAGATTCGGAGGCTTCTGCCGCTGGTTTAACCGGTTTTGCAGGCGTCCGGGATGGCGCGGCGGACGTTGCTGCCGGAGTCGGTAGAGATACCGCGGCGGTATCCTTTGACACGGATTCTGCGAGAGCAGACGTAGCCCCTGACGCACCGTCTTCATCGGCTTTGGCTTCTGCTTCGGGGTCTTTTTTGGCTGGTTGTAGTTCCGCGACAACGGACTCAACAGGAATTTCTCCGGGACCACTTACGACAGCACCCGGATCGCCGGACTTGAGCGCTTCGAGAGTTTCAACGAGCTCTTCGTATGTTTCGCCACCCTCGCTGGCACTGCCTTCGATGTTCGACAGAATTGAGCGAACGGCATCGACCATTCCCAGCAGACCGTTGGTGATGTCAGCGGTCAGCGGAATCTCTCCATCGCGGAGCTTCACCAGCAGGTTTTCGCCTACATGCGTTACATGCTCGAGCGTCGGAAATGCGAGAAAGCCGGATGTCCCCTTAATTGTGTGGATCGTACGAAAGATGCTTGAAAGACGATCCCTGTCGTTGGGCGCTTCTTCCAGTGCCATCAGGTCGCGGTCCAGCTGATCGAGATTCTCATGACTCTCGACAAGAAACTCTTTGACAATTTCGTCAAGCATTTCCACGGATGATCACCTTTCCATGACTTCCAGCATTCGCACCCTCAGCGCCGGGAAAACCGAATGGAATCCCGAATACGATCAAACAGGAGACGTTGGACGTCGCCCTCTGCGGCTTCGTGATCGGTCAGCAGTTCCTGCTCTTGCTGAAAAACTGCGTCAGATGTTTCGACAAAGAATCAAGCTGGAGACCTATGGCAGGCTGTGACGATTCTCGTCAATCTAACGATGGGGAAACTTACGAAGATGGGGACGGCATTCGATACCCTCAACTGAACACCTGAATCCGATCACCTGAATCGGATGCCAAACATCTTTAATACGCGCAACGACTCACGTGGATCCGGTGCAGCCATTCGTCATTAGCCGCAGTGCGGATGGGCGCAAGCTCATGTGAGGCTTTCCAATCCGATCATCCAATGAGCGTCTTGATAAAGCGAAAGAAGTGTCACTCGCGATCCGCAGTCGAGCAGCTCGAACGAGGCTGGATTCTCCGGCCGACAGATGGCAATCAGGGCACGAAGGACGCCGGTTGCTCGACATTGACACCGTATCCGATCGATTGCAGCTGAATCCGGTGAGCGGTCTCAGTGGGCAGGTCAAAAACCAGACAAACCTGCTGAAGGATCTTTAGTGCGGTTTCGTGTGAGATTTGGTTTCCCGGAAGAGAACCTCGCACAATTAACTTGTGCATTCCATCACAGGGAAAATGCACATCAAGCCATCCATGTTGTATCCGAACACGCCCGGGCCCCATGTACCGCGAATTCCCATCTTCAAAAACAAGATTATCCTGTTCGGTGTAAAGCTCAAAAGAGACACAGGATTGAGACCGAAATCCAATCCGTGCCTGGTACTGCAGGAACCCCGCGGGAAATTGCTGATCCGACAACTCCAGACACTGCCCCCCGGCAGCCGTCGACTCTGCCTTCCTCGGCTCCGCCTTCCTCGATTCTGGATCTGTTCCTTCAGACGAAAACTGCGAATACTGGTCGTCGATGGCTGACCAGATTGCCATGCGGTCCGCCAGATCAAAAGTGACCTGGCGATCCAACACACGCTGAAGCCTGTTGACGGAAGCCGAAGCATCGCTGTCTGCGGCGAGAATCACGTGGATCGAGCCATCACGAATTGCAACAGGCAGAATGAACAACTCACGAGCGAGTGACTCGGGTACCATCTCAATCGCCTCACGCTGAATGGAGACGATGGAAAGGTCTTCGATGTAGGCCATACGAACCAATGCCCTTCAAGCGAGCTCAGAATGTTGTCCGAGTGGCTGGCAGAATCAGCCTGAACTCCTCCCGACAGACTTCCAGAAGTCGCGTTGCGTTGGAAGTTACCCAAGCCAGAAGTTAAAGTCACTGCAGGCCCAATACGAATTGGCCTGGTTGACGAACTGCAATTTTGATGAAGGGTGCTCAAGTGACCGTGATCTCTCCCGCCTCCCAACCAAACCATTCTCTCCGTTCTGCTTTGACCCGGCAATGCCTGAAACGGCGACTCCTGGTCCTCGTTCTGTTGATTCTGGGTGGCATTGCCAATCTTCACGGACAAGTAATGGCGGGTGACGTCACTGTCAAAGTTGGCGAAGGTGATACGATCACTGTTGCAATCGATGGCGATGCATTTGCGACGTACAACTATGGCGGCGATCTGCCAAAACCTTTCTTTCTTCCGATTCGTACAGCCTCAGGTACCGTCATAAACCGAGCATTGAACGATCAGTCGGATGCGGACCATCCGCACCATAAGGGACTTTGGGTCTCGGTCGATGAAATCAACGAACAGAAGCACTGGGCGGAGAAAGCCCCAATCGTCAACACCAGTACACGAATTGTGAAATCCGGCGGACCTGCCGCTGTCCTGGAAGTCGTCAACGAGTGGCGAGACGCAGAAAACAAGGTGGCTCAGGTTGTCGAAACGACACGCATCACCATCCACAGCAATCGTCTGCTCGTTTACGAAATCACATTCACCACGAATCTCAATGAAGCCATCTTTGAAGATACCAAAGAAGGACTGCTTGGATTTCGTGTCGCTCCGTCCATGAAGGAAAAAAATGGTGGCCGGGTTGTCTCCAGCGACGGGACAAAGGGAACAAAGGAATGCTGGGGCAAGCCATTTCCATGGATTGACTATGTCGGTGAAGTTGAAGGGAAAACCGTGGGAGTCACCCTGATGGACGATCCCGGCAACTTTCGGCCTTCGCGTTACCACGTCCGCGATTACGGTTTATTCTCACTGAGCCCGTTTGGAGAAAAAGCGTACACAAACGGTAAACATGAAGCGATGCCGGTTCATCTGAAGAAAGGGGAAAAACTGAGCCTGCGTTACGGCGTTTACCTGCATGATGGTGATACCGAAGCCGGCAACGTTGCAGCAGTGTGGGAACAATTTTCCGGAAGGTAGGTCGCAATGAATCGTTCCGGGGATTCAGCAACTCGATGCCTGAGTCCCCGCGTTCGCATCCATGCTGGGACCATTCTTGTCTTGATTGTGTGAGACGTCAGTTTGCAAACCGAGGAGACTTTTCATGACTGAATGTTCCGGATCGGATCGCAACCCTATTCAGCGCCGTAGTTTTCTGAAGACGGCTGCAACCGGAATCACTGCGATTTCCAGTGTCGCAGTCGCATCGCTGGCGGGGCTTCAGGTCCTGCCTCTTGCCTCAGCGGGTTCTGCTGCGTCGCCGAAGACGAAAAGCTGTGAGACGCTTGTCGCACAGTTTTACAAGACATTAACTGACCAGCAAAAAAAGCTGATGGCGTTTGATTTTGATCACCCGCTGCGCAACGCCGTCGACAACAACTGGCATATTACGAAGGCGGTCATCGGTGATGCATTCACGCCGGATCAGCAGCAAATGATTCGGGATATTTTTGTAGGTCTGCACAGTGAAGAGTATCAGGACCGCGTCATGCAGCAGGTCGAGCATGACAATCGGAATACCAATCGCAGGAACGGATTCAGTGGTTGCACTGTCGCTGTCTTTGGCCAACCCGGTGAGAACGGCGCAAGCGGAGACGGGTTTGAGTTCGTTTTGACCGGTAGACACGTCACGCGTCGCGTGGACGGCAACTCCGTCCAGGGTGCAGCGTTTGGTGGCCCTATTTTTTACGGACACGCCCACGAATCGTTTAACGAGAAACCGAACCATCCCGGCAATGTCTACTGGTATCAGGCCCAGCGGGCCAACGAACTGTTCCAGGCCCTGGATGGCCGCCAGCGAAACCTTGGGTTGAGATCAGATCCAAGAGACGAAGCGGCCTCAGAAACCGTTCGACTTCGGGGAAAGGATGCACAACTCACGGGAATTCCGGTTTCCGAATTCAGTGCAGACCAGAAAGACCTTGCCCGAAAAGTCATGGCAGACGTCCTCGCACCATTCCGCAGTGAAGACGTTCAGGAATCAATGCAACTCATCGAAGCAGGTAGCTTTGATCGACTTCACTTCACCTGGTACAAGAATCTGGATGTCGGAAACGATGGAGTTTGGGACGTGTGGCAAATTGAAGGTCCAAACGTGGTTTGGTACTTCCGTGGTGATCCGCATGTTCATACCTGGGTCCATATCCGGCAACCAGCGTAGGACGGTAATTCGCTCCTTCGAAATTCAGACGTTTTCAGGACCGTAATCCAGGGGCCCCCGAAGTTTGGTCGTTTGTCAACAGGTCGACTCAGTGGCGAGCTCAGCAGAAGACCAGTCACCCATTTCACCTCAGGTGACAAATTCATTCACCGGAGTCTCCCCGGAATGCTGGCGTCGGTGGGTGGGTGATTTTTCCTGTTTGTGGCCGAGCGGCATACCAACGGCCCGACGCGTATCTGTCGTTTCTTCTCGCCTGCCTGCGGCACTGGATCGTTGTGGAGAATGGTTCGCGCGATTGCGAACACTGATGTTGCGACTGGATCCCGTTCAGGACATTGTCTGCGTTGTTGAATCTCACGATCTGCACCGAACTCACGTGAATCGACTGGT
Source organism: Planctomycetaceae bacterium (assembly GCA_020426345.1). GTDB lineage: Bacteria > Planctomycetota > Planctomycetia > Planctomycetales > Planctomycetaceae > F1-80-MAGs062. The sequence continues at coordinate 50,714 of JAGQQE010000003.1, forward strand.
TCATCAGGCCGCCCGGCTTTTTGGAGTTCCGGTGCTGCAGATTGTTATTGATTGCGGCAGGCATCCGTCGAGCGAGAAGACCAAGCCAACAGAAGATCGCATGGTGACAGAGCAGTTCTCCTGCATCCTTCAGCCAGTGGATCGCCTGCAGGGTACTGACTGCGATTCGATCGTTTCGATCCACCGACTGCAACAGCTTCCCCTGATCGATCGGGTTCTGTTTGTAGTGAGCGAACGACTTTGTGTCCTGGACGCGCGGTCCGGAGGGCACACTCAACAATTGCTGCGGCACCATGCCGTCGACAATGAACGAGCAGACATCCTGATCCACCATGTCGTTCAACATCCGGATGCTTCCGAATCGCTGCAAAGAATCGACCCGGTCCGGCGCATTCTGGTGCCGTGGTATCTGTTTCCGTCAGGTATTGTCGACGATCATCCACTGTCGGCTCAGGAATCAGCTGAAGAGGTCAGGGATTCGGGCTCTCGCGGGCCAGCAACTGAGAACGACGGCCCGTTGAACAAACCCGAAGAATGGTTGTTGCACTGGACGCGATCGCGACGCGGCCCATGGCCTGATCAGTCTGATCAGGCCTGGTTCGAGGAACTGATTCTTGGTGTGCCTTCGGCCAACAGGTCCGCACTTGCCGTGTTAATGCGGATTCTGATGGATCGAAAGATTCTTGCATCATCCGAGGCGATTCGAGGTGGATATCGGATGGTCGCATTCACCCAGGTACCACTGGAACAATTTCGCAAACGACACTGTTTCCGGCGACATCGACATCGTTTTGATTTTGAACCCTGGGGCATCGCTGTGCGAAAACGCTGTCTTTTCGAGCTCGGTGCAAGGCCGGTCATCTATGGTGATGACAACAACTGGCAGGAAATGGACGAATTCGACCGTCCATGGTTCCAGAGGAGAACCGGGAAATCGGGGGAACAGTTCGATTCTGAACGTGAATGGCGACTGGCGGGAGACCTGTCATTCGGTGCATTGCCCGCTTCGGATGTAATTGTGTTTGTTGACGACACTGCCGCTGTTGATCATCTGGCACCGCAGGTTCCCTATCAGGTCATTGCGGTTCCACCTGAGGCTGCGTGAAACAGTTGCAGCGTACAAGGCTTCTGCGTCCCGCAAACTGCATGACCGGATTTGCCCAAACGCGAATCCCGATCATCCCGCAACCTGACGCCTCAACAAACAGGGGCTACGAAAACTCCCTGCTTATGCGTTCAGCCCCGGTGAGACAACCTCAGCCCTGTCAATGAATGACTTGTGGGTCTAACTTCGTTCGGACTCTGCCGCAGAGTAATTAGTCTTCGACCGCCGCGTATTTCAACAGAACAACAGTGGGTTCCTGAATTGTTTCCACCAGTTCAAAACCACTTGCTGCAAGGATCTTCTGAAATCCCTCCAGAGAGATTTGGTTGAGATCCGTGTCGACTGCGCTGGCAACCCACAGGTGTTTTGGGCCGTGTTCCTTCTGTTCTTTTAGACGAGCTGCGTAACTGGCAACCATCTCAGGTTCTTTGTCCCAGAGAAACGGCAGTCCAATCCTTGGGTGGGGCGTCTGAATGTAGAACCGTCCCATGCGACAACCTGCGTAGTCAAGCAGGACATCGTCGTCAAACATTTGCGGAATCAAAAAACTTTCACCAAGTCCACTTTGAACATAAATCGGCTCCAGGGCCACGCCATGCTCCTGAATGTAGTTCGCGCATCGTTTCCACTGTGCCGCCTGCACGGTACCCAGGCGTTTTGTTTCCCAGGGCAGCCGATCCTGTGTTCCCCAGGAAACAGCCAGCATTACGACAACAGCAATAACAGATGACCGAACGTTGCGACGATGCGATAGCAAAGCTGCCATTAATCCGGCACTGGCGATTTGAACCCCAATCCGATACCGGGGGTTTGCTAGGCTGGCTAAATCTCCGTGGCACAAGAACGCGACAACAACGGTGGGCATCAGCCCCCATAAGAACAGAGATCGAAACATAGGAGAACTATGTCGCAACTGTCTGTCTTTCGACCGCCGCAGGAGTTTATTAAACAGCCATCCGGTAAGCAGACCTGCAGGCAAACCGGCCCACCAAAACGAGCTGATGATTTCCAGGATTGGTGAATCATCCTGATAAGAAAACGATTCACCCCAGATGGACATTCGCAAAAGTGGCCTCCAAAGTGGAACCAGTGATGCTGTAAAAATGGCTGAAACGGCCAACAACAGACCACGCGATGTCCAGGACTCAACTCGCAGTTCCCAGATCAGAATTGCCAGCGAAAGGATCACGACGCCGGCATTCAGGTAGTGCGACCAAACCAATCCTACCGCACAGGTCACCCAGAGCAGTGCAAATCGTTTGCACTCGGGCCGAAGTGTCCAGGCAACCGTTACGGCAAACATCAGACCAGCAAGGAAGTACGATAAACTATAGCAACGAGCGATTCGTACTTCGCCAATCGCCAGAGGGTGCCACGCAGTGATCAGCGCACAAAGGGATCCGGGGACGACCCCAAGAAGTTGGCGGCCCAGCCACCAGGCCGCGGGAATGCTGGCCAGGTACCAGAGAACAGATGGAAGGCGGAACGCCACTTCATTCTGGCCAAGAAGATAACAGGAAACACTTCGCAGCGCGGGTGACAGTGGCGGAATGTTTTCGTAGTCCAGACTTCGCTGCCACATGGTCAACGGATTATCGTGCCCCATAATCCAGAAGGTTCCGTATTCGTCCAGCACCAGTGGACCAGCAGTCAGCGTGGGGATCATCAAAACGCAGCCGCTGATGATCGCGAACAGCAGAATCCCAAGTGCCGTTCGGCGTTCACCCGTATCGTTCACCTCGCCCCGGTAATACGTCCGAGCGAGCCCGGCCCGCACAGACTCAGTCTCGCTAGTCATGGCTTTCTCCCGATCGCAATTAACGAACTTCCGGCGGGCATGGGCATTCCGAGTCTAATCAGGCGGTTTTCCAGTCGCACGACAGAATGCAGCAGGGAATTCAACCATTTTGAAGGCATGGCAAGATCTGATGTGACGTTTTGATGCGTCCCCGCTCCGCCCCTCGTTCTCTCCATCATCCGCCTGCGCCCCACAATGAATGGCAGGCGTTGAAGCACAACGAGCGGAAACAGCAGGCACATTCGGTACGTCAGCAGTTCACAATGCAGCCCCAGGTCTTCAAGCAAACTTCGCACTTCAGATTTGCGAAAACGCTGCACGGTATGCACTGCCATATCATGGCGGCTGTACAACCAGTTGAATGCGGGCAGATGCAGCAGAAACAATCCCCCGGAACACAATTGACCGACCAGCATCCGCAGTCCAGGCATCGCGGCAGCAATGCCCGTGGTGTAGAGGACGTCAGACGAAAACAGCAAATCGAATGTCTCGCGGTGAGTTCCGGGACTGCAAAGATCGCTGCGATAAACATCGGCCTCTGGAACCCGCTGTGCTGCTTTCGTCACGGCGTCCTCAGCAATATCAAATCCCGCCAGATACCCTGGACTCAGCAGTTCATTCAGCATTACCAGATTCTGCCCGGTGCCACATCCGGCATCAAGAACGGCCGGCCGTTCGGGGAGTTGAAATCGGGGCGACTGCAGCAGAATCTCACAAAGCTCGCGTGCCCCCTGATACCACCAGTGGCGCTGCTCCACCTCCGCCATCACCCGATACTCATCCGGGTTCATTGCATCGCGCCTTTGGTGGCAGAAGTTGCGCAGAGAACGCGCGTGATTTCCTGACAGACTCTTTGAATTTCATCAGAGCGAAGTTCCGGAAACATGGGAAGTGAAAGAATTCGGTTTGCCATTTCTTCGGTCACTGGAAGCGATACTGGTCCATCGTTTCGTTGGAACGCCGGCATTGTGTGCAAAGGCTGGGCGTAATGAATTCCGTATCCGATTTCGTTTTTCTCGAAGGCCGCCACCATCGCATCGCGATCGTCCAGTCGAACCACAAACTGATGCCAGGCAACTGCAATTCCCGCTTTCGATGCTGGTGGAAGTATTTCCGGCCACTGCGATAACAGACGTCGGTATTGCAGTGCATTCTTCTGTCGTTTGCTGACAGCATGTTCCAGATGTCGCAGTTTGACCCGCAGAATGGCGGCCTGAATTTCGTCCAGGCGACTATTGCGACCATCCGTGTGTGCGACCGGCTGTCCGCGGCGAAAACCGTACATTCGCAAAGACCTTAGTCGCTCAGCCAGCAACTGATCGCTGGTGATGCAGATGCCACCATCGCCATATGCGCCCAGGTTCTTGGTGGGGTAGAAAGAAAAACATCCGATGTCACCATCGCAGCCGGCGTGTCGACCGTCGCGGGCCGCTCCGTGTGCATGAGCACAGTCTTCGATAATTTTCAGGCCATGATCATTCGCGATAGCCGTCAGCGAAGACATATCCATGGGAAACCCATGCAAATGAACCGGAATCACGCACCGCGTTTTTGCTGTGATGCAGCTCGGCAGCTGACTGACATCCATCAACAAAGTCTCTGCATCAATGTCAACAAAACGCGGCACTGCCCCAACCGCTCGAATCGCAGATGCAGTCGGTACCGCCGTATTTGCGACAGTGATTACTTCGTCACCTGGTTCTACGCCAACCGCCATCATCGCCAGAATCAGCGCATCGGTTCCCGAACCAACGGCCACTCCGAATTCGCTTCCAGTAAATGCTGCGAACTCTCTCTCGAATGCTTCGCCTTCCGGGCCAAGAATCAATTTGCCCGAACGAATCACGCGATCAATCGCCATTGAGATTTCCGGCTCCATTCTCGCATGGCCCCGCAGGTAATCAAATGCACGCACCGGATCAGATCCGGCATGCGATTGCTGCGGAGGCTGACTTCGTGCGGACGATGAACCGTGTGAGCTCCGTTCGGACGAGTGATTTGCACGTTCACCATTCATTGGGTTCATTCAGATCTTTCAGACAGTGAGATTTCTCCGAATCTGATTCTGAAGAGTCAGATTCTTCGACAACGGAAATACTGGATGACGGCACATCGTTTCACCCGTCGTCCAGATACCTGTGTCGATGCTGCTGAAAAAATTCGACTGTTGAAGCAAGTCCTGACGGCAAATCAATTCGGGGCTGCCAGCCAGTGACATCCTGAAACAGCCTTGAGCAGCCAAAGTAATCGCCCACATCGATCGCCTTGCGTTCAGGAGGGAAAGGAACGCATTCAAATGGCACAGGCAATAGCCGCGACAGAATCTCGGTTACCTGCAGCAGGCTGTATGGCTGAGGATGTGAAAGATTGTAAATCCGGCCACCCGTATGTTCGCTTAGTCCGCTGACAATCAGCGCATCAACGACATCATCCACATGATTGAAGTCTCTCCTTTGCTGACCGTCACCGAAAATGCAAATGGACTGTCCCCGGAGTGCCCTGGCGAGAAATACTCCGACGAAGCCTTTAGATGCGTCACGAAGATCCATTCTCGGGCCGTAGGTATTCGTCAGCCGCAGACACGTGGAACGAATCCCGTACAGGCGATAATAAAGCCAGTAGAATTGTTCAGCCGCTAGTTTGCTGATCCCATTCACATCCACGGGCCGGATGGGATGTTTTTCGTTGACTGGCAGAGTTTCTGGTCGACCGTAGATTTGACGAGTACTGGTGAAAACAATGCGTGCTGTCGGGTTCTGCAGTCGGCAGGCTTCCAGAATTGCCAGCTGCGCCCGACAGTTCAGGTCCAGATCCAGCAGAGGCTGTCGCATACTTTCGGCGTGACTGACCTGCCCCGCCAGACAGAAAATCAGGTCGCAGCCTTGTGCTGCCTGAGCAAGTCTTTCGCTGTCACGAATATCAAAATCCAGCAGTTGAATATCACCGCGGACAGTTTCGATATTAAATTCGTTCGCTCCGAAAGAACCGTTTGGTAAATCCACAATGGTGACCCTGGCCCCGCATCGAACAAGTTCAATCGCAAGGTTACTGCCGATGAACCCCAGGCCGCCGGTTACCAGAATGCGTTTTCCACGAAGCACTTTCTGAATCGCTTCGGATGATCGAGGCTGAGCATTGTCCGTGCACGAAGGGATCACTCGGAAACTCCAGCAGAGCCTGCATGAAGTTCCAAAGTGATGTCATCTGATTCTTTATGCCGATCATGAGCGACGATGACCGATTCGGGCCTCGTTTGCATTGATGAACAGCATGCACTCTCGCAGGATGTTGCCGCCGGTGATCGGATCACGCTGCGTACAATCGATTGTGGCATCCCGTTCTGGTCCATGAACAGTCGGCCGACATATTCACCAATCATTCCCAGAACGACCAACTGGATCCCGCTGAACATCGTGATCAGCGCCAGAATGGTCGGTATACCGACAGGAACAGACGGGTTGAGCCAGAGTTTATCAATCACGATGCCCGCCATCAGCAGGACGCTCAACGCAGATGTCAGCAATCCAAGGATGACGGAAATGCGAAGCGGGGTGACAGAAAAACCAAGGAACATATTGAGCCAGAGTCTGACAAGTCGACGCAGGTTATAACCCGACGCACCCGCCTGCCGTTCTTCGTGCTGGACTTCAATTTGCCCGATGCGCCGTGTCGTTCGGAAAATCAGACCGTCAACATAGGGGTAAGGCCCTCGGTACTGGATGATCTGATCTACCACAAACCGGCTCATCACTTTGAAACTGCTGAGATAAATGTCAGCCGGCTTCCTGAGCATCAATGTGGCCATACGGTCATTAAAGCGGCTGCCAAGGTTCCGGAACCAGTGATGCTTCTTCTCGCGATAGAGCCCGTAGACCACATCCAGGTCGCTGGCCTGGAGATGTTCCCACATCCGCAACAGTTCTGCCGGAGGATTCTGGCCGTCATCATCCAGCACTCCCACGTAACGGCCTCGTGCTTCTGCGAGGCCCGCCAGCACGGCACTGTGTTCTCCAAAATTACGTGCCAGGTTGACGAAGACGACCGTCCCGTTGAAACGGTTCACCAACTGGGTGCAAACCAAATCGCTGTCGTCGGCGGAACCATCGTTGACCAGAACCACTTCAAGCTCTGGAGGGCTGCGACGGGCGAGCGATGCGAAGACTTCGTGAATGGAATCGACGACGGCGCAAATGGTCTGGCTTCCATTGTAGACCGGAATCACCAGTGAAAGTTCCACTTGGTTGGTATTCACTTAAGGACGCTCAGGGAGAATGAATACAGGACGCACCGCGCGAATTGGTTAAATCAGCTTAACTAACGAATTCGATGCTACGCTGAAGAACCGGTATGAGCAATCCTTCGCCGTGTGGCGGCGGAATAAAACTAAAAATTGTTTCGGAAAGAGCGGACTTTCGAACCAACCCACGAAGACACAATGGGATGGGGTGAACGGCCGGAAAATTCCTGATACGCCCCCACCGCCACCCCCGTTCACAGGGTTTTACTCACAACCACCGGGCTGACAGGATCCGGCCGGAATCGAGGGCTCAACCGGTTCAAATTGATCCCTTCCGCAGATGATCCATACAGATTGATCTGCTCGATCAATCGACCGAAGGCGAGTTGTGAAAGGAGTTCCAGCCGTCATTGACGTGAGCGGACTCGACTGGCGTTGCAATCTTGAGGACAAACTGTGGACCTCGTATTCAAGCCGGCAGTGCCGCCTGAGGCCTGATCCAGGCCAGCCGGGATCGGCGATCGCTGTTCGGCCGGAATCGTCGGCATGGGACGTTGCCCGCAGCCGTGCCCGCCGCGCGCCATTCAGTGATACTCGCTGGAGAAAAAAGGCGGCCGCAATGCCAGCTGTCCGATGAAAAGCCCGGACAGGCGCGCAGGACGACTGGAAACCTTCGTGCTTTAAGATCTCCTGCTCGAGCCAGTCCCGTTTTCAACAGGATGCTAAGCCCTGAATCCTCGCTGAGTGTACGAGCCAGGGCAGAACGACACAAAACGTAGAACGCTCCTTCTTTTTCTGACTCTGTCTTGTCCAGCCCCATTAGAAACTAACCTAACGACCCGTTGAAGAAAGGAATCCGACGGGACCGCGAGGGATCAATTGCCGAAAGAAGATAGTGAGAAGTCTCTCACTAACGATTCGGCTTTCGTATGCTTCGCCCACATGCTGCAACGACAAATCAAGGGACATCATCAGTTGAGTCGAATGCGTTAGCGAAAGCAGCTTCATTGATGGAAGACGTGACGTACATTCTGAGTGCGATTGAATCAGGCCGAGCCACCACTGCGGATCTACTGCCGCTGGTCTATCACGAACTGCGACGCATGGCGTCCAGTCGGATGCAGAACGAAAAGCCCGGCCATACGTTGCAGCCGACGGCATTGGTTCACGAAGCGTTTCTGCGGCTGGTGGGCACCAATGATGTGGCTGATGGTACTGCGGCGACATGGCAAAATCGTCGTCACTTTTTCGGGGCGGCGGCCATCGCCATGCAAAGAATTCTGGTTGACGAGGCCCGCAAAAAGAAGCAACTTCAGCATGGCGGTGATCGAATGCAGGTGCAGCTGTCCGACGTTGATGTCGCTCAGCCAACAGCCGCCGATGATGTTGATTTAATCGCCTTGAACGAAGCGCTTCAGGAATTGGAATCCAGCGATCCGAACAAAGCCGAACTGGTCCGACTACGCTATTTTGCCGGACTGAACGAACAGGAAGTCGCGCTGGCTCTGAATATTTCGCGTGCCACCGCTTCTCGCTGGTGGACGTTCGCCAGAGCATGGTTGTTCGAAAAGCTGCGGACCACCGAAGACTGAATCGTGCGGGATTCTGAAGGCCGTTCCGGCGACTGCCGCTTAGCTTAGCTGTCCGTTGAAAAACCGGGACGGCACGCAGGACGACTGGAAACCACCCTATTTTAAGGTCTC
>JAGQQE010000399.1 GCA_020426345.1 Planctomycetaceae bacterium
CCCCGCTTGATCACGTTGCACATTGCCATGGACGTTGAGCGGAGTCGTTTCCTCGGCACCAAACTCCCACTGCGCAACGGGAGCACTCCCATCGCCAGCGGCGATCATGATCGTTCCGATTAACAGGATCGTTTCCAACATCGGTTAAGAATCTTCCACTAGAACCTATTTCAAAACTAAAGAGGCGCAATTTCAAACCCCTTGAAACACTGACAATTCGAAGTTGAAAGTTTTACATCAAGGGTTTTGAAATGGCTTCTACGTATCGTCTTCAAGCACAGGCCTGTCACGAACCATTCGGTGCAAGAGACAGGCAAATCAACACAGGCTGCAGTCAATAATGAACTCGTAAACCAGGAAACCAGAATTACAGGTCCACCACAGAATTGCTGTCTCCAAACGTCTCTGTTTCCACTCCCATTCGCTGAGCCATGAGGAGCAACAGGTTGCTCATGTGGGCGTCTGGATTCGCAGGGCGACTGCAGAGTCCGTAGTGAGTTCCGGGTTTGTCGAGTTGGTAGCCGTCAAAGTGTCCCTGATTGAAATCGAGATGGCTGCCGTGCTTCAATCCCAAATCCGAACCGCCTGCAAGCACGAGTGGAAGGTTGGCATTGCCGTGACTATGTCCGTATGACATGCCGCTGCCGAACAAAGCCATCGTCGAACCGAGTAATGGCTGACCGTTGAAGTCTTTCGTTTCGGTTAGCCGCGTGAGAAAGTAGCTGAACTGTTCGATGGCGAAGGTGTCGTAATTGGTAAGTTTCTCCATATAGCCTTCATCTCCGCCGTGGTGGCTGAGTTGATGTCGCGATTCGGTGATGCCGATTTCCGGAATGGCGAAAGCATCTCCTTCACCCCCCAGACTGAAGGTGGCCACGCGCGTGACATCGGTTTGAAAGGCGAGCAGAATCAAATCGTAAACCGTACGGAAGTAGTCGCCCGCCTGAGTCTGAGGAATGTCACGATTCGTCCGTTTCTGATCGGCTTCGGAGATGTCTGGCAAGGGGGTGTCCAGCCAGGCATCGGCTCGTCGCGTGCGGATCTCGGCTTCTCGCACGGAAGTCAGGTACTGGTTGAGCCTGCCTTTATCGGCAGCCCCCATCCTTTGCTCCAGACGACGCACTTCCTCAAGGTTGTCGTCCAGGACACTGGCTTTCCTCCGCAACGCCCTGCGCTGAGCTGCGGTTCCCCCTTTCGGCTCTTCGAACAGCGAAGCGAAGATTTCCCGGCAGCGACGCAGAGCAGGGAGTTGCACCCCATCTGCCGTCCAGGCGAGCGATCCCTGTGTGAGCGCAATCTCCATGGAGGGATAGCGAGTATGCTGCGCGGTGACTTCCGCCATCTTCTGATCGACGGAAATGGTATTGCGATCCGAAGGGCCAAGCTTGCCTCCCGTTAACCAGACGGAGATGCAATTGTGATGATGACTGATGGCCCCCGGATGATGCAGGCCGCTGATCGGAGTGATGACATCGCGATGCTTCTCCAGCGGTTTTAGTGACCGCGAGAACTCATAATCCTTACCGGGAGTGGTGATTTGATAATTGAGTGAATGGACACCATTCGCCAGATAGATGAACGCACTCCGCCGCGGCGCCTCTGTCACCTGCTCCGCCGCATTGAGCGGAATCATACATTCCAGAAATGGCAGCGAAATACAAGTCCCCATCGCACGCAAAGCATGCCGACGATCGATCAGCCAGGATTGGGTGAGGTAATTCATTGTGATTTGGTTCCTAATTCTTTGTGCCTTGTGGTTGTCTTTTTTTACTCAACAGGTAACGGATAAAGCCGCCGACCTTGGCGTGCGTTTTTGCGGCTTGATTGTCGATTGCATCAAACTCCTCCCGTTCACATTCTTTTTGGCCGAAGGCCATAGCTCACCGTAGCCTGGGGCAACGCCCCAGGCATGAGAGGCATTGGGGTGGCTTGGCTGAAGGCCATGTTCATCGCAATCTCAATCCCAGACGTACTGCTCATTGAATGCGATCCCATAACGATTCAGGAACGCTCGGAACTCGTCCTGGAACGACTTTGTTCGATGGTGTTTTTCCTGATTGCGAATATAGGTTTCCACGTCGCTCTTATGAGTCGGACTGACAGAGAACATTCCATAGCCGCGTTGCCAGAAAAACTCCTTATACTTCACACTAATTGTCTTCACGAATTTAGATGATTCCCGTTTTACCTGCTCTACGAATTTCACAGGTGTGTGCAGCTTACCCATGTCAAATAAAATGTGAACGTGATCCGCAACTCCGCCAACGACAACATATGGAGAATCCAATTCTCGGATCATAGATGCCAGATAAGCATGGACTCGCGGGCGAATCTCGTCATCTATGAAGGGTTGCCGATTTTTGGTGCCGAAAATTAGGTGTGCATAAAGTTGAGTGAGCGATTGAGGCATCGCTTAACCCTTTCCTCGTGTTTGACGTCCAGATGATGGTGCATATGGCCTTTGGCCAAAGGGGATTCTCAAATCAGGTTCCTGGGGCGTTGCCCCAGGCTACGGTGAAACCTGGCCGTTGGCCAGGCGGTCAATCTACGCTGAGTGTGCAACATTCATCGCTTTCGAATCAACTCCGACAACGCGACCGCGCGTACGATGTCCTTGACTTGGTAATCATGCTGACGAGCTTCGTCCACGATCGCTTGTACGCCATCTTGATCGTCGATGGTCAGGACCCGCCGCAGGGCATATGTGCAGAGGTGTTCAATGAAAGCTCTCGCCACCTGCTCGGAGTCCTCAATCAGCAGTTGTTTGAACTCGACGGAATCGGAAAACGCACGGCCGTCGGGCATCGCGCCCGAGGCATCCACGAGAGGATCTTCGCCGACACCTGTTGGTACATGCTCGCGTGTTCGCCACTGGCCGATGGCATCGTACTGATCGAATGCGAGTCCCAGAGGATCGATGTTGCGATGGCAGGCAGCGCAACTTGTCACTTTGGCGTGAGATTCAATTCGCTGGCGGATTGTGACCTTGGTTCCCATAGGGGGAATGGGCTCGATCGGATCCACATTGGCAGGAGGTGGCGGCGGAGTCTTATTGAAGATGGCTTCGCTGACCCAAACCCCGCGATGCACCGGGCGGTGACGCGTGCCGTCCGACGTCAATCCCAGTACCGCACCCATCGTCAACAGTCCGCCACGATGATCTTCGGGCTTCAGCGAGACCCGCTGGAACCCATCCCGTTGCGGTTCAGGAAGTCCATAGAAATCACACAGCCGCGCATTCGCCATCGTCCAGTCGGAATCGAGGAGACTTTCAATCGGCAGATTCTTCGTGAGCATCTCCCGGAAATATTCGACCGGTTCGGCCCGCATGCTCGTTTCCAGCCAATCATCGTAGCTGGGATAAAGTTTCTTGTCGGGCGGGAACATGCCGACGCGATGCAGTTGCAGCCATTGTCGCGAGAAATCGTCAATGAACCGGTTGAGCTTGTGATCGTTGAGCATGCGATTGACTTCGTTCTTCAAGCCCTCGCCGTTGAAGTTGCCATTTGCAACCGTGCTGAAGAGCTCGTCGTCGGGCATGGAACTCCACAGGAAATAGGAAAGCCGCGAAGCGAGTTCCCAGTCGTTGAGTCGTTCCCGCGTCACTGGATCTCCTTCCACGAGATAGATGAAGTTTCTGGAGGTCAATACACCCTGCAGCGCGATTCGATACGCATAAGTCATGGGTTCACCAGCCTCACGTTCTTCTCGGTAAGACTGCAGGTAATTCTCCAGTTCATCCATCGTGACGGGCCGTCTCCACGCGCGCTCGGCAAAGCGTTGCAAGTGTTCTGCGACGATCTCCGGAGTTGCGTCTTCTGGCGGTAAGACTCCTGCGGTTCGAGACCTTTCGGCCTCGGTGACCAGTGGCCCTTCCCATTCGACCCAATCGAGGAGCACGGTCGAGAAGAGGCCGTTCCCTTCACCGTCAAACATCTGTGGAGCGTTGGGATTGAGCAGCAATGTTTCGCTACTGTGGGTGAACAGATAGTGAGAACTGGCGAGGGCGTTGCGGAAGGCAGCACCCCCGCGTCGATCAACACCATCGGTGGCAACGACACAGAAATGCAACGCAGCAGGCATCTCCAGAAAGACATCGACCTCATACACCTGCGGATCGTCTTCAGGTGCGGTAATGTCGAACTCAAGGAGGCCATCGACAGGTTCCTCACTTGTTTGTTTGCCAATGCTCAGGTGAGCCGGCTGACCTTCCAAAGGGCGAATGCCGCTCGCCTGAAAACGCAGTTTATAAAGGCCGCTATGTTCCGGCCCCGTCCGGCCAAACCAGTGGGATGCGAGCGCAGGCTGGACCCGACCCGGAAACAGAAGATAGCGCAGCGGTCGCTTGATGCCAAACCGGTCGAGGATCAACTGCTGCTTCTCTCCACCGCCATAACGCAACTGGGCAGCTGACTGATGGATTTTGCGGGCCTCGCTGGCAGTAGCGGGAAAGGCACGGTCAAGCACGATGTCCGCAGCCCGATAAAAGCGATCCACATGCGAAGGTGAGAGCGAAAGCTGGGATCCAATTCGCTCGTATCCGTGCCAGAGCGTATCTTCGTTCAATTCTCCCGGTTTTGTGGGATCGTAGCGTACGCCGAGGAGATCGTAGACCGTGTTCTGATACTCGTTACGGCTCAGGCGGTAATGCGTCACTGCGGGTCGCGCCGCCATCCGCGCCGCTCGCCCCTCCTTCAGCCGCGAATCGAGACTCGTCACAAACTCTGCGATCTCGTCCTGAGTCGGTTGAGGTTCATCCTGCGGCGGCATCTCACCACTGTTGACCTTATCAAGTGCCTCCGCCCAATGGTGCGAGTCCAACCCAGCCTTGAAGTCCCGAGACAACTGATCGATCCGAATGTCCCCTTTCTCCTGCATCGGGCCATGACACCGGATGCAGTGCTTCTCCAGAAAAGCTTCAAAAGGTTCCGCTCCATTCAACGCACCAGCCAGGCTGAGGTGGAAACAGAGGACGAGGCCGAGACATACCGAATGCCGAAACGGAAACATGTGTTTGACCAGTATCATAAGAACTCAATTCAAAACGGCAGGGAGCCTTGGCGAACCCCTCGACACATTGACAAAAGTCGTATTGAAATCCTGAAAACAACGATTCTTAACTGCTGCTATGCGAAATTCTCCCTGACGACGGTATCATGCCTGCCGATCAAACTGAAGTCACGACAGCAGCAGAGCGTCTGTTGCACGTCATCGGTCTCGTTTGAGCAAGGCAGGG
>JAGQQE010000400.1 GCA_020426345.1 Planctomycetaceae bacterium
ATGACCTGTCCCTGAAACCTGTACCACCTCAGAGACTCTCAGTTCTTCTGCACCATTTCAACCAAGGCAGGCCAGGGCCTTACGAAGAGACTGCGTTCAGATGCATAGACTTTTCGCGACAATTAGAGCTTACGGAGAGACAAGAGCTTGCAACGTTGCACCCTTTTCCCACTTCTGTTGTGAATTCGCATTCTACTGTGCCTGTACGAGTACGGACGCAACAATGCGTCTGGCAACCGCCTTCGTACAATGAATGCTTAGAGAAATCCCACCTCGTCCAACATGGCAGTCACCGGCGATATCACTCTGGCTCTCCAGCTCGGTTGACGGTTCTTTCTGGCCAGTTGATGGTACCAGTACATGCTCGCCGATTGAATCAAACAGGCTGTCATCAATCTGGAAGTCCACGAATGCCTCACTTTTCACACGAGGCTCGCTTTTCGATGGTACGTCAAGACTCGTGACAGCACTCTCAGTTGATTTCGGTCCCGAGATGCAGACTCTGAACGAGGAATCATCAGATTTCAAGTCGGTGGAGACTGTCACTGGGACATTACGAAGCAAGGGATGACGAGGTTCAGCCCCGCGAAGCGAGGGAAAGACATCCAGCAACGCAGAGAGCACCCCGGAAGCATCAGCACATTGCACGGTCACATGGCCTGCCAGCGATTCAAGTGATTCAGCCTTGAAGCTTCCGGTTGCGACGACATCAACCGCAGCGTTTTCTGAGGTGTGGTCCTCATGCTTGAACAAGGCGAGCATTGCACCAGGAATTCGGGCACACAAACGGAATTCGCTTACTGATTCATTTGTGAATGTGGGAATCGAATGTCTTCGTTCCGGAATCATTGATGCGAGATACAAGGACAAATCGGAGTCTTTCTTTGCGATGATTTGCCCAGAGAGCCAGATACGCTCCGTTGAACGTGAAACCTGTATATCGATTGACTCAACATCGTTCAGCAACGCACTTACTGCGGCCATCCTGCAAGTGTTCAACACCTGTCGCGAATGAGCTGATTCTGACGTTTCACTGTCCCGCTGTTGCGAATTTGTGGAGACAAACGCTTTGAACACGCCAAGAAACCTGTTGCGCGACTGCACAGACAGTGAGTCTGGGTGAAACCAGAGCTGAGCGATCAACCTTCTCTCGCCCTCCTTGGTATTTTTCACAGGTGCAGGAGTCAGATCCTTCACATCAGCATCTAGCAATTGCTTGCTGTGGGAACTCCAGAGCCAGCCGTTTGTGAAACGAAAACAATAATTCTGCGAAACGCGGCGCGTCGCTGTCCATTCGGTCTTCACATGCTGTCTGGTTTCAGCCTTCTCCTTGTCAGTCGTCTTGATGAACTTCGGAATCCACGTCAGATTGACCAACGATACTGTCCAGACGTTTGGCGAAGGATTGGCAGTCTCCACTTCGAAATTCGGACGTTCAATGGGTTCGACGGTCTTCCACTGCGACACAAAGTCATCGACAACTTCGGCGGCAGCCTCGACCGTAAATATCTGCTCGCAATGCCAGAGATCTAGTCCTTTTCCCGTCTCAACGACCGCTAGTCCTTTGGGATAAGGGATTCGGAGCCGATCGTCGAACCGCCTCTCCAGCCAGCGATGTAAGTCGGCCCCGAAATTACTGAGTGGAGTCTTATATTCTGCCTCCAGCTCGCTAATCAGCGATTTCATATCGGCAGGTGACAACGTGTGGCAGATGGCGCCAACCACAACTTTGGGCTTGACCGGAACAATATCCGAGAAGCCAAATACTGAGCCAGTCATTGCAAAGACAAGGGCTAGACAGGAGATTCCGCGGAGTAATTTCTTGTGCAAATCAAACATTTTATTTGGTGCTCCCCAGTTCTCCTCCACCGCGCAGGATCGCAGTCAATTCACGTAGACGCGTCGCTGAATACTGCAGACTGGCTGAATCTGATTCTTCAAGTTGATCCAGCAATTCTAAGTACTCAGTGAGCAGGTCTGTCCGTCTTTGTCGTCGTTGGTTCAAATCCGAAATCGACGACGTTGAAGAATCCGACAGAATGCCTTTACATGACTTTTGAAGTTCAAGCGAGGCGATGGCTAATGCACCTCGAATCACAGATTCCTGAACATCGTCGTCCAAAAGAGCACAAGATAAAGCCTTGATAAGCTGGGACGCATGCAGGTCGTCGACCTCGGTTGCTGGTCGAGCGTAGAAGAGGATCTCAATTTGGCGCTGAGCTGGCTCAGTCTTCAGAATGCGGTTCATATGCGAAACAACAAGTGGCTCCAGATCACGGCGATTCCAGGCGCGCACCATCTCAAGAATATTGAATAGCATTGCAACTTGACCCTCCGGCCCGGCGGACTCTTCCATTGCCTCCAAATAGGCAGACAACGCCTTCCCAACCTCAGACAAGTCCTTAGTGGAGTCTGAAGGAATCGCCAGGAGCAGTTCGCACTGGGAACCACCGACGCGATCACCGAGTGTCAGCGATTGGGCAAGAAGGGATCGATTTCGGGATTTCAGTGATTCGACCGACGCACGGGCCACAGAATCCAAATGTTGAGGAGAAGTCATCCAAAGGCGGCGTACGACGTCCCTTGAAAAGTTGGCCACAACTGGTGATTCCGGTGTTCGTGAACGCAATAATCCGATTCTGCGTTCGACTTCAGATTTCGGAATCACTTTAGACGACACCAAACGGGCATTTCGAAGCAACATACCGTGGCCCGAATCACCAAGTGTGACCCTGATTTCTCCAGGTACAAGCATCTGATCCAGTTCTTTCCACTCAGTCTTAACGTGTCGCCCTCCCGTCGGGAACGGCCAAATTCCATCAGAGGCACTAAGATTCCGATCATTCGACATCGCAGAGATCGGATCGTTGAATCTTGTGAACCGATGCTCATTAAGTGAAATAACACACTCACTTGACGCCAAACGACGCTGGCCAGCCACAGTGAACTCTTGAAAATTGCTGTGAATGCGTTCCCACCTCGGAACCGAAGACTGGTGAACCTGTGCGACTTTGCCATTTCCAGCACTTATTTCCACGGTATTCTTGAGGCCAATTGCGGAGTAACTTGAGCGGATGACATCAGAACTGTCGTCCGGAATATCAAGAATCTGTTGGTCGATATGCTTTGGAATTCGCCAGGCAAGCGATTCGCGAAGAGAATGCCTGATCTCGGTCAGATTATACTGTTGAGAGTTGTACGGGTTCCGCGAGGACTCTTCTGCAAGCAGGAACTCAGCACGTGTGTTATTGAATGGTGATTGAAACTCGATCTTCTCAGCAGTCTTGTGGATCATTGTCGAGGTAATCGATGGAGCAAACATCCCATTGATGAATTCAAAACCCCAGTCTATATGTGTAGCCCACTCATCTGCAGAGACTAAGTACGTTACGTAGATCACATTATTCTGATCCATGGATCGAATGTTGATATTGAAGCAATAGACCGCTTCAATACCAGAGCCATCCGCCTCACCTCCATCCACCTGGTTCGTAAACCCGAACAGATTTGATGATGAGTTGGCAATCGAAACTAACAGCACACAAAGTAATTTCGCCACAAGCCTGTGACTGAGGTTAGTTCTGGTCATAGCAGAGTACCTCCTTTCCATTCAGGCTTTGCTGAATCAACTCGGCAGGGGCGACCAGGAAATCGGTTACCTCTCTGCGTTCTTCTTCGTAAGAAAGAAGTTCCTGGTACAGTTCCGGAGAAACGTCCGAGGTATCAATTGCTGGAGTTGTCGGGACAGTCTCTCGGCGAGACTGAGCGGAAACGTAAAGGCATCCTGCCAGGAAAAGGGCGATTCCGAATGCAGACATTACGATGAGGGTCAAGCAGTTTCTCATATGTCACCTGTGACTCGCAAAATTGACAGCAACGGCATTTGCTTAAGCTCTTGAGAGGCTGCCCCAACTTGACGACAAGTCTTGTTCGGAGCAGTCCTATTCGACTCATGGTGGGACTGATCCTTTCTGATAGCCCCTGCACCTGCCAGGCCTTACTTGAAAGAAACTTAGGGGCGTTTCGCTTTGATCGTTCTCAAAGTGGTCGAATCCGGTAATCGTCGTGGATAATGGCCAAAATGGAACATCGATCAGAGAAACCATCTAACATTCTTGTTCGCAGAGTATCCAGCGAAGACCCGGAGACAACGACCGATGCCCAGAAAAACGGCCCCTTGATTCGATCTGTGTGTCCCTCATGGGCCGCCAGTGAGGGCACTGGGATCGGGCATCGCACATGGCCATGCGTCACCACTCCAGACGACGTTAACCAAAGCTGTCGCCGAGCCAGTCGAGAATGCATCACTGGCCGTACCGGCACCCGTTGTAGTCACTACAATGGATACGGGGATCCGAACACTCGATGTATCAGTTGACCCACTGATCACCATTGTGTCCGTCAGGCCCGCGCTCGCAGTGAAGGCAGAATCCGACAGTGTCACCTGATTCATCACTCCCACAGTCACACCATTGTTCGTCTCACCCTCACCTTTTTCTTTAGAGACAGTCTTAGTGGAGCCACCCGCCGTGATGCTCACCGAACCACTTGTCAGTGACTCAGTGTTGACGCTTCCTGAGAGCACAGCCGCTTCATCTATCTCCTGATCGCCTCCTGTGCAACCCTGCAATGGATGTGCTACTGAAACATGCGCTGTGGCTGATGCGCTGCAATCAGCGTGATAAAAAATTAAGTCTGCCGCCGTCAGGGAACCAGTGATACTCACAGAGCCCGTCGCAAGCACATTGCCACTCAGCATAATGCCAACATCAATTTGCGGTGGACCATTGGTCTTGAATTCAAACTCTCCCGTAATTTGTACGTAGGGATTGACGTGACCTGCAGGAAACGAATCCTCGAAAAAACCACCATAGAGCTCGAAATCCTGCTTCGCATGAGCGCGTATTTGTCCCGAGGTCGGTGAAAGTTTCATCGCACTCGCATCGGCAATCCTATAGAGCTCATCGAACCCGGACCATTCATCCTCGGCAGGTTCGGCCACTCTACCATCAGGTCTTACAACGCTGGAGAGCAGATTTGCCTCGAACTCCGGGCCGACTGCTAACATTCCTGCAGGCGATAGAAATTTCGTTTGGCAACCACACTCTCCTGTTCCCGTTCCCGTTCCCGTTCCCGTTCCCGTTCCTGTTCCTGTTCCTGTTCCTGTTCCTGTTCCTGTTCCCGTTCCCGTTCCCGTTCCCGTTCCCGT
>JAGQQE010000401.1 GCA_020426345.1 Planctomycetaceae bacterium
TGTCTCGCTTGCTGGAGTACCGTGATTCGTATTCCTGTCCCCCGCATTTTTGATAAAGCAACTGAATAACGTCTTGCAGCAATCAAAAGAAACAACGCGATTCGGCGTAGAAAGAGCGATGCTGCCCGGCATGGCCCTTCTTTTCCTGACTGCGCTGATGCTGCGGCTGGTCCAGGTCTGGCAGATATCAAAAGCCCCTTTTTTTCCAATGCTCATGGGCGATTCCAAAAGTTACTCCGATTGGGGGCAGCGGATCGCTGGCGGAGATTTACTTGGGCAGGACGTTTTCTATCAGTCGCCGCTTTATCCCTATACGCTGGGCGGTATTTACTGGCTCTGGGGTTTCGAAAGACTGCCGGTTCTGGTGTTCCAGGCTGTCTCTGGTGCGGTTGCGTGCGTGATACTTGCGGATGCAGCAAGACGCTCATTCGGGCGAGCTGCTGGCATGGCCACAGGCATTATCGCAACGTTCTATGCGCCTGCGTTGTTCTTTGACATGCTCGTGCAAAAATCATCTTTGGATACGCTGTTGTTCGCCTCTCTGATTTGGGCGTTGGTGATCGCGATAAAACAGAATGGTCCGTCACAATGGTCAAAACCACTCTTGTTAGGGGTGACGTTCGGTCTGGTGATTTTGAATCGCGAAAATGCAATAGTGCTGCTTCCGGTCGTGCTTTGGGTCTGCCTTCGATGGCTCTTCCAGAGAGGAAACCGGGCGGATCTCGTGCTCCGGAGCATCAGGCCTTTGGGCTTTCTGGCCACCGGGGCAAGCATCGTGCTGCTTCCGGTTGCGTTTCGAAACGCATTCATCGGTGGGCAGTTTCATCTGACAACTTCGCAGTTTGGCCCCAATTTCTTCATTGGGAATAATGCCGACGCCAATGGTATGTATCAACCAGTCAGGCAGGGTGGTGGGAACGCCGCGTTCGAACGTACCGACGCGACTGAAATTGCTGAAGATGCCCTTGGATACACGCTATCGCCTTCGCAGGTTTCATCTTACTGGACTGGAAAGGCGTTAACGTTTATCCGCGAACATCCAGTGTCCTGGCTGAAGCTGATGGGTCGGAAATTCCTGCTACTCGCTAATGCCGAAGAGATCACTGACACAGAAGATCTTCAGACGTATTCTGAATGGTCGACTCCATTGAGGCTGACGCGGCACGTGTTTCATTTTGGAACGCTCTTTCCGCTCGCCGTCTTTGGTGTGCTCGCGGGCCGACGAAATTCGGCGATCAGGGTCATTGCTTTTGCTGTCGCGTTGTATGCGATTAGTGTCCTGGCATTTTACGTCATGGGCCGTTACCGCTACCCGCTGGCTGTTCTTTTGTTTCTGCCGGCAGGTCTTGGAATCCAGCGGCTTGCGGATATCAGTCGTCATCTGATTCGGAACAACGGTCAGGAACAGAATTCGGAAGTGAGTCCGGTGGGGTCAACGCCGCGCCGTCTTCAAACTTTCGCGGCGTTCTCGACAGTTGCGTTGGCCGGTCTTATTGCCGGTCTTCCAATCGTGAATGCTGACCATATGGCGTCGGTTACCTCCTACAATGTGGCTCTCGAGTTCGACAGAATCAACGATTTGGAAAAGGCTTCTGAATACTATCGGCGAGCAATCCGTCTGCGCCCGATAGATGCTGAGGCCTGGTTGAATCTGGCTGATGTAGAATCACGGCGGGGGGACCTGTCTGTTGCGACGAGGTGTCTTGAAGAGAGTGTGCGAATTGATCGAACGCTCGGGATCTCGCAGTTTCGTTTGGCAAACCTCTACGTGCAGCAGGACCGATTCGTCGATGCAATTGTTTGTTACGAACGATGTCTTGAACTGGAGCCGGAGTTTCCTCCCGCTTACATGAACCTCGCCATAGCACTGAGGACACAGGGTGAACCGGATCAGGCTGTCGAAGTGTTACAAAGGGCAGTTCACCGGTTTCCGGACTATCTGCCCGTGGTGATGAATCTGATTGATACTCTTTGCGAAGTTGGTCGAACGGATGAGGCTCTGCCCTATTGGCGGAAAATAAAGTCTGCATTCCCGGGAGAAAAACCGTTGACAGGAAACCTCGAGCGGCCCAGGCAGGCGGAACGTGAATCGGATCAGGAGAAATAGAATTGGCAGAGAATCTAACACTCCTGATCCTGGCAGTCGCTCCATTTCTTTTACTAAGGATTGCTGCTGATCTGGTGCCTTTCCGTCGCGGGAAGATCAGGCCAGCTTCTTTCCGGAATTTGCTGCTTGGCAACTTCGTTGTCTTCATGTTCCTGTCGTCGATCGTGCTCTTTTCGGGAGAGATTTACTACCGGTTCTTTGTTGATACGACGGATTCGTTCTCATTGTCGAAAGTTTCGGCGCGCTGGTTCAGCAGGCATTTTGTCCGCAACATGGCAGGCTTTCGAGATTCCGTCCATTACCTGCCTGAGACAACGCCTGGCCAGCGAAGAGTGAGTTTTCTGGGCGATTCCTTTACAGCTGGTCAGGGCATCACCGACGTCGATCAAAGATTCGCCAACCTTCTGCGAAAGATGCGCCCGGGGGACGAAGTTCATGTCCTGGCAGATTGTGGTTGGGATACGCAGAAAGAGCTGGACCTTGTCCGTTTCCTGCCTCAATCCGGATACCAAACGGATGTTGTCGTGCTCGTCTATTGTCTGAATGATGTTTCGGATTTAATGGACACGTGGCAGGAAGAACTGGCCAGAGTTTACCAGGCACGACCAGGACTTATCGTCAGCAGCAGTTATCTACTGGATACATTGCGTTCTCGATGGGTAATGTGGCAGCATCCGAAACTGCAGAAGTACTATCAGTCAGTCACAGGCATATACACCGCTGAAAGTGAAGAGTGGAGGCGTCAGCAAAGGCGTCTCGATGGGATCCGGGAAGCCGTGGAAGATTCAGGTGGTCGGCTCCTGGTTGTTACTTTTCCTTTTGTGCATTGCCTCGGCAATTACGAATTTCAAAATGCCCACGACCTGGTGGGAGAATACTGGAAAGATTCCGGAGTCGATCACCTCGATCTACTTCCGGTGTTTCAGTCGGAATGGGAAAAGAATCCCACCGCCGAGTGGACCGTAAACAGCCGAGATGCTCATCCCGGGATCTACGCACATCAGGTGGCTGCTCGCGAAATCGACGCCTTTTTGACTAAGCATTTCAGGGAGACAGAGTCAGACTAATGAGTGCCCCTGCTCCGATTCGAAAGCAAGACGATGCGTTGCAGGTCCGTCGCCACGTCGGCTTCGTCTACTGCGGAATTATCATCGCGTTGACGGCAGTTGTGTACTGGCAGGTTCGGTCGCATCAGTTCGTAAACTTTGATGATGGCACGTACGTCTCAGAGAATCCCCATGTTCGTTCAGGCCTGACCTGGGCGAATCTTGTTTGGGCGTTCAGTCGGGAAAGCGTTCAGGGATCCGCGAACTGGCATCCACTGACGTGGTGGTCATTGATGCTGGATGCAGAAATTTATGGATTGAATGCAGGCGGCTTTCTGGTGACTAACCTGCTTTTTCATCTGGCTTCGTCGCTGTTGTTGTTCCGGATACTGTTTCGAACAACCCGGGCGATTCATCCGTCTGCATTTGTTGCGATTGTTTTCGCCATTCACCCGCTGCATGTTGAATCTGTGGCGTGGGTTGCCGAGCGAAAGGATGTGCTAAGCGTTTTCTTTGGTCTGTTGAGCATTGAGTTGCATTTGCAATTCGTGGGAGCCCGTCGAATACATTGGCACCTGGCGAGCCTGATTGCCTACTCGCTTTCATTGGCATCGAAACAGATGTTAGTGACTTTGCCATGTGTGTTGTTGTTGATGGACGTCTGGCCTCTCGGGCGTTCATTACGATGGGCAGAGAAATCAGGGTATCTGATTCTCACTGTTATCTTTTGTGGTGTGGCGTTTTTTGCACAGGCTGATGGAGCTGCAGTTGCTTCCCTCGAAAGCTT
This sequence comes from Planctomycetaceae bacterium, assembly GCA_020426345.1. Lineage (GTDB taxonomy): Bacteria > Planctomycetota > Planctomycetia > Planctomycetales > Planctomycetaceae > F1-80-MAGs062. The sequence continues at coordinate 3,941 of JAGQQE010000401.1, forward strand.
CCCTGTGTCCGTCCGGGTTCTGAACGCCATTTCCTGCTACATGATTTATCTGATCAAGACGATCGTTCCGATGCACCTTTCGGTTTACTATCCATACCCTGCAGAAGGATTGTGGTTACAGGCGATCGTTGGCGGATTGATATTGGCATTGGTCTCCGCGGGCGTAATTCGAACCGCAAAGAAGGCGCCATGGATGCTGGTTGGATGGCTGTGGTTTCTTGGGACGCTGGTTCCGGTGATTGGTCTCGTGCAAATTGGTACTCAGCGGATGGCCGATCGTTACATGTACTTTCCGATGATCGGGTTATTGCTCGCCGTCGCCTGGTCAGGGGCCGCGGTGTGCCGGCGCAGCCACTTGATGCTTTGGCCGGTGCGGGTGATTGCAGCTGGATTTGTCCTGGCAATGACGTTGTGTGCGTGGAGACAAACGGCGTACTGGAAAAATACAATGACGCTTTTTACACACGCCGTGGATGTCGCTGAATGCAGCATGTCGCTGAATAAGCTTGGTTACGAATACGCTGCCACCGGAGATGTGATACGAGCATCGAATCTTTTTCATCGTGCGCTGGAGCTGGATCCGGACTACGTTTTCGCCTACGTGAGCCTCGGAAACGTCAGCTTTTCTGAAAGGCGGCTTGACGAAGCGGAGGGGTATTTTCGGCGAGCCATTGAGTTGAGTCCCATGAATGACGAAGCCCAATACAACCTGGGGCTCTGTCTTGCATTTCAGGGACAGCCGGAAGAGGCAATTGTGCACTACAAACGAGCGATTGAGATTGGCGGTGATAATGCCCAGGCCTATGCCAATATGGGAATCGCATCACTGATGCTGGGGCGTTCGCAGCAGGCGACGAAGGATTTGACAAGGGCTTTGGATCTGGATCCGCAACTACTGACAGCGCATTTTCATCTCGCTCAGATTTCAGCGGATGCAGGAGACGCTTTGACAGCGATCAGGCACTTGCAGAAAGTGGTTAGCGAGTCAACAGTGTCGATTGGTGATCAGCAGCTGATTGACGCCCACTTGTTGCTGGCACAGCAGGCCATTTCTGCCGGCCAGGACGAGTTGGCTCGAGCATCTGTTGCTGTGATTGAGTCGCTGCAGCCAGACCATCAGGCAATTGCGGAGTTACGCGAGGCAATCCAACGACTGGATCGGTGATCGAACAGCCTGTTAAAAAACGGGACTGACTCGAGCAGGAGACCTTAAAGCACGATAGTTTCCAGTCGTCCTGCCCCGGTTTTT
>JAGQQE010000402.1 GCA_020426345.1 Planctomycetaceae bacterium
ATCAAATCGGAACACTGCAGAGGACGCAGTATGTCGTGGATTGCACCGGTTCGGAATCGGGACTCTCAGCAGCATTGAACCTGGTCAGTCCCACAGGTGTTGTTGTGTTGAAGACAACTGTCGCAGCAGAGCATTCTGTTCAACTGGCCGGAATAGTGATTGATGAACTTCGAATTGTTGGTTCCCGATGCGGCCCTTTTGCGGATGCAATCAAACTGCTCGAAGCAGGTTCAGTCGACGTGAAATGTTTGATTACGGATCGATACCCCATCGAAGATGCAATGGCTGCCTTTGATCGCGCGAAACAGAAAGACGCACTGAAAGTCATTCTGGATATCGGTCGTGAATAAATTCAGACAGCTCTCACCGCTCGTTCTTTCTGTCGATGGAGGAGGAACCAAAACAACGGTTTGGCTCGGTGATACGAATTCCGGTCGAATTCTGGGCCGGGCAACATCGGGCCCTTCTAACATGAACGCAGTGGGGGAATCCACAGCACTTCAAAGTCTGTCAAATGGCATTTCTGAAGCGTTTGCTCAGGCATCAATGCCATTGCAATCAGTAAGCGTTGCGGTACTGGGGATGGCAGGCGCAGATCGAGTCGAAGAGCAATCAAAACTGTCGAAGTGGATAGTTTCAACCGGCGTTGCAGACCACTTCTCCATTACCAACGACGTTCTCCCGCTGCTGTTTGCTACTGAAGATTCGTGCGGCTGGCAGGACTCAACGTGGACTGGAAGGATACAGCGCAGCCAGATTGCTTTGATCTGCGGCACGGGGAGCATCGCATTCGCCCTGAAAAATTCATTTGACATTCAGTCCCAACAGATCCCAACGTCGGCAGACATCATTCGATCCGGTGGATGGGGATATCTCTTTTCCGATGAAGGCAGTGCATTCGCCATTGGTCAGGCAGCGTTGCGCGCTATCACGACCTGCGTCGACCAGCGAGGCCCGGCAACCGAGTTGCTGGAAGCAATCCGCATTCAACTGGCTGTGGATGATATCCGTCAATTGATCCCCGCGGTCTATGCTGCCCCCCAGCCGAAGGCTGTCATATCAAGCCTCGCTCCCATTGTGTTTGCAACAGCGCATCAGGGAGATGTCGTGGCGCGGCGGATTCTCGCTGACGCATCGAAACAATTGGCACAGTTGGTGGCCAGCGTTGCCGCCCAGTTGAATGCCCCATCGGGAATTTCCATCGCGCTGTCGGGAAGCGTGCTGGTCGAGAACTCTGAGTACAGAGATTCAATGCTTCAGGACGTTCGAAGCGGTGGGTATGAGATCAGTGATGTCCATTGCATTCGTCAGCCTGTCATTGGGTGTATCAGACTTGCAGCCGCGATCCGCCGAGTACGGAATGCAGCCTCCGCAGGATCGAATTCCTGAAACACCTGACACCTTGCAAGGTCGCGCGACGTCAGGGGCAATATCCGAAAGCTGCCTACGCAGGTTTGTTTTGCAGGAACAATCGGCGAATCTGTTCGAAGATCAGCCCGGCAAGAACGGTGACAAATGCCCCCACAACCGGATACCAGGGCCAGGCCAGTTCAACGGGTACTTCAAGATGCATCGACCGGCCGAACTTCAGAATGAGCAAGGCAAGTGTTCCGGAAAGTAACCCCGCCATCGCACAAGTCTGACCAACTCGTTTAGTTGCCGTTCCAAGAATGAACAGCCCCAAAAGGAGACCTGCAGAGAAACCGGCAATTGCCAGCACATCATTAATGACACTTCTTGAATAGTGGCTCGCAACAATTGCAATGGCCATCTGCAACACACCAAAACCAATTGTCAGGCCGCGACTTGCTCTCACTTGCTGAGCATCAGTTAATGAGGTCGCCAGAAAGTCATTCACGACCGCGCCGGCTGATGAATTCAGGGAGCTGCTTAAGGTCGACATCGCGGCAGAGAACACGGCAGCAAGAGTCACTCCAACTAATCCGATTGGCATTTCACGCACGATGAACGTTGCAAGCACCTCGTCATTGCTCGAAAAGGCCGGCGAGTCTGGCCTCGCACTGTAGTAGCAGGCGAGCGCTCCCCCGAGCATAAGGAACAGGGAGAATTGAAGAAACACGATAACACCGCTCATGATAACAGCCCGCCCGGCCTCCCGCTGGCCTGACGTGCAGAGGTATCGCTGTACCATCATCTGATCAGTGCCGTGAGTGCCAAGAGTGAGCATCGCTCCACCAACGAGTCCGGCCGCAAACGTATAAGTTCGGCTGAAATCCATCCGGAAATCGAACATTTGAAACTTGTCGTGCTGTGTCATGAAGCTGGTGATCTCACTCCAGCCGCCTGGCATTCGGGATATGATGAGCCATAAAGCGATCGCTCCACCGCAGACGTACACGACCAACTGAATACAGTCGTTCCAGACGACGGCTTTCATCCCTCCGGCAAACGTGTACGCGATTGTCGCAATGCCAATGATGATGATGCAGGTCGGGAGGTTAAAGCCCGCAACTTTGTTCAACACGATCGCTGTCAGAAAGAGACGCAGTCCATCACCAAGGTTCCGGGTAACCAGGAAAATCAACGATGCGGTCCGCCGGGTCGCACCCCCGAACCGCTTGTGCAGAACTTCATATGCGGTGAACAGCTCGCCCCGAAAATACATGGGCAGCATGAATCGGGCGATCAACAGTCTTCCAATGATGTAGCCAATCGCAAGTTGCAGATAACAAAAATTTCCGCCGTCAGCGAATGTGAGTCCCGGGACACTCAGAAACGTCGCCGTACTCGTTTCAGTTGCCACAATAGAACCCAGCACGGCGTACCAGGGAAGACTTCGACCGCCCAAAAGATAATCTGACGATGTCTTACTCCCCCGACCAATGCGAATTCCCAGCCACGTAACCATGACTCCATACACGAATACGATCAATGCATCGACCGGATGGATTGACATGGAACTTCACGATCCTGATCTTGAGCGGATGGAGATGGCAGCAGAGACGGAATGTACCTGCATCCCGCTTTCGAATACAGCCACCGTAAAATGTTCGACAATCGATAGCGATGACACGTGACAACCCGTCAGGATGCCTGACATGAACGCTAAATGCATGGTGGACGCATTAGTCCATCTGCAGCCCACGCATCGGATTCCGTAGCGAGCAGGCCGACGCACCATACTGACGTGAGGCTGAATTCAGTTGGGCAGTCTTTCCCAGAGGAGTCGCATCAGGAGATGCGATGGCTTCGTCAGGATCAAGCAACAGCTGTCATCGAGGCCTCCTGCCTGATGGTTGTTCGGCCTTTGCTGCCGGACGATGAAAACCAGTCTTCCCGCAGGGTTAAAAGCCCGGGAGGAGATGCATACACATTCGATCGTGACTGGCGCCTGCCACGCACTGACTGAGCCGCGCCGAAGAGTACCAAAGGAGCCATAAAGAGGAATTTCAGCTGAAACGTGAGAGTCCCCCGACTTGACATGAATTGATCGCGGGAAATCTCGCTTCGGGGCCCATTTTTTTGCTCTCTGGTTTGCCAAGTGCCGATACCGCCCGTAAAGTTCCGCTTCCGCACCGTTGGTGGTGGACCGCGGCGTCATTTGATGGCCGCAAGGCTGTAAGAAATGTGAAATTCAGCGCCCGTTAAACGGACCAGGAAACACATTTTCAGCACGAAAGCGTAGCTCAGTTGGTAGAGCAACGGACTTTTAATCCGTAGGTCGTGGGTTCAAGTCCCACCGCTTTCAATAGAAACCCAGGTATTCTGAACGGTTTTCGGCTCGCGTCGGAAACCGTTTTCTTTTGCAGTGGGCAATGCTTCCAATGCCACCCGCCATCGGGTCTCTGTGGCTGGCTCGTTCGAACCCATTGGAACCATGATCGCGCGACGGGTGCCTGTGAACAGGGTTCCTTTGTGCAGCAAGCGGCATAACCCGTCAATCGGGTGCTTTGCGTGAGAAATCTCGGATGCGAACGGATTCTTCTGAATCGCCGGTTTTTGCCCAAAGTGACCAGATCGTCCCCGGGAACTGCCACAGGACAACGATTTCTGGACAAATCACTTTGTTGGAATACGTTTCTGCAGCATGATACTGTACACCAGTTGAATTTGGGCCTGAATCATTTCCTGAATGGCTTTCTGCACTCCTCCAGAGAATGCAGGAAGAACTGTTCCATAGACAAAAAGGGGCCAACCCCAAGGTAAAAAGTTGTCTATGGCCACAGACTTAAAGCCCAATCGCAGCCAACATTATATGCATCTGAACACCCGAATCGTATTCAAGTGTCATTTTTGCAGGGATCCGCTGAAGAGAGTCCCGCTGAAGTTTTCTGACATCCTGCTGCTGTTCGTGGGTATTCGTCGCCGGTACTGCCCCCACTGTTTCGCAATTGTTTTCCGGCCGGCGTTCTGGGTGGTTGGTCTACTGTGGCCATTCATAATGCTGTGGCGTCTTTCGAGCAAAATGCTGGGCGAATAACTCGCCGTCACCATTCGCCAAGCTCCTCCTGCAACTCGCACCATTTCGCTTCAGACTCTTCGAGTTCACGTGTCAGTTCTTCAATTTGGTTGTGCAGGTTCATCGCTCGATCCACATCTGAAGTGTTCAACAGTTCGGCATTGAGTGCCTTCTTCTGGTCATCGAGTTTTGCGATCGCTTTTTCCAGATTTCGCAACTGTTTGCGCATCGAATGCTGATCTTTTGCCGCGGCTGGCTTTTCCGTCTTCCCGATTTTGGCAGCAGGCGCTCCAGCCATACGATTTCCGGCTCGTTCACGTTCGCCTTCATCAATCTCCTTGTTCACATAGTAGAGATAGGCATCGTAGTCGCCGGAGTAATTTCGGACTCGTCCGTCGCGTACTTCGATAACATTCGTTGCGATGCGACGCACAAAGTGACGGTCATGGCTCGTAAAAATGACGGTGCCCTTGTAGGCGAGCAACGCTTCTGCAAGTGATTCAACCGTTTCCACATCCAGGTGGTTCCCGGGTTCGTCCAGGATCAGAATGTTGTAAGTACCGAGTAAAAGTCCCGCCATGCAAAGTCGCGCGCGTTCACCACCGGACAGCACACGAATTGGTTTCTTCGTATGCCCACCTCGGAACAGCAATGAGCCAGCACACGCCAGGCAATCCTGCGTGGTGGTGCCCGGGCGGGAATTGTATTCCAGATATTCCAGCACGGTTTGATCTGGTGGCAACGAGGTGTATACGTGCTGGGCATAAA
>JAGQQE010000403.1 GCA_020426345.1 Planctomycetaceae bacterium
CAGCAACATCCAACGACGCTGTGAACCAGCATCGGCAGCAATGTCACTGAAACAATCAACTTCGCCCACATCTCGCAAAACTCCCCGACGAAAACTTTCAATCGCACTGAATCCTAGAATGCGCGAATGTGCGCCGCAATCCCAACTCTTATCGTCTGATAGTTCGACATGAGCCAGTCACCGCAATCCATTTCAGAACATTCACTTGCGATACTTCTATCGTTAAGTGAGAGCAAAACTTGGGCCACTGTGAATTCGCCGATGCTGAATCGCCCCTACAACCACGTTTTCGCCTGAGGAAACCGTCTGGTTCGAGCGCTAACGACGCCTTCAATGTGTTCCACCGCCGATATCACTTCGAATACGCCTGTTGTGCATTTGACGACACATCTGTCGGATTCCCGTTCCTTCCCAAACTGCCAATTGCTCACCTCATTCTCGTTCGTCACAGCCAATAGCAGGCATCCGGCAGAATCTGCCGATTAACGGCACGTCGCATGCATATGATCTTCTACATGAAGAGGAATGGTGTTTCCATTCCGCAGGACGCGCAAGAGGTTTCCCTCGAGTTGTTTGAAAGGTTGAATCATGAACAGGATTTTGATGATCACTGTCGCAGTACCCGCATTGGCCATGTTTGGCATGACCCAGACTGCCAACGCTCAAAGCTGCGGATACGGCGGCGGCTATGGATACGCAGCCCCAGCATATTCCTACGCACCATCGTACTCCTACGCTCCCCAGTACCAGTCTGCATATGCCCAGCCGTCATACGGTTACGGTGGCGGAATCAGCATCGGGTTTGGAAACAATCGCTATGGTGGTAACAGCGGATACTATGGCGGCAACAGTGGGTATTACGGCGGTCATGGTGGACACTACGGCGGTCACAGTGGGCATTATGGTGGAAATCATGGCGGACACTACGGTGGCCATGGCGGGCATCACGGCGGACATGGCGGTGGCCATGGCGGACATCACTGATTCGGTGGAGATGAACCGTTTGTGCAGCCCCGTCGGGCTTGGCAGGTTCAACCTGCCAAGCCTTCCAGGCAAACACGAGCGACGATGAGCAGATCTTCCTCGTCTCACTTTGCGTGGTGAGAGTTTGGACAAAGTAGAGTTTATTGCCCGCTCAACGACTGGTCTCGAAGTGCGCTGTCGAATTCCGTGTCGCGAGTCGATTCCAGTCCACCGGAAAGCACTGATCCATCGACCATTGCCGCTGACCGAGCAAGGTCAACCTGTGCGGTGACGTACGACAGGTTTGATTCAAAATACGTGCGGCGAACAATCAGGACCTGCAGGAAATCGAACTCACCTGCCTCATAGGCCGATTCAGCGAGCGTCAGTGTTTCCTGAGCGCGCGGGAGAATTTCCTGCTCGTACTGCACGACCGTCGCGGCCGATACTTCGAAGTCGCGGCGGGCTTGGGCAAGTCGTGATTGAATCGAATTTTCCGTTCGGCGAACGTCATGTGACGCTCGGCAAAACTCCGCGTGAGCTGCTGCAATGTTGCCCTGATTCTTGTTGTGAATTGGTACAGGCAAACCAACTTGAGTATTAATAAAGCTGCTGCCGGTCCCATTGTCCTGTCCGGCACCGAGCATCAGAGACAGGTTGGGAATCGCCTGCGCCTGCTGACGATCCAGATTTGCGCGAGCCCTTGCGAATCGAGCTCGGGCACCCTGAAGTTCAGGACTGGATGAAAGAATCTGGTTCTGAATTGTGTCCCAATCGCGATCAGCGGTGGCGACTGACAATTGACCGTCAAGGGTTCCCGGCAGCAAATCAGGCATACCAGCCACCGCCATTAGCTGCTTCCATGCACCTCGAAATGCGGCTTCAGCGTTTCGTCGCTGCAATTGCACTTCTTTCAGTTGAATCTCCGCCTGCAGGACTTCTGGTCGAGTGCCTTCTTTGGCTCGCACACGAGCTTCGGCGAAACGGACACCTTTTTCCGCAACGGTCTCAAATCCAATGGCCAGCTCTTTTCGTCGTTGCGCTGCAAGAGCTTCATAGAATCGCTGGCGCACATCGGTGAGCACCCGCATTCTCTGCGTTTCGACTTCCCAGAGTTGCGACTGAATTTCCTGATTCAATACGGACTGATTCTTCCGCAACTTGTCACCCATGACAATGTCTTGTTCAACAAAGGCAAGGTGCTGATCAGTACCAGCGTCCGCCAACTGCTGCCCCTGATAGCCAATCACTGGATTGGGTTTGAGTCCGACCTGATTGCGATAACCGTAGGCTTTCTGTGCCGATGACGAGGCCTGCAGAATCGCAGGGTTTTGCTGCAACGCGGTTGCTTCCAACTGAGCAAGCGACCAGCCGGTCGTTTCGTTGTTCACCGAAAACTGTTCAGCTTCCACAGATCCTTCAGCGGAATCTGCCATCCGGATGGCAAGAGGTTCAGGGACTTCGAATCCGGCCGGTATGATTTTGTTCGACACCTGACCATTGAGGCGATCAGAATTCGAATCATTCTTCACCGCATCGCCGACCGTGCCAATTGACGTAGGCAGGGACACCGCCTCCGAACTTGCTGACAACTCGCGATTCGGAAACGCTTCTGAGGCGACAGCAGGCTTGTATGTCTGCGCAATTCCGTGCCGCCCCGCAGCACAACCGGAAGCAAACAGCATCATGCTGAGACACAGGCAGATTAAGCGTTGCGAATCCAGAACCGCGACGGTTGATTCAGTCGTTTGCGAGCGAGAACGATGACTCACGAAAGGCATCCCTTCCTAAGTGAACATCGTGGGCCGAGTTCCAGCTTGGCCAGAACGTGTCATCGACTCAACCGAATCACTAGCATGACAAGACCTTCAGCGAACTTGTCGTCGTTACGGTTTCATGCGTCCGAGACTTTATCCTCGGCACAATCGAAAAACTCTTCAGCCTTCCGATCGTGGTTGGGGAACTCTCAGAGGCTGAAACTTTTGTTGCGACACGTTCATTGGTTGAGAATCCCGGTTTTACAGACGTTGAATCAGGGGCCACTCGGCAGAATCTGCCGCTGGCTCAGCACGGTTATTGCGTCGCAGCGGAGCAATACGGTATCTCAGAACTCAATCAAAATCGCAGTCACGTCGTCGAGTTGAATTCCGTCGCCACGAAATTTATCGAGCGACTGCATTAGCGTCTCGAGCGATGCAGTTGGTGACAGAGCGGCCGTCTCTGAAAAGAGAGCCAGAACGCGGTCGCGACCGAACATCGACTTCTCTGCATCGAATGTCTCGGAAACGCCGTCCGTGTAGACCAGCAATCGATCACGTGAAGACGTGGCAATCTCTGAGACGGACCAGTGTGCTTCAGCATCCACGCCCAGCAACAGACCGGAAGACTGATATTCTCGAATACCTCCATCCGGAGATCGATACAAGACAGCATCGTGTCCGGCATTGACCACTTGCAGTGTGCTCGACTTCGGAATCATTCGAAGCACGACGGCCGTCGCGAAATCCTCTGGTAGTGTCAGATCAGTAAATCGGGAGTTGACGTGGCGAACGATCTCCTGAATGTCGGTGAATCGTTCACAGGCTTCGGCAAAGTGGGCTTTGAGAAGCGTCGCACTCATTGCAGCGGGAATTCCATGACCTGTCACGTCAGCAAGTAACACGACCCGGCTGCCATCCGCAAGGCAACGCACATCGTAAAAATCTCCCGCGACATCATCAGCCGGCTCGTAATGCACAGCGAATGTTGCACCCGCAAGATCCGGATTTTCAGGCAACAGATTCCGTTGAATCCGACGAGCTTTCGCCAGCTGAGTCCTTCGCTGACGATCACTGTCTTCCAATGACTGACTCATGCGATTGATCGCCAGAGACAGATAACTCAGTTCCCGACTGCGGAAGCCATTGGCCTGTTGCCCAAACTGTCCGCTACCGACTTCGTTGACGACAGCAATCAATCGCTCCAGTGGACGCACGACAACTCGCAGCAGCACGATGTTGACGATGATGGCCGCTATCGCACCCAGCACAAGCGAACCACCGAGCCTGCGCAAACTGTTTCCGACAACTTCAGAACGAAGGTTATCAATGAACTCCGATACATAGACGGACAGTTGGTTGTCCCGGGCAACGCCAACAATCAACTCTTGATCCTTAAATTGACCACGGCTTCCCCCGTTTTCCGCAGCGGATTCGACAGAGCGCAGCATTTCATCACTCGCCCGATGATGAGCTTGCGCCTGCAGAACGTTACTGGCATTCCGCACGACGATGTGATGACCGAGCGAATGGGCATCCTCCATCCCAAGGCAGACACTGTCAATAAAACGCTGCAAGCTTTCGACGCCGTGGTGTTCATGACTGCGAACAGCCGAAAGCATGATCATGGCTTCCTCCTGCAATGCAATCTGTTTTTCGTTCAGTCGCTGCCGCATGGCTTGTTGATAGTCATAGGCAACAAACAGAAATAGCAGCACAGCGCAAACACCATTAACGGCAATCAGCAGTTGCATGGCAATTGATGGGTGCCGCTGGAATGCCGTGTCGGATTTAACAGGCACTGATGATGACTCCGGAACGAGATGCAGTTTTTTCATGATGTCCGTACACTAATTGTGTGCGAAGCACATAAACACCGACATTGATCAAAAATCGACTGTTGAGAATCACGTATCCCTGTGATCAGTGTTGTTGCGGAACAGATGCCTCCCGGCGAACTCTGAAGAGCATGACCAAGAAGAATTGCGATTGAACGGAGACCATTTTCTGAATTCTCCGAATCGCTCTGGTAATCCTCTCAGCGTCAGCTTCGGCAAAGAATTGAAGCGATGGGCAGCAAGCCAGCGGTTCCGATTAATCTGAGAGTCTCCTCGAACTCGCCAAGTCGGAAGATCGCTTTGTGATCGGACCATCGCATACGCATTCCTGATGTCTGTCGCGGCAAACCTGCCAGCTAGCAAGCAATCACACCGGCCAACAGACCTGCCAGATTGCCGATGGTTTTGCTCAGAAATTTAAGTTTCACTTTGTGCTTGATAAAGGACGTTATCGGTGGCATAAGGAGGGTGATGAAATTGGAGTCAAAATTCAAATCAACATGGAGGTCATCAGGAATATGAAACAAAGTGACAACGCATTTCTCGGACTGGGTGTGAAGTTTCCGGCATTGGTTGACGCGCCGGGCGTCGCACCGTGGAATCCCAACCAATTGGACATCTGGG
>JAGQQE010000404.1 GCA_020426345.1 Planctomycetaceae bacterium
TGTCCATGCTCCGTGGTTGTCGGTCATGATCAGCACGACGTTAGGGCGTTCAGAATTGTGCAGCTCGATGGATGATTCAACGGACGCTGTTGTGTTTGGTGCCAGAATCAGGGGCAGGAGGGGCAGCATGGAAAACATTCGTGGGTCCTCCGATGGCGGGAATTGATGAGGTCGTCGCATTCTGACGGTATGGATCGTGTTTCCGCAATCAACAGCGGCGGTGGAGTCGTCAGCACCGGCCACAAAGTTGGTCTTTTGAGATTTCAGCAACCGTGCTAGGCTGCGACGGTTTGTCATCAGCACTTGCCGCCGCACTGTTTCGAGTTGTTCCAATGAAGTACTTGCAGAAGGTACGCCGTCGCCTGCAGAAACGATTCTTCCCAACAGAATGGGACCTTGTCATACGGCGCTGGAAGTCAGACAAGGGTGACAGGACGTTGCGCTTGTCATATCCGTTGACGTCCCAGTCGGTCGTTCTTGATCTGGGTGGATACCGTGGAGACTGGGCTGATCAGATTCATCGCCAATACGGGTCTCAGGTGCATGTTTTTGAGCCCGTGAAATCCTTTGCCAGCGGTATTCGCGATCGTTTTGCATCGAACACGGCTATCCATGTTTACGATTTTGGTTTGGGTGCAAAAACACGTGACGAACAGATTTGTTTGTCGGCGGACGCCAGTTCGATCTTTCAGGGGGAAGGCGACAGCGAATCGATTCGGATTGTCGACATTGCTGAATGGATGCACGACCACGCTATTGGCCACGTTAGTTTGATGAAGGTGAACATCGAAGGCGGCGAGTACGAGTTGCTCGAACGAATTCTCGACAGTGGCCTGGAATCGAAGTTTGATGACATTCAGGTGCAGTTTCATCGTTTAGATGAAGCATGCGAAGAACGAATGGATCGAATCCTGGACCGTCTTGCAGGCACGCACGAACCGACGTTTCAGTACCGTTTTGTCTGGGAAAACTGGAGGCTTCGTGACTGTGCCTGAGTTGCCTCAAAATCGTACGCCGATCATTGCCTGCCTTCGCTACGGTGCATTAAAGAAGCATTTTACCAGGTTGTCGGAAGTCGAATTCAGTCAGGTCGACTGGCCCCTGGGTGCCCCCGCGATCGGACGTCGCCTTGCGGACCTCTCTGCGAATGATCACGTTCTTCTGCCTGCAAGCAGTCGAGCAGCAACTGTTAGTCGGGCTGGTTTGAGTTGTGGTGTCTCACTGATGCTGGCAGAACCGGAGTGCATAAAACCCAACTTTTATCGGCTGCTGCCAGCGTTTGCCCCACGGTTCGATCATGTACTGACTCACAGCACTCGTGTGTTGACGGGCTTGAGAAACGCCTTGTTTCTCGCGCATGGAGATTCGCTGGACTTGCCGTCACACGATATGCCTCGGACGGAAAAAAACGGTCGGATTTCAATCATTGCTTCCGGCAAGGCCTACACCGTTGGACAAAAACTGCGGCACCAGATTGTCGAGTGGGCAAAGTCGCACGTGAGCGACCTTAGCGTGTTCGGTCGTCAGTACCATCCAATCGATGACAAGTCGCAGGGGCTGTCACCGTTTATGTTTTCGGTGGCCATTGAGAATTCGCAGTCGCCCGGTTATTTCACGGAAAAACTCATCGATTGCCTGCTTTGCCACACCATCCCTGTGTATTGGGGCGCACCTGATATCTGTCATTTCTTCGATCCTCGCGGGCTGGTTATCTGTCGAACCGAGAAGGAACTTCGGGATGCCGTCGTTTCAGTTGACGAAGCCGAGTATCGGTCTCGGGAGCCGTGGCTTGAGATGAATCGGCAGCGAGCGTTGACCTATTTGAATTACCCAAAGCGGGCGGCAGAAATCATCGCCGGACTTCAGATGTCGGGCGGTGCAGTCAGTGCTGCAGAAACTCGAAACGCTGCCTGAGCAAAGGACCTGCCACACAGGGTTGAACCATGGCTGCCGAAGCATTCATTATCAGTCTCCAGCGTGCAACTGCCCGATTTGAGCATGCAGCGACGCTGCTGCCTTTATTACCCTTTGCCGGCAGTGTCTTGCCTGCCGTGGATGGTAAACTGCTCAACGATCAATTCGTTCAAACTGTGTATCGTCCCGGTCTTCGTGAACCAACCTATCCTTTTCGATTGAGCGCCGGGGAAATCGGGTGCTTCCTGAGCCATCGTGCTGCGTGGCAACAAATTGTTACTCGAAGGCTCGAAGGGGCGCTGGTTCTGGAAGATGATGTTGCTATCGATCCAAATCAACTCGCTCTGGCTGTGCAGGCAGCCCGAGAAGTTGCAGTTGCGGCCTACGTGCAGTTACCAGTTCGGCCGCTTCCCGTGGCCTCGGCATTGATCCACAGAACTCCACATTGCGAGATCGTGCGTCCGGTCATTACGCCGTTGAGAACCTCGGGGCAGTGGGTGTCAAATGAAGCGGCAGTTCAACTATTGGATGTAACCTCCACGTTTGATCGACCTGTGGATACAACCCTTCAGATGCACTGGGAAACCGGGGTTCGACTGTTGGCAGTGACGCCGTCCGGAATCCGGGATCAGACACAGCAGCTGGGCGGCAGTACAATAGGAGCCGGGCGGAAAAATCGATCGTTGTGGGATCGCCTTTCCCGTGAATACAGACGGACGGCATATCGGTCTCGAATTGCGAGGCTTTCTCGTCGACATTTTTCAGAAGTCGGCGACGCGCGGGCGGCATAGCAGCCTGTTGAAGAACGGGACTGGCTCGAGCGAGAGACCTCAAAACACGACAGTTGACAGTCGTCCAGCCTGCCTGTGCTCTGGTGATGTTTCAGTTGATATCTGGCGGCACCCAAAGTTGCTGCAGAATGCAGCTTCCGGATTCATTTCCGATCCCGAACGAGAATCCCGTCCGAAACCGGATTTCAATTCATATTGCGACGTTTTTCCGGAGTGATTAAGGTTCGTCCGGATGCCGTCCGAGCGACAACACGCGCGGTGACGCTGGCGATTCAGGAGTTGTGAAGGGCGGAGCCCGCACAGAGGTAAAGACATGCATGTTGCAATTCTCGCTGGCGGAATGGGGACCAGACTGCAGGAAGAGACTTCCACCCGTCCAAAGCCAATGGTGGAAATCGGTGGGCATCCTATCCTGTGGCACATTATGAAGCATTTTGCTCATCATGATCAGAAGAGCTTCTTCGTCGCCTGCGGTTATATGGGTGACTTCATCAAGAACTATTTCCTTGATCAGTACAATCTTCGTGGAAATCTGCGCATCGACTTCGCCAATGGGTCCGTTCAACGTGAAAAGGTTGATAACGAGGACTGGGTGATCAACATGATCGATACCGGTCTGATGACGAATACAGGTGGGCGAATCCGACGTTTGAAGCCATGGCTTCAGGACGAACCTTTTCTGGTGACGTATGGAGATGGTGTCAGCGATGTCGACATTCCAAAGCTCATTGCCTTCCACAAGCAGCAGGGAAAAATCGCAACTGTGTCTGCTGTTCGGCCTCCGGCACGGTTTGGCGGATTAGTGATTGATGGTCCCAGGGTGACTCGATTCACCGAAAAGCCTGTTTCGGGCGAAGGGTGGATCAATGGAGGGTTCATGGTGCTTGAGCCGGCCATCTTTGATTACCTCGATTCCGATTCCTGCAGTCTTGAAGCAGACGCTCTTGAACGCGTGGCGGCTGATGGTCAGTTGAATGCATTTCGCCACGATGGTTTCTGGCATTGCATGGATACCCTGAGAGATCGCCAGTCCCTCCAGAAAATGTGGGAAATGAATCAGGCTCCGTGGAAAACCTGGGATCAGTCCCCGGGCCCCAGACTGCGCGTGGTCCCTGAACGCCGGGTCGCATGACGGGTGGCTTGTACTGAGATCTGCTGAGACAGGTCTCTCCGATTGAAACTCAACACTGTTGCAGCAGCACACTCCCCAACAATCAGGAATGGACTCAGGAATGGATTCCGGCTTCGACAAGAACTTCTGGCAGGATCGCCGCGTTTTCGTGACGGGTGCGACGGGACTCGTCGGTGCCTGGCTCGTCAAGCGCCTGCTGCAGGCGAATGCGGATGTTGTATGTCTGATTCGGGACTGGACACCACAGTCTGAATTGGTCCGAAGCGGAGACGTCAACCGCGTGATCACCGTACGTGGGGACATCTGCGATCAGGAGTGCCTGGAGCGAGCGATTGGTGAGTACGAAGTCGAAACGGTCATTCACCTTGCCGCTCAGACCATTGTCGGCATCGCAAATCGCAATCCTGTCTCCACTTTCGAAGCCAACATCGGCGGCACATGGAAATTGCTGGAGGCCTGCCGTCGCAGCCCGCGTGTGAAACAGGTTGTGATGGCTTCCTCCGATAAAGCCTATGGCGAAGCGAAAGTGCTTCCGTACACAGAAGAAACTCCTTTGAACGGTCAGCATCCGTACGACGTTAGCAAGTCGTGCAGTGATCTTCTGGCGCAAACCTACGCTCACAGTTACCAGCTTCCCGTGTGCATCACACGATGCGGCAACTTCTACGGAGGCGGAGACCTGAACTGGAATCGCATTGTCCCGGGGACCATTCGCTCGGTTCTGCGGGGCCAGGCACCTGTGATTCGTTCCGATGGTAGTTTCGTTCGGGATTATTTCTACGTCGAAGACGGGGCAGCAGCCTACATGCATCTGGCGGAGCAAATGGAGCTACGTCCGGAACTCGCCGGCGAAGCCTTCAATCTTTCCACCGAGATTCAGGTTTCGGTGCTGGATCTCGTCAATCGGGTACTGAAGGCGATGGGCAGTTCGCTTGAGCCTGTCGTGCTCGGCGAAGCTTTCAATGAAATCAAACATCAATATCTGGACGCAAGCAGGGCTCGTAATGTCCTTGGTTGGAGTCCGTTGTTTTCCCTGGACGAAGGATTGACCAGGACAGTCGCATGGTACACCAACTATTTTCTCCAGCAGAACCAACCGCCTCTTCGTGTTCATGCCGATCATGTGGGCAAGGCAGCCTGATCCCGGTACTTTCGCTTGGGGCGACACCTCTTGCGAACGCACTACTGGATGTTGATCAGCTGAATCAGCCGGAATCACGATGGCCGCTTGAGCTTGTGCGCTGCCCGGATTGTTCCCTGGTACAGATCACAGAAACTGTGCCGCCGGAGACGCTCTTCAGGCACTACTCCTACATGTCGTCGTTCTCGGACACGATGG
>JAGQQE010000405.1 GCA_020426345.1 Planctomycetaceae bacterium
CCCCAGTTCGGATCTGCACCGACAATGGCCGTCTTGACCAGTGGGCTGTCTGCAATCTCTTTGGCCATCCGGTACGCGTCGTCTCGGGATTCAAGCCCACAGACATCAATTGTCACAAAATGGTCGGCTCCCTCGGCGTCGCGGATAATATCTGTCGCCAGTTTCTGGCAGACACTGACGACTGCGGATTCAATTGCGTCCAGGGATTTATTCGTGATGGTCGCGCCACTTGCGCCATTGGCCATCAGCAGTACTGTGTCGCTGGTGCTGGTATGCCCATCGACGCTGATGCAGTTAAATGTCTGATCGACGGCAGACCTCAGGATACAGTCACATTGCTCCTGACTCAAAGCGGCATCGGTCATCAGGACGGAGAGCATCGTTGCCATATTGGGGGCGATCATGGCCGCGCCTTTCGCGGCTCCTGAAACCCGCACTGAAACACCGTCGATCTCCATGTCGACGGACACAAGTTTGGCAAAAGTGTCTGTGGTCATCATCGCGGTGGCGGCGGCTTTGAACGCTTCGTCACTGCATTCCAGGCTCCTGATTCCATTCGGGATGCCATCAAGGATCACCTCCATCGGCAGCGGTACGCCGATGACGCCGGTCGAACAGACCAGCACCTGCTCTTCCGAACAGCCCAGGCATCCCGCGACTTCAGCGGTCATTCGTTTAGCATTCTCGATGCCTGGCAAACCTGTCGCTGCGTTTGAATTTCCGGAGTTTATGATCACAGCTCGAACGTTCGGGGCGGGGACCCGGGAACGTGATACCGTGACCGGTGCCCCGCAAACCCGGTTCTGAGTAAACACACCGGCTGCCGCAGCCGGGCGATCTGAAACAAAGAGTGCCAGGTCACTCTTCCCACTCGCCTTGATGCCGGCGGTTGAACCTGAAGTCCTGAATTCGGCTGGTAGGGAACCGAAATTGTTGATGCTCACGGGATTCTGATGATTCATGCGAGGTGCGACTTAATGGGACGTTTTTCGTTGGGCGTTCTGTGTGACGGAAAAGCGGAGTGTGGCGTTCGCCTGAATTCTGCAGAAGCCACAGCAAACTGCAAATCTCAGGACGTGTTTGGAGGTACGGACAAAAAAAGCCGCAGGGTTGATCCTGCGGCATGATGGTTCAGGCGAGTGTCCGGACATCTGTATCAGGCGATATCGAAGCTTTCCACTTCGGCACTCTCTTCAGCGAGTTCGTCTTCGACAATCAGGTTTCCGACACTTCCCGGGCCGTGATCGTAGCAATCGTCCTGGTGCCAGAGAGGCAATCCGGCGGCGTATCTGGCCGCAAGCATCATGACTTTTTCTTCTGACCCGGGCTTCGCGGCAGTAGGAGCTGACGGATCAACTCCCAGTGCTTTCAGTTCTTCTTCGAAGCCAGCGTCCAGATCGCTGAGAAATTCATAGCCTTCGATGTCTACCAGTGACTCAAGACCAGAGTCTGCATCGAGAAAATACGACGACATTCAGGGGCTCCAATGGGCTGCAACCAGTTGCGACAACAGTTAATTCCGCTCCGTCGTTTCCGTCCCTGGAAACATCAGTCCTGCTACCATCCTGCTCGCCGCCAGACATCGCAAATTCGCGAGGTTGCCTGTTATCGGGAGATTGTTTTGAAGGCCCAGTTTGACTGAATATTGAACGCGTCCCTGCGAGTCACGATTGTTGAACTCAGGGTGTGAAATGTCAACAAAATTTCACAAAACGTAAAATCAATTCCAGTGATCCGGATGCCTCAATGCGGTTCGATCATGACAACGAGAGAAGTGACCTGGCCGCCAGTCGGAACCTGGATTTGAAGCGACTTTCCCGAAAGCCATTCTCCGGGAATCGGATTCAATTCAGACCATCAGCTTGTCTTACGCGATACGTGGTAACGCTTGAGCTTTCGGTCCAGTGTGGATCGCTCTATGCCAAGAATCTGTGCTGCGCGCGATTTGTTCCATTCGGTGTGGTCCAGTGTCGCCAGGATGTGCTGCTGCTCAATATCTGCGAGCGAAAGTTCGCGATACTCTCCATCGCGCTGAGTTCCCGGTTCGGTTACCGAGAATCGACTGGACAACGTCGAAAGTTGAACGTCAGACGCCTTCACAACTTCGTTTCGACAAAGGATTACCGTACGTTCGATGGTGTTTTGCAGTTCCCGAACATTCCCCGGCCAATTGTATTCGCGAAGCAGTTCTGTCGCTTCATCAGTGAATCCCGTTATGACTCGTCCTGTCTTTTGAACAAACCTGGCCAAAAAAGTGTTTGCCAGCAGAACGATATCATCTTTTCGTTCACGCAGCGGCGGAGCAATAATCTCAGCAACATGCAGTCGGAAATAGAGGTCTTTTCGGAAGTCGCCATCCTCGACGGCTTCTTCGAGGTCTCTGTTGGTAGCGGCCAGAAGTCTGACATCCACTTGTATTGGTTTGCGCCCCCCAATTCGTTCAAAGGGGTGCCCTTCCAGCACACGCAGGAATTTCGCCTGAATAGCCGGACTCATTTCGCCGACTTCATCCAGAAACAGCGTGCCCTTGTCGGCTTGCTCGAATCGGCCCACTTTTCGATCCGTAGCGCCAGTGAAGGCGCCTTTTTCGTGGCCAAACAATTCGCTCTCCAGCAGGCTCTCATTCAGCGCTGCGCAGTTGAGGCACACGAATGGACCGTCTCGCCGTGGGCTCATATTGTGAATGCTGCGCGCGATCAGTTCTTTTCCGCAGCCACTCTCGCCCCGAATCAGAACACTCGCGTCTGTTTCCGCGATGAGCGTGATTCGATCCTTCATTTCCTTCATCGAGGGCGTTTCGCCTACGAGCTGGTATTCGCTGGAGAGCTGTTCCCGGAGTGAGCGATTTTCGTTTCTTGCCTGAGCGAGGCCGGACTGCAGTGAGTCTCTTTCTTTAAGTTGTTCCAGTGCAACAGCCAGTTGATTCGCAACAGCGAGCGTGAATTCCAGGTCATGTTTATCCAGAGGGTTATCAGGATTCGTGGAATACAGGTGCACCAGGCCATAGGTCCGCGTGGCCGAATGAATCGGTGCACAGATGACACTGATGGCTTTCATTTCGCCAAGGCTGTCGAAAACAGACAGTTGACTGTCATCACTGACATCTGTCGCAAGAATTGCTTCGCAGGAAGACAGAACAACCCGGGAGAGATTATCGGACACGCGGCGGTAAGGCAGGTCTCTTTTGCTGTCATAGGCGACCACCTGCAGGTCTGCCGGCGTCGGCGCATCGGTTTCCTGAACTGCCAGAAGAATCGCGCTGATATTGGCCACCGTTTCGCGGGCAAGGTTCGCCAGGACGACATCTGTCAGTTGCTGGCGAGTTCTCGCAGATCCCATCTCAAGTCCCAGGCGATACAGCTTGGCCAGCTCTGCTCCGCTCGTATCACGCACAGACTCATCCCTGGGTGTCAGGAACCCGGGAGAAGAAGCACGATGCATGATCTTCGGCTGCTTCTCACGAAGAACTGCAATCGGATGAGAATCAAGCGTCTTGCCTTCGTTGCCCATATTTGCCGGGGTGCCGGGTGTCTGGTCCAGGCTTGTGGTGAATGCCAGCTGGCAAGCACCGATAACAATGACATCGCCCGACCGCAGCGATGTTTCGCCGTCGACAGCAGCCCCGCGCAGGATTGTTCCATTGCGACTACTCAGGTCCCTGAGCCGCCATTCTCCTCCAGAGGTGAAGATTTCGCAGTGATTGCGGCTGCATGAATCGTCCTGCAGGACGATTCGATTTGTGGTTGACCGACCGATTGTTGTGACCTGACCCTGCCGAAGCCTGACAACATCCCGCCAGGTGGCTCCATCCCAGGTCAATACGAAAGCAAACTTCTCAGCTGCTCCATTCTCGTCGGCATCTTCGCTTGTCATTTTTGTTTCTGGATCCGCTGGACGTAAGAAAACAAGCCTGAGCCGCCTGTTCCGATGAGAAGACAGGCGGGCACAGCTAAATTTATCTCGGGCCCGACAGTCGTATCATGGCGAACAGGCGCTGGAATGTCATCTCACTGTCGATGTTTGATGGTGTACTTCATTGTGAGGGACTTTCGGATGACAGTTCTTCCGAATCGCAATAGACTGACCCCGCGCTTGGTTTGATGAAGTGACAGGCAGATGTTTGAACATAAGACTCGCAACCGGCATTCAGCAAAGGATCTTTTCTCATGAATGGTGCATGGCCAGGGGGCCCATGTCCACAATGTGGAGATGTCATGCCAGCCCGCGTTGTTCATTGTCGGACGTGCCGAGCCCTGCTCAATTCTGAACTCACTGAAGACAGTGTTGAGATTCCCAAGTTTGTCCCGTTGCCGGAGTTAGTCGTGATTGCTGCTGCCCCTCCCCGAGGTCATTATGTCGAATGCCCCGGATGCCATGAAGAACTTCGAATTCACGTCAAGTATCAGGGGCAGAAAGTGCAATGCAAACACTGCGAGCAGGCGTTCCGCTATGACGACAGCGTGAAAATCATTGCCATGTATACGCAGTGTCCGCATTGTGCAAAAGAGCTGAGGGCGGCCATGAAACACGTCGGAACCAGGGTCGGTTGCCGGTTTTGCGCTGGACATATCGAACTGCTGAAGACGCCGCAGTGAGCCAGAATACTGTCTCGGATACGGAATTCACCGATGTCCCCTGCCCCTTCCGCGTTGGCGGTATCCCGGCAAAGCAGTCATGACAGGGTGTGCTGCGACGACAGATCAGAACTGTGAGAGGAAACGGATGTCATTCTCGTAGAATCGTCGGATGTCATCGACTCCGTAGTGTTTCATGCAGAACCGTTCGATTCCCAGGCCGAATGCGAATCCTGAAAATTCTTCCGGGTCGTAGCCAACAGCTTTGAAGACATTAGGATCGACCATCCCGGCGCCCCCGATTTCCATCCAGTTGTCGCCCCATTTCATGTCGACTTCCACAGATGGTTCTGTGAAAGGAAAGAATGACGGACGGAAGCGGATTTCAACATCGGGGCCAAGAAAGCTGCGTGCAAAAAGGCTGAGGACCGTCTTCAGCTGTGCCATTGTTACATGGCGATCGACGAGCAGACCTTCCATCT
>JAGQQE010000406.1 GCA_020426345.1 Planctomycetaceae bacterium
GCCTAGCAGCCTGTTGAAAGACGGGACCGGCTCGAGCAGGAAACCTGAAAACACGACGCTTTACAGCCGTCCAGCGTGCCTGTCCATATTTTTCAACGGGCAGATAACAGCCTGATCCAGTGGATGACTCGGCCACCAAAAAGTGGCCGAGTTTTTTTGTGCACCCAGCGGGCGGTTTGACTCGGGATGATGATTCCCGCCGACCGAAATTCAGGGTCGAGGAAATGTCCCACACCATGGACCTCTGGCGACACACCAGCAATCGCCGTCGGTCTACCAGGGAGGTTCGCTGCGGCCCGGACTGAAACCTTCTGTTGAAAGGCTTCCCGCCTCAAGTATCCGTTCGCCAGAACCATCGCTTGTTTTGGGGGGCGCAGGCAATATGCCGGAGTCTACAATTGGGGGCCGCCGATGAACTTCAGCGTGCCGTTGACTGTCACAGTGAAGCGGCGTTCGCAATAATCCACTATCAGATAATTCTGTCTCTGTAGAAGGTCATTTTCCGCTATGGCTCCGGCAACTCAACCCTCACCCATCCATTTCGAAAACGAACCCGTTTCCAACGAAGTCCGCGACCATATTGCCGCCGGTGAGCCGCATTCTCTTCGCACCTACACGCCCACACAGGCGGTGCTCGCCAAATCGGCTGGAATCTTTCACTGGACACCCGAAGGACGCCGTTTGTACGACTTCACCAGTGGTGTGCTGGTTGCAAATCTCGGCCATAACCCAAAGCGATGGCTGAAGCGATTTGTAGAGTATCTTGGCTGGACGCCGGACATGTTGTCTTCTGATGAAGATGGCTTCGCTCAGGCAGTCTCAATGACGGCATACAACGCAATTACTCAATTGGAGTCTGAAGCCACGCAGCGTCTTCTGGCAAATCTGCAGGCAAGTTGCGGCGGCAATCGATTGCAGTCGGTGATATGGGCTGCATCCGGTTCAGAAGCGGTCCAGAAAGCTCTGTGGGCATGCATGAAGAATGATCCATCCCGTGATGGGATACTTGCCACACGTTATGGATTTCACGGAAAAAAGGGACTCTCAGGAGCTGTGACCGGCTGCGAAACAGATCCGGATCGGGACCCTCGAGTGCGTTTCATCACTTTTCCGCGTGACGAATGTTCCGACATCGAATCACCAGCGAAGCCTTTCGATCCAGCGCCGTATCGAGAGGAACTGGAGCGTATCTGGAAGGAATCAAACGGGACAATCGGTTGTTTGATCACCGAGCCGTATCTTGGCGGCGGCGGAAGCTTTCACCCGCCGGCCGCGTACCTGCAGTTGCTGCAGTCCTTTTGTCGCGAACATGACATCCTGTTTATTCTGGATGAGGTTCAGGCCAACTTTGGTCGGACAGGTCGCATGTACGCCTTCGAAGCTTATGGACTGGAACCAGATTTCGTGTGCCTTGGAAAAGGTTTGGGAAATGGTGTGCCAGTCAGCGCGGCTGTCGGCCGTCGCGACGTCTGCGAGAAGATGGGTTATGGAGCGACCTCGGACACGTGGAGCGCGAACCCGATTTCTTCAGCCGCTGTTATCGCAACTCTGGACGAATTTGAATCCAGCACGATCCTCGAACGCACTCGTCATCTCCATACCATTTTCCGGGATGGACTGTGCCAGTTGAAAAAGACCGGAGCCATTGTCAACGTGCGTGGCGAAGGTATGGTGTTCGGCATTGAATGTGGGGCGGTCGGTAAACTCAGTCCCGGCGAAGTTGCCAATGCCATTGTGGAAAGAGCCTACCGTGGCGTAGAGAATGGCGACGGCATCCATTTGCTTGGCCCATTGGCCGGTTGTGTTCTTCGAGTCAGTCCACCGATGTGCATGTCAGATGAAGATGCGGGGCAATCCTTATCATTGCTCCATCAGTTCGTGCAGGACGTGGCAAATAGTCACCAATAGACTGCCCGCAGCCCGCACATTTATTTGATCTCCTCCCTCTGGAAGGCTGTTGTTCTATGAATTGTCCTGAGAGTCCTTATCCCTCAAAACAAACACGACAAACTTCCACAGTGGCTGCTGCTGTGTTACTGGCCACGGTGACGCTGCAGGTATCGATCGCTGCTCAGGAGACTTCCGGTTCTCCTCAGACACCTGGATCACTCAGCGCAGTGACATCCAGCGCCGTGGCACCTGTTGCGAACTTCACAGTAGCCGCAGTCACGCCCGAAGAGGCCGCCGCATCAGCCATCCACAATTATGTTCAGCGCGATGAACCAGAGTTTGCATGGAAGATCGCACGCACTCACCAGAAAAACGGTGCGACCATCACTGAACTGCGAGTGACATCACAACGCTGGCAGGACATTCTCTGGGAACACGCGGTCGAAGTCTATCAGCCAGCAAAGCTTGAATACCCCGAACATGTGTTGCTGTTTGTGACCGGGGGAAGTCAGCCGCCGAAGGATCTTTCGGAGAAAGACGCAGAAATGGGTCTGCAGATGGCTGCGGTTTCCGGAATGCGGGTGGCCGTGTTGCATCAGGTGCCCAATCAACCTTTGCTTGGGAATCGTGTTGAAGACGACCTGATCACAGAAACATGGCTGAGGTACCTGAAAACAGGCGACGAATCATGGCCGTTACTTTTCGCGATGGTGAAGAGTGCCGTAAAGACAATGGACGCCGTTCAGGAGTTCACAGCGCAGGATGGCAAGAAACCTGTTTCTTCATTCATCATTACCGGGGCCTCAAAACGCGGCTGGACGAGTTGGTTGACGCCCGTCGCAGATAAACGCGTCGTTGCTACTGCTCCGATTGTCATTGACGTGCTGAACTTTCGAGCACAGATGAAACACCAGATTGACACCTGGGGCAAGTACAGCGAACAGATCATCGACTACACGAGCAAGGGCTTAATTGTAGAGGGGGAAGAGAACGATCGCGAGAGACAACTTCGCCTGATGATGGATCCGTATAGTTACCGGGAAACACTAACCCTGCCAAAGCTGCTTGTTAATGGCACAAATGATCCCTACTGGGTTGTGGATGCGATGAAGCTGTACTGGGATGACCTGAAAGGTCCCCGCTATGCTTTGTTTCTGCCGAATGATGGACACGGACTGGAGAATGGCCGCCGCAAGGCTCTGACGACCATTTCAATTTACGCTCGAATGAACGCCGCAAAGATGACGCTGCCTGAGCTCGATTGGGAATTCGGACGAGATGGCGAGACCCGATCCGTTCGCGTTCATTCTTCACAGCCCCCCACGTCGGCACATCTGTGGTCTGCACAGTCGGCAGATCTTGACTTTCGCGATGAAAAATGGAGCGAGGTCAAGATGTCAGAAAGTGACGGGGCCATCGTGGGTTCTGTTATCGGCAAGGAAGGCAAGCACGTCGCGATGTATGCCGAATTGATCTTTGAAGTCGGAGGCGTGCCATACTCCCTGTGCACCCTTGTCGAACGCAACTGATCACCAGCAACTGAGGAGCCAGCTGGTCCGGACAGTCATGACAAACGCCCCGAAAGGTTGCCGTTGTAAGCGGCATCCTGCGGGGCGTTTTCGTTGAACTGTTCTGTCGAGACGTTTCTTGACGGAAAACTTCTATTAGGTCCTTACAGGCTGACGGTCACGGTTTTAAGTTCTGTGTAATTCGCCAGACCTGCTTCACCGAGCTCCCGGCCGATGCCGCTCATCTTAAATCCTCCGAACGGAGCGGCTGCATCAAACACATCGTAGCAGTTGACCCAGACGGTGCCGGCACGCAGGCTGGCAGCGACGCGGTGTGCCTTCTGAACGTCTTTCGTCCAGACGGCAGCGGCAAGTCCGAAATTGGTATCGTTGGCTCGACTGACCACTTCAGGAAGGTCGCTGAACTTCAGGATACTCATCACTGGCCCAAAGATTTCTTCCCGCGCGATGGCCATGCTGTCCTGGACATTTGTAAAGATCGTCGGCCGAACGAAATAGCCGCGTTTGCCGTACCGTTCGCCACCGGTAACGCAGTCCGCTCCCTCACTTTGTCCCTTCTGAATGTAGCTCATGATTTTATCAAACTGCGCCTGATCCACCTGGGGGCCCTGAGTTGTTTCACTGTCGAACGGATTTCCCAGCACCCGGCTGCCTGCACGAGCCACCATCTTTTCCACAAATTCATCGTGAACAGAATCTTCCACATAGAGTCGGCTGCCAGCGCAGCAGCACTGTCCCTGGTTGAAGAATAAGCCGAACTCTGCACCGGCAATCGCTGCATCCAGATCGGCATCCGCGAAGACAATATTCGGACTCTTCCCGCCAAGTTCGAAAGTGATTCTCTTGAGCGTGTCAGCCGCATTCTTCATGATGATTTTTGCCGTGGTACCTTCACCGGTAAACGCAATCTTGTCGACCTCCGGATGGGCAACAAGTGCTGCGCCCGCGGTAGGACCATATCCCGGAACCACGTTGATGACACCCGGCGGAAAACCGGCTGCCAGGGCCAGTTCCGCAAGACGCAGGCAGGTGAGCGGTGTCTGTTCGGCGGGTTTCATCACGATGGTATTGCCCGCTGCCAGCGCTGGCCCCCATTTCCAGGCGGTCATCAGCAGAGGGAAATTCCAGGGAATAATCTGACCGCAAACCCCAATCGGCTCTCGACGCGTATAGCAGAAATAGTCACCTCGAACGGGGATTGTGCTGCCGTGAATCTTGTCTGCCCATCCGGCGTAATATCTCAGACAGTCAATAACCAATGGCAGATCCGCCGTTCGCGAATCATTGATGGGCTTCCCGTTGTCAAGTGTTTCGAGAGCCGCCAGTTCGTCGATATGTCGTTCGGCCAGATCGGCCAGTTTGTGTAACAACTGCCCGCGATCCCGTGCATCCATTCGTGACCATGGGCCATTTTCAAATGCTGATCTTGCGGCGTGCACTGCCAGATTCACATCAGCGGCGTCACCTTCGGCAACTTCGCAGATGACCTCTTCGGTCGCCGGATTCACCGTGGCGAACGTCTTGCCGCTGACGGAGGGTCGAAATTCATCTCCAATCAGGATGCCAGTCTGGCGAATGGCCGGTG
>JAGQQE010000407.1 GCA_020426345.1 Planctomycetaceae bacterium
CATTGACAAACTGACCTGACCGGATCACTTTGACTTCACACGCCTGTTGCCCGGCGAGAAGCATTTGCGGCCGGGCAATGTGCGGTCTTCATCCAGTCTTCAGACTGGCTTAATGTTCTCTTCAGGTAAGGACCTGATTTTAAAAGATTCTGCAAAAACAAGGCTTCCGGTGCAGGAACTTGCGATGCAAATTCGTTTCTCGACTCAGGCCTGCCTGCGAAGTCTTTTTCGCTTGTAATGCGGTGATTTATTTCCGTTGCTTAAGCGATGGTGTCGTCGCGGGCATGGCAAAACAGCAGGCATTTGACTTCGCCACGCTCACACGCAGTGGCGGATGCAATGCTCCAGGATCATGCGACATCCCTTCTGGCTTTGACTGCCTGACCTTTCCCGTCTGATTCCTTTCTGATCGAGGAGTTCCCAATGGCTATTTCCTGGTTTCGCTCTGCGCGCCGTCAACGTTCCTCGAGCCCCTGGCAAGCAGTGATTCGTCAATGCGAAAATGTTGAAGAACGACTATTGTTATCTGCTGCCTCCGTAGATGGATCGGGCAACAATCTCACAAATCCGGAATGGGGAAGTGCTGGAGAAGATCTCCTTCGGATTGCTGATGCTCAATACCCGGACGGCATTGCAGAAGTCGCCGGGACAAATCGCCCCAGTGCGCGTGCGATCAGCAACGACGTCTCAGACTCCGGGGGGAATGACATCATCAGTCAGCGATTGCTGTCTGCGATGATCTACGCATGGGGCCAGTTTCTGGACCATGATATTACCCTGACGAAAACCGGAGACGGTGAAACCACGACAATTGAAATCCCTGAAGGGGATCCCTGGTTTGACCCGCAATTCACAGGAACTCAATCGATTACAATGCTGCGATCCGCCTTTAACCCTTTGACCGGTGACGACGTCGTGAATCCGCGACAGCAGTTCAATTCGATTTCTGCGTTCATTGATGGTTCGATGATTTATGGATCAGACCCGCAGACGGCGGGTTCTTTGAGAACATACGAAAACGGTCTGCTGAAAACGAGCGGTGACAATTTGTTACCGACCAATAGCGTGGAAGTATTCCCGGAGGGCCCCCTGCCGATGGACAACGCGAATCCATTTGTCAGTTCGGAGCAGTTATTTGCTGCCGGCGACGCCCGGGCAAATGAAAACATCGAATTAATCGCCCTTCAGACATTGTTTGTTCGGGAACATAACTACCAGGCAGGTCAGATCGCGCAGAAGGCGCCGTCACTTTCAGATGAAGAGATTTACCAACAGGCCAGATCCATCGTCATTGGAGAGATTCAGGCGATTACGTACAACGAATGGCTGCCCTCCCTTCTTGGTCCCGGGGCAATGACCCGGTACGACGGATACGATCCTCTGGTCAATCCAGGAATCAGCAACGAATTTGCAACCGCTGCGTTTCGTTTCGGTCACAGTCAGCTGGGCGATGATATTGAATTCCTGGATAACGACGGAATGGAATCCCGGGAAGCGGTTTCGTTGAGCCACGCGTTCTTTAACCCTGATCTGATACGCGAGACCGGGATCGATCCGGTATTGAAGTATCTGGCATCGGATCCGTCCGGTGAAGTGGATACTGAAATCGTCGACAGCGTGCGCAACTTTCTGTTTGGTCCTCCAGGTGCCGGCGGTCTGGACCTGGCCGCATTGAATATTCAGCGAGGCCGTGACCACGGTTTGGCCGATTACAATTCTGTACGCGAGGCCGTTGGCTTGCCACGTGTTCAGTCATTCTCCGAAATTACTTCTGACATCGGCCTTCAGCAGAAGCTCGAAAACCTTTACGGTGATGTCGACAACGTTGACCTCTGGGTTGGCGGACTCGCGGAAGACCATATCAGCGGCAGTAGCCTTGGCGAAACGTTTCAGACAATCATTGTCGATCAGTTTGAACGGCTGAGAGCGGGAGACCGACACTGGTACCAGAACCAGTTTTCAGGGCGTCTGCTGAACCAGATCAATCGCACATCGCTGTCCGAGATCATTGAACGCAATACGCAACTGACCAATCTGCAGAACAACACGTTCTTCTTCCGCGCTTCTATTTCTGGAACCGTTGCGCACGCAGGTAACGCCGGCGGCAGAAGAGTGCTGAATGAACGACCGGTCGCATCAGCAATTGTTCAGCTTATCAATGCAGAAAGTGGCGAGCTCACAGCATCGACCGTGACGAACAGGAATGGTCAGTATCGCTTCGCAGTGGAAGATGGTCTGAGGACCGGCGAATACCAAATCGTTATCGTTGACGACGATGGCACTGTCCTTACAGAGAGTAGGGTCATCTCGATTCAGAGTGGTGAAGACTTTGAACGTGCGAATCTGACGATTCGC
The DNA here is from genome assembly GCA_020426345.1 of Planctomycetaceae bacterium. Classification (GTDB taxonomy): domain Bacteria; phylum Planctomycetota; class Planctomycetia; order Planctomycetales; family Planctomycetaceae; genus F1-80-MAGs062. The sequence continues at coordinate 2,356 of JAGQQE010000407.1, forward strand.
TCTGCTCACCCGGTCAACCATCCGCACCCCGCGAATCAGCCACGCTCCGGTCGGCAACGTGGATCTGCGTCAGGGGCGAATCCTGCACAAACGCCGTTGGCCAGGGGATCGAAGGCCATGAAATCAGACTCGTCTGAAGCTGGTCCTGCTGATCGAAACAAAGTGTGTGAGAGCACTTTAGACACGAATCACACCATGCAGTCAGCAAAGAATCGAAGTGTCGTCGCACAGTCAGCTGATTTGCGCGTCATGTTGTCTGAAGAGGATTCTGCAGGCAGGAGTCCGTCAGGAGGGCTGGAATTGCTGGACCAGGTTTTTGGTCAGGGCTTACCCGACCTGCTGGCATAGACGTGTTGAAGCATGGCTGAATCGATATGAAGAATCCCGATTTCAGAAAGCGCCTCAACCACACTCAAGTTCACTCAACTGTTCGGAGGATGACCATGCCGGATGTAGCTCGATTCAACTGTGACACAATGAACTATAAGTCACCTGTAATGTACGGATACTTGCGAGAATGGCGAAGAGCGAGCCAGAACACAAGTATTGATAGTAGTCCGGACACAAGCAACTGAATCAGTCGTTCTGTGATCCTGACGAGAGCTTCTCCCCCGGCAATCACGGCCGCTCCGGCGTTGACGCCGATATCTTCTCCTGAACGAACGTTCGCGTCCCAGCGAAAACCCGGGCTCAGACGTTTGAGCTTATGGACCTCTGACTCAACCGCAAGGAATGTTGCCTTGTCCTCGACGTCAAACTGAATCAGTACACGGTCTGGCATTTCGTTGTCGCGCATCATGGACACGGAATGCACGCCGGGGCGTGCTTGAATTTCCGCCAGCCAGACGGTGTGCTCCCCAATAAACTCTGACACACGCAGGTTGCTTGCCACATACGTTGCCGCATCCCACACGAAGAAGACGACCGCCCATGTGAGCGGAATGGTGGCAATAAGGACCGCCGGTCGGTTGTCATCATACAATTTGCGAAGACGTCCCATGGGTCATCCGGAAAATCACGCCGAAAACTGTTGCGAGGATGAGGCTGGCAGTAGCAATCCGTCGGACCAATGTGAGACCTCAACTCTTATCGCAGAACGTTTCGAATAAACAGGGCAGCGACGGGTGATGCCGTATTCAGATCTGGTGAGATTCGCTGCTTCGGTTTATGCGGTTGTTAAGTCGCCTCAATCATCGGGATGAAGGTTCACAACGCAGGACGGCAGGGCCGCCTTCAAGCGAGTGGTGCCCGCTGGTGAAACAAGAGTATCCTGAATCCAGAGTTGTTTAAGATGAGTTGCGGAATAAAGCTGAGAGATACCTGTATCGTCGAGCTGCGTCTGCGCGAGAAACAGCCATTCAACGCGATCCAGCCAATGCAGATTCGAGAACGAATGCCCATTGATCGACGTCCCATCAAGGTCCAGGCACCAAAGGCAATGCAGCGAGTTCAAATGGTGCAATGACGTCTCGCTGATGCTTGTGCCATTGAGTCCGAGTACTTCGATCCTTTGGAGGCGGCCGATTGCTGGCACCGAACAGTCGGTGACGAGCGTGTTGCCGAGTTCCAGTACTTCAAGCGACTGGAGAGCGGACAAAGCGACCATGCCGGAGTCGGAAACGCGTGTGTTTGACAGATCGAGTTCGGTGATCGGCCCGATATCTGACAGGAGTCGAACGGTCTCGTCTGTTGCTTCTGTGCGGTAGAGGTCAATCTTCCATGCGTCAGCGTCGAGGTCCATCGCAAACGTGGCTCCGAGCGACTGCAACGCGTGCCGCGCCGCGAACGCTGTGCGATCTGGCGGTGGGTACGGCCACAATAAGCTGCCGCATTGTGGGCAAGTTGCGTCACCGAAATTCGATATCAGGAGCGGCGCGGAGTGGCCGCAAACATGGCACCGTCGTTTCGGGCCGTCGGGCTCCAGTGATGTCGACTTCATGTATGCGAAATCAACGTGCAAACCAGTTGATGCATTCGGATTTTGTGAATGAGAAGTTCAATGTTGATTCAAGCATGTGCCGTCTGCACTTGCGTGGCAATGCCACGCCAAACGGATTGGCTCATGTGTTCGATGTCGGTCATCTTTTAAACCGCCTGACTCTTTATCAGCGCAGTAAATCGCGTGATAACCTGAAATTGGCGGTACGAAAAACCGTTGTACGGTCATCTGGGAATATCACGCGCACTTCGAGGATATCGCGATATAGATACCGACATCCTGGCGGTCACGGTAATGCCCTGGAGTACGTGCGTCAAGGAGTTCTGCATCGGAGTGGGGAAGTCAATGCAGCGATTTGCGAACGTTGTGAGATCTGCGGAGCTTTCGGCAAGTGACGTGACCTGGTTTCCCCGTTCGCTGGAGCGGAATGCCTGAAGAATTTGAATCAAGCCAGAAGAAATCGTCGCCAGAGAATCCGCGGCATATTTTCCGCAAGGCGCGGTTGCCTCGGACTCTGAGTCGTCGGCGATAGTGGAAGTCACAGACGACAGAATGCTTGTTGGAAAAATCGACGCAGTGAGCCTCCCTTGCTGCAGGATACACAAAAGCTGATCCGAGCTCGTCACGATGCAGCTCGCACGGAACCAACCTATACGGGGCTTGTCGATTCGCGGCGTTCGTGGCAGCTGGGAGAAGATTGCGGCGACTT
>JAGQQE010000408.1 GCA_020426345.1 Planctomycetaceae bacterium
CACATGGTCGGGACTCCGCTCTACATGTCTCCCGAGCAGGCTCAGCTCAACGCGTACGATGTAGACACCCGAAGTGATGTTTACTCGCTCGGCGTTCTTCTCTATGAGCTCCTTACCGGCGCCACGCCGTTCGACGAGGATACTTTGCGGAAATCTGGTTTCGACGAGCTGCGCCGGTTGATCCGGGAAGTCGATCCGCCGCGTCCCAGTCAGCGGCTCACCACGCTACAGGCAGCGGTTCTCGCCACTGTATCTGACCACCGCAGGGTCGATCAGCGCAAGTTGACTCGGACGGTGAGCGGTGAACTCGATTGGATCGTGATGAAGGCGTTGGAGAAGAACCGTAACCGGCGATACGAGTCGGCCGGCAGCTTCGCAGCAGACATAGAGCATTACCTGGCAAACGAGCCGGTCGAGGCCTGCCCGCCATCGATTGTATACCGCTTCGAGAAGTATGCGCGACGGCACAAGGGATTGTTGGCAACCTCTGTTCTGTTGCTGGCGACACTGCTGATCGCAGCAGGTGTGAGCTTAGCATTTGCCATTCAGGCCGATAAAGAACGCAATTTGGCCAAAAACGAGCGGGCGAAGGCGGTCTCCGCAGAGCAAGTGTCCGAACGACGTCTTAGGCAATCGCGTGCAGACTTCGACCGGGCGCTCAAGGCGCTCGATGCGGTGGTGACCGAACTGTCCTCCGCGGAATTCGCACAACTCCCGGGAGCGGAACGCCTGCGCGACGACGTGCTGACCAGGACGATGGCGTTCTATCAGGAAATCATTGCGGAACACGACAACGACCCGTACGCCCGGGAACAACAGGCGATCGCCTGGTCCCGGATTGCCAGTCTCTACTCCGACATGCGAAAGGCGTCGGAATCGCTGGAGGCCATCAATCGGTCGGTCGGGATTGTCGAGCAGCTCATGGCCGAGTTTCCGGACAACCCGGACTACCAGAAGTCACTGCTGCAAGTCCTCTTCAGTCGGTATCACAACGTGGGCCGTACTCGGGAAGAAGTGCTAGCAGATGCGGAGCGGGCGTTGGCGATCGCCGAAAAACGTATACCGTCGGCGACCCGCGAACACCTTCCTTGGCTGCTGCTCTTCTATAACAAACTCGCGACTCAGCTGCCGCTCGATTCGCCACGCACCCGGGCACTGCTGGAGCAGTCGCTGGCGATTACCTCAGAGCGCGGGATCGATCCCGATCCGGGGACGTTGATCCTCCTGGCTCAAACCGCCGAACGCGATGGCAACCTCACCGAAGCCGAACGGTACTATCGCCGAGGCATTGCGAGGTTTGAGCAGATCGGCGCAAACCTAAACAAACGCACCAGTTACATTGAACGCCATCTGGCGGCGGTCGAGCTGAGCAATCTGGGCCGGATGCTGGAGCGCTTCGATCGCCTCGAAGAGGCTGAGGCCTGTTACCGGCAGGCCATTCATGCAGAGGCGCAGGTCTGTAGGGATTATGGACAACTCCCAGCGCATCGTGAGGCCCTGCGCAGCCAAGCCGCCGACCTGATCCAGCTCCTCACGTCCCGTCAACGGGAGCAGGACGCCGAAACGGTGCTCGCGGAGTTGTTGCGAGAGTTTCCCGGCTTTTCCGATCTGCACGACCTGAATGCCGAACGACTCGTGGGACAATCGAACGCCGAACAAACACTGACAGACGCCATTGCACAGTTTCCGGCGCAGCCGGTGTACTACCTGAAGCGTGCTAATCTCCGTCAGGCCGCCGGTGAGTTCGGGCTGGCACTGGAGGATTATGATCGTGCATTTGCCTTGAGTCCCCGACCCGGCATCGATTGGTGTAGCAGGCGGGCTGCCGTTCTGAATTCTCTCGGGCGTCGCGAAGAGGCCATCGCGTTTCTGGACGACTTCGCCCCGGATTCTACCGATGAGTACACTCAACGTGGACGAGCCTACGTTTCGCTTGGTCAGTGCGAGAAGGCCCTGACAGACTTCACGAAGGCGTGTGAAATCTCCAACAACTCCGTCACCGTCTGTGACGCAATTGTCGGCTTTTCACGACAGTTGAGTCGCGAGGACGATTTTCAGAACGCCCAGTTGCTGGCAGAGCTGGTCTGCAGGAGGTTTCCTCAACATCGCCACCCGCACGTTGCCCTGTGCGAAGCCCGGCTGGGACTGTACCAGTACCAGGAGGCTCTGAAAGCGATTGAGACCGCCATCGGCTTGGTCAACTCGCCGTCCTCCGACGACTGGTGGCTCTTCAAGCGACGGGCAGAGACGCACTTTCGTCTGGGACATTACGACCAGGCGCTCGCCGACCTCACCAGCGCGGTTAATCTTAATCCAGCAGATGGCAGCAATCTCACCTGGATTTCCCCGCAACATGTCGCTGCCTGCCCGGACGCCAGCTTTCGCGACGGCCTGTTAAAAGTCGCCGACGAGGCGGTCGAGAAGTTGGACACGGCGCACATTCGGTACGGGCGAGGCCGTTTGCTGCTCGCTCTTGGCCACTACGATCGGGCTGCCATCGACTTCGAGAAGGTCGTTGAGTTGCATCCCTCGTGGACTAATCAAATAGCGTGGCAAGTCGTGAAATCCCCGATCAATGATGACGTACTTGTGACCAAATGCGTGCAGTGGGCCGAGAAGGCGACGGCCGCTAATCCCACCGATGGTGCAATCTGGAATACGCTCGGCATGGCGCGTTACCGAAACGAAGAGTTTTCCATCGCGATTGATACGCTGCGGAAATCGATGGAACTGCGAAACGGAGGCGACACATGGGATTGGTTCTTTCTCGCCATGTCTCATTCGAAGCTTAATCACCCTGATGAAGCCCGGGACTACTTCACTCAAGCCATCGATCGCATGGAACAGGACAAACGGAAAGATGAGGACTTGCTCAGCGTCCGAGCCGAAGCCGAAGCCCTCATCTTTGTCGCCGCCATATCGAATTCCCGCCCGCGGCTCTCAACACCCCCGGCCCAGCCAGGAGTGGCCGAGCCCTAACTCGTCCGTCGGACACCCACTCTGACTGGCGAAATAGCCTCTTCACGCCAGCCGATCGCCGGTGGCGGGAGTTCGGGAATGTCTTGCCTGTGCGAATGCCAATAGTCGAACCGGCTAGGGCCCCCTTTGACTTTCGTTTGTTGCAAGAGCCCTTCGGCCGGCCCCGGCAAGTCGGGGGCAGCAACTCCGGGTTCCCGAATTGCCCATTGAATCTCCGTTAGCCTCCATCACTTATCAAAAGGACAGTAAAATGCCCCGCCGCCCCCATCGCCAAGCTATATCATTGGGTTTCACCCTTATTGAACTGCTGGTCGTGATTGCAATCATCGCCGTGCTGATGGCCCTGCTGCTCCCCGCCGTGCAACAGGCCCGCGAGGCAGCCCGGCGAATGCAGTGTCGGAACAATCTGAAACAACTTGGCCTGGCAATTCACAATTATCACGATGCGCACTCCGTCCTGCCCCCGGGTTTCAATCGAAGCCAGTCTTTCGGGCGTGCCAGTTATGTGGATGACTCGGCATTCGGCTGGCCAGTCATGCTCCTTCCATACCTTGAGCAGGCCCCACTCTACCATCAGCTCGCGCCCAACAGTCCCGATCCACTGCAATTGGCCGTGGTGGATCCGGCAAAAGTTCCGTTGCTGCAAACGAGCCTGCCAGTCTTCGTCTGCCCGTCAGACACTGGAGACGTTCTCAATTCCGACCGCGCCTTGAGGGGCTTCAACGGTTCCACTGTTGCTGTCGCCAAAGCCAATTATGTTGGGTGCGGCGGGGGGGAGGTCCATCATCGTGCGGGATTCTGGGATGGCGTCTTTTCGCTTGTGCAATGCTGGAAGTTCCGTGACATCACCGACGGTTTGAGCACGACCTTTCTGGCCGGCGAACGCCGATCGAGAAAGGTCAGCGGCAGTAATAATGTGGTAGGCGCTGGAGTCTGGTGTGGCACGACGACCTTTTCAGTCGTTGGTTCAGACGATAGTCAAGCGAATGTGATTGGTGTCGCTTGGGAACAGCTCAACACTGGAGCTCACCCCGAGATCGGACAAAGTAGTGTCAGAACTCCTGCAGTGGGCTTCAGCAGCGAGCACGTCGGGGGCGCGAATTTTGTGCTGTGCGACGGGTCTGTCCGTTTTGTGAGCGAAAACATCGAGGCTTCCGTCGGGGACTTCAACGATGTCAGGACTTGGGGAGTTTACCAGCTTCTGGGGAAGAAAGACGACGGTCAGCCGATCGGCGACTTCTAAGCAGTTCTGGGATCTGCGGAGCATGGACTTTTTGTGTTCCGCTTAAGCAACGGAATGAGTCCGAAAACCAGCCATAGCGTCGAGACATGTTAGGGCGGATGACCTTGGATCAGTGTCGGTGACGAAAAGAGCAAAAAACGGACGCAGGTCATTTCATCACCCACTGCGTCCCCTTTTGCCTTTTCGAGCTGGCATTGCGAAGACCATCGAAGGCAGCGACTTCACGAGTGCTCAGGCCAGGCTGGCCGATCTGCATAAGGCTTCCGAAGTCAGCAGTGTGGCCGCCGTCGATCGAGCATGCGAACATGGCCCCAAAACGGGATGGCTGCAACCCGTGCAACTGGAACCCAAACGCAAGGCTGTTCGAAACACAACCACAAAGCGAAGGCCGAGCGACAAAGGTTTCCTGTCGATGACGCTGGCGGAGTGCCTGCAACTGCTGGACTGGACAGGCCGTCAGATTCGCCGCGATGGAAAGCTGGGCACGATTCCGTCGGACCTGCAGCCATTGTTCGGCCGCATTGGCATGTCGCCCGACATCTGGGTCGATTGCGTGCGTCGCTTCGGCAAATGGCATTCGTCAGGCGTCGGCCGCCCCGCCTCGCTGAGACGCCAGTCCGAACGCACCGGCCGCAACCGTTCCCTCAACACCAAACTCAGCCGACAGGTGTTTGCGTAGAACCTCAATATCTCAGTCGTGGTGAGGTTCTTTTTTGACTGATGACAGATGGTTGGTACTGGT
>JAGQQE010000040.1 GCA_020426345.1 Planctomycetaceae bacterium
TTGGGAGGGCAACAGGCACAGATCAACAGCGGGATCCGCTACGTCGTGCTGAATCTCATGGCATCCATCATTTTTCTGTCGGCGGCCCCGTGAAACTTCGAAGGACTTTCCAGAAGATGCTGGAGAAGATTCGCTCACCAATACCGCGTGACTGCTGTTTGCGAATACCCCAAACGAGGTCGTAGCCTTCGTTCGCCTTGTTATAGAAATCCACGATTCGATGAGGAGGATCCTGAAGATCAGGATCCATCAGAATCATAAACTCGCCATTGGCATGCGCCACCCCTGCTGTGATTGCGGCTTCTTTGCCGTAATTTCGCGATAACACCACTAGACGAATACGTGAATCTTCTGCGGCCAGTTCTTTGACGATCCGTACAGTTCCATCCTGGCTGCCATCATCCACGAACACCAGCTCCCAGTGGATCGTCCCGCCTGCCAAGACGCTCTGAACCTGTCGAACGAATTCCGTGACACAATCTTCCTCGAAATAGAGGCACACAATGAGCGATAGGTCAGTTTTCATTACCCGACTGCTAAACTACTTGTGCGACCCAGTAGCCAGTTTGTCATCGCTTTCCATGTTGTAAAGTAACTGCAGTCCACTCCGGGCGAGTACGACAATCGATGATCGAGCAAGACGGGAGTGAACCCCATGTTGCGGCTACCAGTTATGTCTGCTTCGAATTCGTTGCCGACATAGGCAGTACACGACGGTGTCACCTTGCATTGAGTTATCAAGTGAGTGAATACAATCGGCGACGGCTTCTCGGCACCAATAGATTGCGAATCGAGGATGTCATCAAAGTAGCCGTCAAGTCCATTTTTCTTGAGCAAAGTTCGCAAGTTGCAGTCCCAATTCGCAAGTATCAGTAATCGGAATTGAGACGTTAGCTGTTCGAGACACTCCATAACATTAGGCAAGGGCGTCCAGTGCATACTTCCTGGTTTACATGCATGGAAGAGCGCCGTGTGAAATCTTTCTGCGTGGACGCCAATTCCCATCGCCTTTGCCAGCAGCTGATTGAACGTCTTGTAGAAGTGGCTTCGGTCAGCATCTCCGTGCTCTCTTGAAGACTGTCGTTTAATTGCGAAGTCGACAATCCGGTACGCTTCTTCCACCTTTTGAAGAGGGACTTTATGTCCCATTTCGCCTAGCACGCGATGGCAGATGGCTTCGACAGACGGCTGCAGTCTTAGAAGTGTGCCACCGCAGTCGAAGACCAAAGTATCGATCGCGGCCGGAAGCGCCTTCATTCCTACTTCGATAGGAGCGGAGATCGTAGACCATTCTCGAACGACTCTAATCTTTAAGGGCCGGGTCTTCACTATCGGAGTTGAAGAAACGTAATTTTCAAGCAACCTTGCGGGATCGTTGTACCCAGCATTCAGCCGCATTAAAGTTGAGCCGGAAATTCTAGGATTGATCTCAAATATCTTCGGGACACCATCCGCATCAAATCTTAGCTGAATATTCAGGGCTCCCGTTGCAGATACTTTTCCACCAAAAGATTCAATTAGTTGTGTGATTGCCGGTTCATTACAGAATTCTGCGACGACGGTACGTCCACCAGCTAATTCGCGACGGCTGATTACCCAATCCTTAAGGCACTCATTCGCGTCGAAAATCAGGCCACACGTGTATTCTGCACCCGGTAAGTATTCCTGAAAGCAAACACTGCTGTCCGCCGCATCTAACGCCGAATCTAACTCTTGCTGCGTCGAAATCACCTTTACGCCGACCGAGCTTCTACCTGTCCGAGGTTTCAAAATCAGCGGCAGGTTTATCTTGTTTGTTCTTGCCAAATCTTTCAGCTCACTGACGTCCCATGTAGCAGGTGTTGCGATCTGAAGGGAAGTTAGCCATTTTGCAGTCAACAGTTTATCGACGCAGATTGCGACCAGTTCCTTAGCGGCAACGATCACACGGCAGCCGGTTGTCTGTTGAATTAATTCCTTATTCTGGGCAAGCAGCAGAACTTCCGAGTCGATTCCGCAGAATAGGTACTGAATCCGATTGGTCTTTACAACCTCGATTAGGCAACTTATATAACATTGAGAATCAACCTTTGGCATTTTAATGGAAGCATCACAATGTAATTGGGCTGCGTACACTTCCATAAAGTCGAGACCAAGAAGGAATATCGGTAGAACGGATTCTCGCAACCCGCATACGATCCCGTGGCCAACATCCCCGCTTGGGCCCGTCACTGCGACACGAATACGATTCATGTCGATTCCTTTAACATGGCGGTAGATGCGAGGTCATTGCAGTAAGCCCGAATCTCAGACTCAAATCTCGCGAACTCAGGCTGGAAAGTCTGATGGAGCCGCGAATTGTCAAATCGGACCACTGGCACCATCTTGTTTGACTCTCGCTCCACGATGTTGCTTGTGCTACCGGTAGAAGAGACCACCTTATTCGCCAGCGCGACAGCCGAGAAAGTGTCATCTGAAAATAGGTTGAAGACTCCTCGGACGCCGGTGCGATTCAATGCGTCGCACGCAATTCCTGCGACATCCTTCACGCAGACAAAGTTCTGACGATAATTCGCTGGAGCAAATAGTTCAATCGGCAGATTTTTGACAGCCGCCAGGCAAATACGCGGCAACAACGTTGTCGGCCGACATCCGACCCCATAGATCGAACTGGCACGCAAGATGACAAATCTCACGCCGTGCGTTTGGCACCAATCTGTGACCAGTCGCTCCTGTTCAAGCTTACTGTAGCCATAGCCACTCTGGGCGAGTTCATCTGCGTCTTCAGTGAGGTCATACTCAAGTGTCACATCACATGGATCGTAGACGCTGACAGACGAAAGCAGGACGAAGATCTCCACGTTTTTTCCCAAAGCGTTTAGCAGATTTTCCGTGATTGTCACGTTCTTTGTGAAGTCCGTTCGTTCACCGTCCGGTAATTCAGCGGCACAATGCACAACGGCAGTTGCCACCTGAAAATTCCTGTGCGGCAAACCCTCGGGAGACGAGAGATCGCCAACGCACATCCTAGCATGGAGCGCATTCTTTCTCACAAGACCAATAAAAGGCGTACCCCTCTTTTCCAGCATGCTACAAACGGCCGTCCCAACAAATCCATTTGCTCCTGTGACCAATACCGTCATAGTTCAGAGTCGTCCGGCGACCAAATTTGACACTCCCGAATGCGTGTGATGAATTTGATCTGCATCGCTGCTATTAGTTACTCAACGCTGGCTGTACCGACAGATCGCAGCCGCGCGAATCAATTATTAACATTCAGCAACTGAGCCCCGGATTGTCTCCGGCATGCCTCAATCATCGCACTAATCACTTTGTTAACACATTCTTCTTCCATGCCGAAATAGAACGGAAGTCGAATAAGTCGTGAACTTAGGTCTTCGGTGATCGGCAACGTCAGGTCACCGATTAGTTCTCTTCCCTTCGGGGAACTATGCAATGGAACATAGTGAAAGACACTTCCGACGCCTGCGCCTTTCATGGCGTCAAGGGTCTGATCTCGATGGGGGTTTGTCGGTAGAATGGCATAAAACAGATGATAGTTACTTTGACAATCTTCGGGGATGACTGGCAGTTGCAATAAGCCTTCTGCCTCGAGCGGCTTCAACGCTCTTCGATAAGCCTGATAGATTTCGCGACGGCGTTCCGAGATGCGGTCCATTTCTTCCAACTGAGCGTACAGGAACGCAGAGCAGATCTCGCTGGGGACGTAGGACGAACCCACTTCTACCCAAGTGTATTTATCAACCTCACCACGAAAGAACCGCTGCCGATTCGTGCCTTTATCGCGAATGATCTCTGCTCGCTGGATCATGTCCGGATTGTTGATACAGAGTGCACCACCTTCGCCGCAGATGTAGTTCTTGGTCTCATGAAAGCTATAGCAGCCCAGATCGCCAATGGAACCTAACGCTCGACCGTTGTACCAGGAATTCACTCCCTGAGCTGCGTCTTCCACGACCTTCAGGTTGTTGCCTTTGGCGATGGCCATGATGCGATCCATTTCACATGCGACACCCGCATAATGAACGACACAAATGGCTTTTGTTCGCTCCGTAATTGCGTCCTCAATCAGCGTCTCGTCAATGTTAAGTGTGTCCGGCCGAATGTCGACAAAGACTGGTTTCGCTCCCATGCGTACAAAGGCTGACGCTGTGGATACGAACGTATAAGACGGCATAATGACTTCATCGCCCGGCCCCACGTCACAAAGCTGAGCTGCCATTTCAAGCGACGCCGTGCATGACGGTGTCATCAGGATCTTATTGATCCCGAAGCGATCCTGCATCAGCTCGGCACACTTTTTCGTAAAGTGTCCGTCGCCGCCGAGGTTACCCATCGTGACGGCCTGAGCGATATAATACAGCTCCTTGCCTGCCACAAACGGCTTGTTAAAGGGTATCATCGTCTTGTTGTTCTCAGCGTCCATGTTTGAATTTCCAGTCGTCCATTCTGCCGCAACGGCTGTTCGCCTTTTCCGGCCGCTGTGTGAGGATTGTCCAGCTTGACGTTTCCCAGTATTGCGGCGAACTGTGCTGCGACGAAACTGATGTCTCTAAAATCACCTGACATTTTCACTACAGGCGTGGTCGGCTTTGTTGCGTAGGTGATTTGGGGAGATTCTTGAGCTCTGTTGCCAGCCCACCACGTTGATTGCGGCCATGACTGTTATTTTTCCGATTCGTATAGCGGAATCGAAAACCGCCTCCAAATCTCCAGAACCGTATCAATTTCCGTCGCTTCGAGTTGCCGCTTCCAGCTGTCGGCCATTGCGGTACTGTTGCGAGCAACGGCATGCGTATGGTAGTCGCCGGGATCTTTCGAACCCGTCATACACAAAAACGTATGAAGCTGTCGTGTCGAGTCGTCGTAAGCCAGGTCAAGATCGGCAAAGATCTTTTCAAATGCAGCCATTGGATCCTGGCACAGATCCTCGAACACGTAATAACGAATATCTGGGTTTGACTGGATCTGATTCCATTGCACCGCGTTCAGCACCCCGTGCAATACAGCGGCCGCTTCCACGCCGTCGCTGTGTTGATGTTGTTCCATTAAATCACGATAGGGTTCAAGATGGTCCTGCATCAGGTCCGGACGATTTAAGAATTCGGCCAAGTATACTCCAACAGGCCAGCCCAGCCGAGTAACGCTGGAAACGAACCCCGCCGGATGCCGAAACAGCACCACCGGCAGAATATCAAACCGTTCCGCCAGATATCCCGTCAGCAGACATGCCAGAGGGTCTTTGATCATGATCCGATTGATTGGTGGCTTTGTCAATCGCATCGGCATTAGTGAATGATCGCAGTGGGACATGTTGGCCACCCACCGAAAACCTCCCTGAAGTAGTGACTGGAAGTATTTATCCACTTCAGGATGTTTCAGATTCGGTTTAGCGTAGCTGAAGGATTCACTCCAGATGTGCTTGTTGGGATTGAATGGTTCGTGGATGTACCACAGTCCCGGAACAGCCAACATTTTGGCAAACCATGTTGTCCCGCTGCGATGTGTTCCTCCAATGAAGATCGGCTTTCCCGAAGGCATCGCCGCTAGTTCACGACGAGCTGCGGGGTAGGCCTTCCAGGCTTCCCAGACTTTTCCAGCGGTGAGTTTGAGTGAGGGCACTGGGACGAGTTGCGAGTTGCGAGTTGCGAGTGGCTAGTGGCTAGTGGCTAGTGGCTAGTGGCTAGGCGGGTTTCCACGTGACCTGAGGCGTGAGTTGGCCGAAGGGGCGAGACGTGAGTTGTTGGATTCGTTCGTGAGGCGAACGATCCATGATCTGTGTAAGTCGGTTGGCATTCCGGTCTCCACTTCGATTTGGGGCTTCGGGGTGCCACAAATGAAAGACAGGCAGGAACGCTCCTTCGCAATGATTGAGCGTTCTGGCACGATCCAGAAATTCGTTGTCTTCTCCGCCCCAGCCGTAAAACGATTCATCGTGGCCACCGATCGCCAGATAGGCCTCTTTCGTGAGTGCCATCGGTGTGGGGTTGTTCTGCACGATTCTGCTGACGCTTCGAACTTTTGCAAGGGAATGTGACTGCTGAATCTGTTCCGACGTTGATTGATCAAAATAAAAGATCAGGCGAGCTAGCCGGGCAGATTGAACGTTGCCTGCAACGCGTTGTGAGACTTCCTTCGCAAAGTGAGTGGGGACGACGTAGTCACCATCGTGAAGCACGACCACTCTGCCCCGAGCGTTTACCGCTCCGGCATTTAATGCCCACGAACGATTGAAGGGCATGTCTGCAGATGTTGCGGGTGTGTGAAGATAACGAACGCCTTCAGGCACAATATTCTGGAACTCCTGCTTCCAGCTTTGTTCCACAACCACCACTTCTGATTCGCAGTCCTGCTGCCCCAATAGAGACTGCACTGTTGCCAGAAACTGCGGCAGCCTGCCCGTTCCTCGAACGCCCAGAACGAATGACACATCTGGAGACGTGGACGCTCCATTCTTTGTAGGATTGAAGTTAACTGGTGATTCTCTGAGGCAATTCTGCAATAAGCGAGCACCGACTTGCGGGAAAATTCGGGAAACTGTTAAGGGCGAACTATCAGCCCAATGACAAACGCGTCCCTGCGTTTGCTGGTCAATTTCGATCTGTTCGCGTCGATTGCAAAGATCTTTCCACGAAAGTCCCAGCCGTGCCGCGATAGCTGGAGCTCCGAGTATCAGTTCAGTCTTCCAGCGTTCGTTTACCCAACAGCCGAGGCGTTGACGCAACGAAGCTGCTGAGTTTGCAGTATTCAGTTGGCAGTCGTGAGTGGATGTCATGAGTTTTCAGTTAGCGGTTTTCAGTTGGAGGTTTTCAGTAGTTGCTGAAAACTGACGACTGAATACTGACTACCTCCTATCCGCTATCTTCTTTGCCGGAACACCACCCCAGATCTCGTATTCCGGAACGTTCTTTGTAACGACACTGCCGGCTCCAATGATGGCTCCTGTTTCGATTTCAACGCCTGGAGTGATCGTGACACCCGCACCCAGCCAGACATCGTCGCCTAATCTGATGCCGCGACGATCCTGTGGTGGTGCTTGGTTCTGAATGGGCAAGTTTCGATCGGTGCCGTGGCCACTGGCCACCAGTGTACAGAACTGGCTGATCAGGCACCCTGCCCCGATCGCAATGTCACCACCACCCATTCTGATATTGTTGTACTGACCTAACCAGGTGTTGTTCGCAATATTCAGTTTTCCGTAGCCGTTTTGGTCGTCGCCAAAGGCCAGCACCGTGCCTTCAGAAACTGTCACATTCGATCCCATCTGCAGCAATTCGGCGGAGTATCCGATTAACACCACGCCGCTCTTTACCTTGCACGTTGGGAATGCCTGACGAATACCATCGATCACAGCAAGCCGTACGCACTCTTGGCTGAGTTCTCGGACCAATTCAGCATGTCGTAACAATCCCAGCCCTTTGATCCAGGTCGGTAATTTCAAATGACACTCTTTCCGGCAGCGGCCTTTGAGAGAAAATGCCGCTCAACCGTACAATAAAAAACGACTCCGACAATCAACGATATTCCGGTGTATGACACGATGCGTAGCAACCATCCAAGTGTGGTTGGGTAAATCGGCAGCAGATACTCCAAAGAGTGCATCACCGGAAAATGAGTCAAATAAATGGAGTATGAAAGTCTCCCCATTGTTGGTAGCCCGAAGAAACACAACTGTGTTTGCTCAGTCTGTTCGCGTTTTATTAAGAAATTCAGCAGAAAGAAAAAACCGAAGCAAAAACCCAATTCGCTTAATGCACTCAGTCCACTTGAGTTTAATTTCAGCCATTCAATTCGAACATCGCTTGTAATCCGGGCGCGAGTGATCTGATCGACCGTGTGGCTGCTTAAGCAAATACCGCATGTTAAACAGAAAATTGACCACTGTATTGAAGTGCACCATTCCGGTAATTTGATGTTTTCGATGAAATGGTCTGCGGCAATCGCACCTAGAATCCAAAACGCCCAGTACGAAAAAGGCCAAAAAGCGAAAGCATCAGAGTTATCAGTGAATCCTGGTGAATAGAGTCGCCAAAGCAGCGAAGCGAGAAGTGGCAAGACGACTGCTGTGGGATAATTGAAGGTACGAAGTGCGACTAGCAAGAGAAAGTAGAGACCATAAAGTTGTTCCTCCATTCCAAGTGACCAAAAAACTCCGTTGCCTAGTCCCAGTGAATAGTTGTCTGTGAGGTTATGAATCAACAAGAGATGTGCAAACAAGTCCTTAAGTGAGAAATCCTCGACCATTGAGTAACGGTCGTGGGATGTAGCTGCCATGCATAGGCTAAATACGATTGCAGCAATATATGGTGGATAGAGCCGGTAGATTCGGCGTGTCCAGAATTCGCACCATCTTACGTGCCAGTCGCCAGAATTTCGCCTGTGTTTGGCAGTCGCAAGGTGAATGCAGAAACCTGATATCATCACAAATAGAGGGACCCCGATATGTCCAAAATCCATTCCGAATGATGGAAAGAACCAAGGGTTCTGTCGCCATCCTCCGGGTGCATCATGTGGCACGTGCACAGCGAGGATTCCGACAACTGCAAGTCCTCGTAATGCATCCACGCAGACTAGGCGTTTCGTCTGCGGTTGTTCTTGCGACTCTGTCAATGGGCCGGAGTTACCCATGGTCGTCGATGTAGATTGGATTGTTCAAGTGTCAAAACCAGTCTAAAGAATTCTTCTTCATTTACGCAGGCCCCGGCCATGGTATGAGGCCACTCACCGCTTGGTCCTGTATTTGGCGGCAGTCGTCCGATTGCTGTGCGGACGCGTGTTGCCAATCGCGAGCCCAGCAATCTGTCAAGCCGACCACATGGTGTGTAAATCTCGGGGGCAACGGGATCTGTTGGTGAATCCATCGCCAGAATCTGATGCAGAATACGATCCCAGTTAGCGACAGAAGTTTGGTGAGACAGCAGCTCGGTCGCCGTTTCAAAGCCGTTAGCTCTAAGAGTCTTCTGCAATGCTACGTTGTGTAGGCTTTTAAGAGACTCCGCAGCTTTCTTACAATCCGCGATATCGAACATCAGGCAATTCTTTTCGTGTGTCAGAATCCCTTCGACTCCACTACCGATATATCGCGACGTGACTACGGGCACAGCGGCAGCCATGGCCTCCCAGATCACGATTGGGCCTGTTTCCCAGCTTGATGTCACCAGCAATGCATCGAGTTTGGCGTAGAATTCAGCATGCATTTCGTTGGCGGGCACGAAGCCGAGCAATTCGAAATGCTGATCGAATCCTCGACGTGTAATCTCTTCCGTAAATCGCTGCAGTTCCGGGCCAGAGCCAGCCACAAGGATCTTAAAGTTTGAACCACTGTTTTTGAGTTGCTGAGCGATCTCAATCAGGTCGAAAATTCGCTTTTGAGGTTGTTCAATGCGCCCAGAGAAACCGATCGTGAAGATTTGATTTTGCGGCGGATCGGGCATTTGCACAGGAACAGCCGTGCCACAGGCACAGTGGAATATACGTTCAGCATCAATCTGTCCCAGTTCTTCGGAAAGGCGACAGGCCAGGCGGTTTGTGCAGACAACGGCGTCCAGTTCGGAGTGCAGTAAACGCATGTCTGCGAACAGATCTTCCTGAATACCGTGGCAGCTCATCACAGCTTTGACGTTTCTGCCTTCACTCCGTTCCAGCCCGGTTGCGCGAATGGCATGGGGGATGTTGGCTGTCAGCACGATATCGGGATTGACTGTGCGAATGGCCCCACGAACCGCCTGGATGCGGTCAGTGTTGGTAGAACAACTGCAGTGAATGGCGATCGAATTCGGAATCGGATAGACCTGCAGGTAGGCGTGTACATTGTGATGTCGCGGGCCGGACACCAGGCCAAGTGTGACGTCCCAGCCCAGCTGTCGCAGTCCAGGAATCAAGTAATCCACCCAAACCGCCAAGCCACCGAGCGTATAAGCACTGGGGGCAACAATTAAGATTGAGTTTCGTGCCGCCATAAGTGCTGATCAGACCGAATTCGGAGGGACGCCCCGTGAGTCGAGTTCCTGTAATAAGGTCGCGACCTTCTTCGTCAAACCGATGTCGCGTGGTGCCATCATCGGCCATTCAGCTCGGGCACTGTCGTGAGCAACTCGCATTCTCAATCGCCTCCGCAAACCTTCCGTAATTCGTTGTCTAATTGAGAACGGTGGCAGGTCAGATGAGGAAGCTCGTTTGCATGGATCGTGCAACAAACAACCCCGCAAGGCTGCATTCCAACGATCACCAAATTGTTCGAGCGTATAGTTCCGGAGAATCATCTCCCTGGCTGACTGGCCAAGCTGATTTCGTAATTGCGGATCCAACAGCGTTTGAATTGCGTCGATCGATGCGTCAGAACGGCCGCAGGGAAAAATTAGCCCAGTCCGGCCATCCTGGATTACTGCCTCCTGATGGATGCCAATGTATTCGGAACTGACAGGTACTGCACCATGGACCATGCCCTCAGCAATTGACATAGGCCACCCTTCGCTGGGCGAACAGCACAGAATTACGTCCAGGTTTGGGTAGACAGACTCATACAACTGCGTTCTTGTCAGCGGGCCGCGATAGGCAACGAGTTCTGGAAATCCTGCTGCGAGTCTTTCTATGTGTTGTCTTTCTGGTCCATCACCAGCAATGGTGACGCGAAACCTGTTCGTTGAAGATGCCAGTTCGGTCACGATATCGGATAACAGATCAGTACCTTTGTCCTTCGCCAACCTGCCAACAAAACCAAGTCGCAGACAACCATCGGATGCAGATTGTTTTGCGGTCGGCAGCGGCACTGCATTCGGGATGCACACTAACGCGTTATTCCATTGAAGGCCTGGCCAGTCTTTCAACAGATTATAGCTGGCTTGATTGACTGAGACGACAAGATCCAATCCAGCAGCAGCTTCAATAATCGCAGCCAGGTGTGGCGGCGCGTTGCCATGATTCGCCACAGCAAAGCGTGTACATCGCTTCAGATGGCAGGAAAGTGAGCTGGCACGAAGACCGTCATCCAGCAACGTCGAAAGGACAATATCAGGTTGTGTTTTTTCGATTGTTCGCAACACGGCGATTTGTCGACTGATCGCTGTGCCAGTGCGGGCGTCCATACTGATGGTCGACCAAGTGGGCCAATGTTGTTCGACCAATTTGGGCCGGTGGAATTGTCGTCCCTGCGACAAGCCAACGACAACTTCCCAACCGAAAGCAGGTAGCTGACTGACCAAACTGTCAACCCAGGTTCCAACGCCACAAACAGCCGTGTTAGCTGAGTAAAGAATCAGGAGCCGTGGCATTCTGCTAGCTGGCCTTCAATGCCGCATAGCCTGCCCGAAGCAGATCATGCCATCGAACTGGAGAAACGGGGTTCTTTCTAAGGCGACGCAGTGCGTATCGGAAGGCTGTTTGGGGAAACCCGTTTCCCAATGCCTTTTGCATCCGTGACCGCATCAGATCTGACGGAATGCTTTTGCTATTCGTCAAATGCGATTGATCAAAATGGTACTGAGGTTCTATCCCGCGGCGGCGACAGGTTTCTTCAAGGATTCGCTGCACCTGATCGCTTTGCTTATCTGCCTTTGCCTGACTAATCATTGCCGCATGCACTCGATATCGCAGTAGTGGCTCCGCAAGATTTGCTAATTTCCCGACTTCTGCCAATCGCAGCCACAAATCAAGGTCTTCCGCCGGCTCGAATTGCGGTTGATAAGCTCCAACTTTCAAGACTGCTTCGCGACGCATCATGACACTTGGGTGCGGCATAGTCCCGCCGCCACCGTTGAGATGTCTGGCGTCAATTTCCTCATGTGTCTGCGGCACAATCATTCTGGAATAGGGGTCACCATATTCGTCGATGAGTTCAACTGACGATCCAACTGCAATCACGCCTGGGTGTTGATTCAGGAATGCAACCTGTGTTTCAAATCGTTTTGGAAAACAGATGTCGTCAGAATCCATGCGAGCAACAAACTGCCCTCTCGCAATTTTAATCCCTTCGTTCAGGTGAGGTGTATAGCCGCAATGAGATCGCTCATAAACCAGAAGCCTGCTGTCTTTTCGTGCAAACTCCTGCAACAGTTGAAGACTTCCGTCTGTGGAACCATCATCAAACACCAACAGCTCGAAGTCTGAATATGTCTGACTCAGAATTGAATCAACAGCGTCCCTCAAATACCGTCTATTGTTATAAACAGGCAGCACCACGCTGATAGTACAAGGTAACACTTCCGGCATTTCTAAATCAAATGGCGCTTTTGTCAGCCACAAATTCACGAATCTGTTGAGTTACGTGCCTGAAATGCGTTCGAAAGTCAAACATGGAGTCAAAACAAATACGGGCATTGCTTGAATATCGTTCATAGTCTCGGCAGATCTGAATATAAGCATCTCCAATTTGCTCAGCACGGCCGACGCACACTCCACATTTGAACTCGTCAACAACACTCTTAAGCCCGGGCAGATCAATGCAGATCACTGGTACGCCACTTTGCAGATAATATGCCAGCTTGCCGGATGCACCTGCAATGTTATCGAAATTAGGCCCCAGATCTTTTCGATAAAATGCGAGACCAATGAAGCATGAAGATGCAACACGTGGCAACTCGTCCAGCGATACCGGCTCCAACGACAAAACTGTATTTGGAGCCGCAGTTGCAAGGATTTCCTTAATATATGGTTCGTCCCGGCTCCTGTAAGCGCTCGAATGAAGCACAAGTGCCACGCCGTCCGGCAGAAAACGGCCCGCATCAGCGAGTTCCACGGAACACATCATGGGTGTGATACCGCCGATCTGGCAAACGATCTTACGATCATGACTCAAATTCAGACGGTCATGAAGAAACGTGCCTGACGGTGATGTTGCAGGGCCCATCGGCGAGTTTGGGACAATCAGTATTCTCTCAGGGTTTACACCATTTTCCTGAACCAGTAACTGTGCTCTGCAAGTGTCCTGAATCAGAATTGCTGCGGCCCTGCGGCTGGCCCATCGTTCCAATCGCCTCAGCCACCGTTCTGTAAACGAGCTGGCTTCGTTCATGAAGTACAGCTCCAGAGACCAATAGATGAAGGGACGACGAAGAATTCTGGTAATCAGGCAGGTGATGACCAGAGCTGGAGGATCGGCCGGGACCAGTACTGAGGTGTGATTCTTCAGGATGTGCCCCAGTGTTAACCAGGTCAACTGCAAATAATCCGCTATCCCCGTGATAAAATTATAGCAGGCAATCACCAATCGCCGACAGCGACCGAACGTGTACCACGATCGGATTAAAGCTCGCTGAACAAGCATTCTGTCATGGTTTGGCTTCCTGAATCCGACAGCTTTATACACGAATTCAAGGCAGCGGCGGCTGGAAGGAATCCTTCCGGTAAGACGAACAGTAGCGGGCAGCGTCGGTGGCTGAGGAACGTGTCCCTGTGGTAT
This sequence comes from Planctomycetaceae bacterium, assembly GCA_020426345.1. Lineage (GTDB taxonomy): Bacteria > Planctomycetota > Planctomycetia > Planctomycetales > Planctomycetaceae > F1-80-MAGs062. The sequence continues at coordinate 13,397 of JAGQQE010000040.1, forward strand.
TCGAAACACAACTCCGGAATAGATACTGCTGTCCCAAAGACACTGCAGAGCGCTGATGATGCTCGGTGACACGCCGAGTCCACCATCCCAACACACAAACGTCACCTCATTTCGCCGTTTCTGCACGGATACATCAACGATGTCGTTGTCAAATTCGCTGAGAGGTGATGTCACTGAGTTCGTGGCGATTGAAATAATGGCTAACTGTGGCGCGAGTGATTAAATAAACGCTGCGGTCTTAGGGCTGGATTGCGCTAAGGATCTCTTTAAGGACCTTTGCGCACTGTTGAATTTCAGGGGCCTGCAAGCCCAGCCCACTGGGCAGATAAAACCCTCGAGTCGCCATTGTTTCGGCAACAGGCATTGCTATGTCGTTGAAAAGCCCCTGGTTCTGGAAAACGGGTTGCTGATGTAGTGGCCAGAAGAATGGACGGGTGCCAATTCCAAGCTGACCCAGAGATTTCATCACGGCTTCGGCATCCAGCGGAACATCGTCCTCTAGTATCAGACCGTAGACCCAGAAGATGTTTTCCGCATAGGCCGTCGATGTTAACGGTAGTCGAAGGCCTGGTGTTCCTTTAAGGAATCCTTCGTACAGTTCACCCATGTTTCGTTTTCGGAGCACAAACTCTGAAAGTCGTTCCAACTGTGCCAAACCAAGCGCGGCCTGCATGTTAGTCATGCGGTAGTTCCACCCCAGTTCTTCGTGAACGAATCTTCTTCCGGGCTGAAAGCAAAGATTGCGAAACGAACGGCAACGCTCTGCTAATCGTTCATCGTTCGCAACAACCATTCCGCCTTCCCCGGTTGTTATGTGCTTGTTGGGGTAAAAACTGAATGTGCTGAGGTCTCCAAAGCTTCCGCATGGATGACCACGGTAAGTCTGTCCGTGCATCTCGGCTGCATCTTCAATGACGATCAAACCGTGTCGGCGAGCGATTTCCAATAAGGGATCCATATCGACCGGCAACCCATAGATATGAACTACCAGAATCGCTTTAGTTCGTGTGGTGATGCATGCTTCGATCTGACTGACATCCATGTTCCATGTGACCGGGTCGCTGTCTACGAGAACAGGAATGGCACCAGCTCGGACAACAGATGCCGCTGGAGAAATGATTGTGAAGGCTGGCATGATCACTTCATCGCCGGGACCAATCTCTGCGGCGGCAACAGCAATGTCCAGGGCTCCGGATCCGTTCGCACATGCGATGCCATACCTGCGCTCAACCACCTTTGCGAATTCGACCTCAAATCGAGCGACAAACGGCCCTTCGCTGCTGATCCAGCCGGATTCGATGCATTCCAGCAGGTACTTTTTTTCGTTACCATCAAGCAGCGGGGTATTGACAGGGATCATAGGGTAGTCGTCAGTCAGCCGGTTGTAGAAATCTGATGAACAACAGAAGGCCGAAAGGTTAAGTTTTCCGGGCCACGAAGGTCACACCCCATGTTAACTCGGACGGGGCGTTGCCGGTCATCCATTCTTCACTGCGGGTGATTACCATGCCTGCAGACTGTGCCAGAAGCGACAATTCCGGTGCAAAATAGTATCGCATGTGGTGCTCTTCTGTGAGCTGTTCCACACGACCAGTTGCTTTTTCTGTGATCAGCACGGTATAGGTAACGTCAACACGGTTATCGTTCATGTTCAACTGTGGTTCGGCGATTCGCAGGACACGAATGGACTCATTGTCCATCCGTTTAACTCGAACGACCGGCCGCATATGGACAACAGCCGGGCCATACCACACATCAAACAGAAAAACCCCGCCAGGCTTCAGATGTGTCGAAGCGGTTTCAAACATCTTTTGCACATCGCTGTTGGTGGTCTGATAGCTGACAACATGAAACAACGACACTACGGCGTCAAAGGACTGCTCAACCCGCACTGTGAGAGCGTTTCCCTGCACGGCGTTGAAAGCCCCTTTGGTGATTCGGCCCGAAACATCAGCGGCCCGCAGCAATGCCTGTTTCAGCATGGATTCACTGATCTCTACGCCGGTGACATCAAAACCAGCTTCTGCCAGCAGCGACGCATGGATTCCGGTTCCACAACCGAGTTCCAGCAATGTGTGACATTCGTTGTCATACCTGCTCAGAAGATCGATAATGTATGCCGTTTCTCCTCTGTAATTCTTGTCCTGATACAGAAGGTCATAATAACGACTGTAAGCGGCGAACTGCATAAAGAAAAGTGCCAAAGTGCCAGAGACTGGTGTTCCAGAAGACAGAATAAACGAAGGCATGCACCCCGGCAACGCCGACAACAGACTCACTTCAGGTCAGCTCGTCACGGGGCAGCGCTCTCAACAAGCTTGAGTTGCTCTGAATTAACCGGTTCAAAGCGAGTTTTGTCCTGGTCCCCGCAATAGGGACCTTGTTTAACCTCAATCATCTCGGTCGGCTCCAGCATTTCGAAACCATGGCCACCTGCGGCGAGCAGAATCACGTCGCCAGTCGAGACGATCCGACTTTCCAGATAGTGGCGTCCGTCCGTAAAGAAATCGACGCGTACTTTTCCGGACTTGATGAACAGCACCTCCTGCGTCCATACCACGTCCCGTTTCACCGGATTGTGAACGTGCGGAGCAATCACATAGCCTTCCGGTCGATTCATATACGCCAACTGCTGCGAAAACACATCTGGCGTGAAGAACTCAATCCCCTCCGCCCGATAGTCCGCACGGATAATCACGCCTATTGTTTGATCCAGATTTCGTACAAACTCGATGCTCATGTGTTACCTACCGCTGGAGATTCGTGTGAACAAATGTCAATATGCAAAACATCCATCTGGCGGCAAAAAGGGCCGTTTTGGTCTGCCGCCGACTCACCAATACGTGAACTATAAGCGGTGACGTTTTTGTAACACCAAATAATTAACAGTGCCGGCGCCATGCAGCTCTTCAAAACGAATCCGCTCATCAAGTGAGTGCCTGTTGCAAATATCAATCAACAATGCTTCGGGAAAAACCACGGGAAAACGCCAATTCGTGGCCAGCCACGCATCAGCGACCTCTAATCGAAACGAGCCGTCTAGATAACAATCAAAAACGATTATCCCGCCCGGTCGAGTCACACGCCCCAACTCATGCATGTACTGTACCGATGTCAGTACCGATGTATAAACAAATACGCCGTGGGCGTGAGCCAAATCGATACTCTCCGACGGCGTATCTTTAAGTGAATAACCATCTGCTGCATGTATAACCACTTTTGCACGAAGCGATTTCGTATGATTCTTTAGAAAGCCACACCATCCGGGGTTTGTTTCGTATACTTCATAGCGTGAGGGAGAGCACTCTTTCACTGCAGAATCAAGATACATTCCCGTCCCTGATCCAATCTCCAAAATATTATTGACTCCGCTGAATGCATTGGCCAACTTCATCTGCCGAATAATCCTGTCTCTTCGGCCGATCTTACGAATGTCCGACTCTCTCGACTCTAATAATTCACAAACAGAGAGACCACGACTCGAGGCCTCAGCTACGGTTTTATTAGCGTCAATGTAAGCTAGCCCTGTTGGCACAAGCCGCAAACCACGAGCCGCCAAATAACGATCAAAAAGAGCGCGAAACTTGGTCAAGACGCGCCGAATCATCTATCGTTCCTACCGTCAAGTATGCTGTTGATTCGATCGATGCAATTTTCAGTTGCACAGCCAGGGTTATACAACAATTTTGCTTGCATCGATGCCCCAGAAACTGGTAGCCGGGCGTTCGCCACGGCCTGCGTAAGCTCGCCTAGCGTCCCGACCACCGTACCGTAACGACGCCCGGCATTCACCGTGTCTCGCGAAAGAATGTCTTCTAATGACAGGCCCGGAAAATTCTTCATAACGGTGTTCGTGTAAAAGTCAAGACAGTCAAAGTAGATAACCGGTTTCCCAATGGCCAAAAATTCGTACGCAACCCCTGAAACGTCCGTGACCATCACGTCCGCGACACTTAGAGCTGCCCCAATGTCCAGATCCTGCACAAGTCGAAGATTCGGAAAAGCGATCCTACTTAGGACGTACTTCCAGTCGATTCCGCCAGTCCCGTAGATGTTCTTCGGTCCGCTGATGCTATCTGGCGCCAACTTCACCAAGACGATTGCGTTGGGAATTCGGCAAAGTGTTTCGATCAATTCGACACCGATAGTTCGGAGCGAGCAAAACTCATTAAACGCTGGAGCATATAGAATACATTGATAACGCTCATCAATCCGCAGTCGCTGCCGAACACTCTCCTTATCAACTGTCCCGGCGACTATCGGATCAGATTTTGGATAGCCGATACGGTGAATTTTAGGTTTTTTTGTCAAATCTATGCAGGAATCGATCAGAAATTCGTCATAAGCTGCCTCCTGCAGTGGGCCAAGCAAAAAAAAATGATCAAACGACTCAATAATGGACCTGCTGAATGTCAGACCTTTTGATGGCTGACCATGAAAAACACACAGCGAAGGGCGCATCCAAACTTTCGAGAATTGCTCAGACGTAATCCACAACGCTGGGCGAACTGCTCTACTGAGCTTCTTAGCGACCTCCGTTGTAACAATGGGCACTGAGATATTCTTTTCACGAAACTCACGCTGAAACTCTGGCTCCTGAAACACTGATGAACGCGCGGCAAACAGAACAACGATCGATCTTTGGATCTGATGGGCACGCTTGAGGATGGGAATTACATATGGCAATTCGCCGAGCATGGCCATCTCAACCAAGACCAAACGCCGTCTGGAGGTAATCAGTCGAGCGAGAATCAACGAGAATGAAGAAACTCTCATTTCGAGTTAAATGCTTGGCGTTTAGCTACGAGGAAATCATGAGAATAACCGTCTTCAACAAACGCACTTTGCATCAACTGACGAAGTCCCCTAAGGATCTTCAAGAATAATTCATCTATTCGAAGCGACTTCGCCACACTAAATGCGTAGCCCAGCTTGCGTGACTTTTTCTCCGCCCATGCCAACGGGTTCGCATTCGCGGGGATCTGTTGCATTAGCTCAAATCCAGCGTCTTTAAGTAAACTACGCCAATCGCTGTCAGTCCGATACCTAGCAACATATCCCTCACCATGCGAAATGTCATGCGTGCTGTGTGAAGCAACGCTGTCGCGAATCACAATCAATCCTTCCTTGGACAGCGACTCGCCATAACGAGCCAGCTGTAGTCTGCACTGCTCATCATCTAGGTAGAGTAGCACACCACTAAAATATATTAGATCTACTTCATCTGCCGCGAGGCTGAATTCCTCGAGACACATGTTGAAAACCCGAACGTTGTCCAGATCGCGGGTTCGTTCATATGCGAGTGCGTAGCAACGATCACTCAATTCAACCCCAATTACTTGGCCTACCTTCGGGCTTAGTTCCGCCAGCCATCTACCAGCGCCGCAGCCGAGCTCAACGACCCGCATTTTCGGCCTGAGCCTTACAATGCGCCTAAAGGTCGCCCACTCAGCCGAGGCCCGATATCGCACGGAAAACTCGGTTGGCTCACCAAGTACCGCCGCGCCGCTTTCGTGCGACTTGGCTTGCCGATCGTAAAAGGCTTTCACTTTTGATTGATTGGATTCGATCATGCTGTTCCCACTTCACATGGATTGAATGAACTTCTTCATATCGGTCAGGTCGGCATGTGTATCCAATTCTGCCACATGTCCACGAATCACATTAACACTAACTCCCTTGGCAACCAAGTCATTAATGATTTCGAAATGGTGAATGCAGTTCGACTCATTAGCAGCATTAAAAAGCTTTTCTAAGTCCGGCACGGCGTACTTTGCGATGTTTGCCCATTCACAATCGCCAATGCCATCTCGGCGGAAGTGTACGAGGCGGCCATCCTCGACGTCTCCAACCACTGCGTCAGAGCTGATGTCGTTTCTGACGAGCACGGATGTCGAGTCCGATGCAAAGAACTGTACGATTGTCTCTCGATTAAACAAAATGTCGCCGTCAATGAAAATTGTTGGACAGTTCAGCGGAACGGCTGAGAGTGCATATTTAATTGACACAACCTGGCTGAGTTCATATTCAGGGTTGTAGATGAAACTCACCACAGGAATCTGGACGTTGCCTGACTCTAAGAATTCGCTTACAGCACCGAAAAGAGCGTTTGCCTTATAGCCGCAAACGACGTAGACAGCACAATTCGTTCCACTGAGTTGTTTTAACTGCAGCTCAAACAGCCTTTGCCCCTCAATGTTTGCCAAAGACTTTGGTAACCCGATGTTCAGTCGAGACCCCTTGCCTGCAGCAAAGATCACTACATTATGTTTTTTGCTTGTCATTCCGAGATTTTTTCTGATGTCCAAGAGCTAGGTGCAAATACTTCAGTGCCGCTGGCAGAAAACCGGCCAAAGTCACAATTTCGCCCGAAAACTGTGCCTTCCACTACCTCAATCGTTGTGATTTCCGGCGCATTATCGTCCGAGGTAGTCCCAGCCCGCATACTCCAGGCCCCAATAGTGTACTTATTGGGAAGCAGTGCCAAGTTGGGGACGCGAACAGTAAATTGATATCGCCCCGGTACTAGGTGCATGCTGCCGCCCTGCTCCCACCTGGAACAAAAGTAATGAATCTGCTCGCCTGATCGGGAGGATATTTTTATTCCAACTTCAGCATCTAATAACTCACGATGGCAGCTTACCTCCAAAACGAATTTAATTGTGTCACCCATCCGAAAAGAGGTGGCGTAGTTATCAGAGTGGTCGTAGATCTTGAGATATTCAAGCACTGTGTACGTCTGGCTCCCATATTTTCCTGTCGATTTTAGATCAACGTTTGAGAGTTCTGGAGCTGTGGTTGAATAATCAGCGATAGCATCATCTGTGTTACCGAACGACGAAACGGTACCGTGCACCATGACAGCCACTCGGGTGCATAGACGTGCTATAGAAGACAGATTATGACTTACAAAAAGTATCGTTCTGGCTCCATTCCTCGCAATTTCCTGCATTCTCCCAATGCATTTTCTTTGAAATTCAAGGTCTCCGACCGCCAGTACCTCATCAACTATCAGTATTTCGCAACGAAGGTGGGCCGCAACTGCAAACCCCAGACGGACAGTCATGCCGCTGCTATACCGCTTGACCGGTGTATCCAGATATTTGGCGCACCCACTGAACTCCACGATCTCATCCATTTGTCGTGTGATCTCATGGCGGCGCATGCCCAGAATCGCGCCATTCATGTAGATGTTCTCGCGTCCCGTCAGTTCAGGATGAAAGCCGGTTCCCACTTCCAGCAGACTGGCGATTCTTCCACGTGTTTTGATGCTTCCCGTAGTAGGTGCGGTGACCCGAGAAAGGAGCTTAAGGAGCGTACTCTTTCCGGCTCCATTGCGGCCGATAATGCCGAGGATTTCGCCCTGCGCAACCTCCAAGTTAATATCGTTTAATGCCCAAACATAATCGGGCCCCGCGTCGCGGGAGTTGGCAGTTGGCAGTCGGCAGTCGGCAGGGCCGCCTGCGGCGGAGTCGGCAGGGCGCAGTTGGCAGTTGGCAGCGCCGCCTGCGGCGGAGTCGTCAGTTGGCAGTTGGCAGTTGGCAGTAGCTGCATTTGCTGACGACTGACGACTGACGACTGACGACTTCCCAGACATTTTCGTCCTGTCGTTGACCTGGCCGATCTTGGCGTACGGGTCTTCTTTGCCTCGGATCGTGTGCCACCAGCGGTTCAGATCGTGCGACAACGTACCCGTGCCGACTCGACCAAGACGGTAGAGTTTTGAGACGTTTTCAATGCGGATGGCGGTGGTCATGAAATTAGTTGGCAGTCGTCAGTTGACAGTTGACAGTTGACAGTTGGCAGTTGGCAGTTGGCAGTTGGCAGTTGGCAGGAATCGCAGAGTTGGCAGTGCGCTGGTTCATTTTGCGGCGCGTGTGCGGATGGAGCGGACAAGGCCCTGGATCATTGCGGAGAGTTCTCGCGTTTCCTGGTTCCAGGCTTGGGAGACCTCGGTCGCGATGAAACCGACTTTTTCGCCGACGATCGATTGAGTGCGGACTTCGGCACACGATGCTCGGGCATAGTCCAAAAACTTGCATTGATCCGCTGGTGTGGATCTTTCGATTCCTTCGGCAATATTCGATGGAATGGATAGCCCAGCACGTGTGATCTGGTCCCGAAATCCGAAGTCCCGCAAGTCTTTCGTTTCCCGATAAATCGCCGCACTCAGTTCAACTGCCCGCTTCCAAACGTCAAGGGCTTCGAAGCTTCCCATCCGCTAAACTACTGAAATCTGCCAACTGAAAACTGACCACTGCCAACTCCGTCGTCAGACGGTATCCATAAACGTCTGTTCGGTGCGGTTAAAGATGATGACTCCAAGAATCAGCGTGATGACGGTGAACCCGGTTGTGTAGGCCAGGCCGGCGATGGAGGCACTGCCGGAGCCAAGGAAGCCGTACTTGAACGCTTCCATTACATGGCTGATGGGATTCCACCACAGATACCATCGCATGTTTTCCGACAGGACGCTCATCGGATAAATAATGGGCGTGGCGTACATCAGTAACTGGACACCGAAGGCCAGCAGAAAATTCAGATCACGATATTTGGTCGTCAATGAACTGAAGATGATGCCGAGCCCCAAGCCCATGCCGGCCATTAAGAGTAGACAGTAGACAGTTGACAGTAGCCAGAGATTTGGATGCAGAGCATCTGCGTTGATCAGATACCAGACCCACAGAGCCAGGAACAGCAGAAACTGGATCAGAAACTTGATGACCCCTGAGATGACCTGCGACAGGGGCACAATCAGCCTGGGAAAATAGACTTTTCCAAAAATGCCGGCGTTGCTGACAAACGTGCCGGAGGTCTTCAGCAGGCAGTCCTGAAAGTAATTCCAGATGATGACCCCCGAAAGATAAAACATGGGTGCCGGAACACCATCCGTGCTGATGTTGGCGATGCGGCCGAACACGATCACGTAAGTGAGCATGGTGGCGATGGGCTGCACGAAGAACCAAATAGGCCCCAGAATCGTCTGCTGGTACACCGTGACGATGTCCCGCTTGACAAACATGTACAACAGGTCTCGGTAGTCCCAGATTTCCTGCAGATTCACGTCCAGCAGATGCCGTTTGGGACGAATGATCAGGTCCCATTGTTCGGCTTCGTCGACGGGAGTGGCGAGGGGCAAGGGGCGAGGGGCGAGGGAATCGCAGATGGTTTCGGACATGGGATAGTGGGTTCAGGGTCCGGAATTGAACTCTACCGGCCAGGCGACGAGCGCGGAGATAGCCGAAGTTTCGCTGCAAGTACGTTTCAGCACTGCAAATAACCCTTGAGTGCTTATTGAATCGATAGTGGAAGGACAACAAAGCAGTGTGGAGTCACCGCATTCCAGGAATACCACGGCCTTCACCACTGACACGGCCCTTGCGCAGAGACCACTTCCCTCGTTCGCGCGTACTTCGTTCCTGTGGGTGACCGAATTGCAGGCTCGGGACGCGGATCTTAACCGTGCTCGCCTGGCGGTCGCCCGATGACATTCGTGACTACGAACGCTTCTGTTGCCCCCACGGATTTGTGTTGAATTGCGAACGACGGTACCACTGCGCGATCTCTAATGCACGTTTTTGCTGTGTGGAATTCACCGAATCTTAGTGCACTGAACGACGGTGGGTGTGGACATTCGCTTTGCGACGAATGTTTGCTCCGAAGATGTCATCGAGGAGGTGCAGCTGTTGTACACATCCCCTTTGTTCTGCATGTCGTGGAAGCATCAGTGCGATCAACCGTCAGCGAACCGTCGTTTCGGTCTGGCTGAGATCGTTATTCTGTACTTCCGCGGGTGTGCGACCGGAAGAATCCTTGCCAACATCCATGATCCGTCGAAACGCCAGGGAACATCGTTCCCACGTCAACCGTTCCGCACGCCGAATGGCGTTTTCGGAGCACTGTTCTCGAAACGCGGTATCGGTCAGCATTCGCTGCAGTGCATCTGCCGTCCAGACGGGATCGTCAGGCGGCCCGAATAATCCGGCGGATTCACAAACTTCGGCAATGGCACAACAGTCGGTACTGACCACCGGAGTTCCAAAACACATCGCTTCCGCTGCCGGGATCCCAAAAGATTCACAGGTGCTCATCAGACAGAATACCTGACTTTCTGCGTAGGCTTTGTGAAGATCATCGCGTGAAACTTTGCCACGAAAGTGGACCGCGTCTTGCAGTTCCAGACAGCTGACCTGAGCACGAATCTGAGCTTCATAGTCTGGCTGCGGCCATGGCCCTACCAGGTCCAGCGTCACCGGAAACCCACGCTGACGAAGAATGGCAACGGCCTGGACCAGCGTTTCAGCACCCTTCCATGAAGCCATCGCAGAGACGCTCAAAATGGACCACGGTCGCCTTGGCGTTCCTTCTGCTTCACGAGCGGCATACACCGTTTCTTCGCTCAAACCCACCAGAGAGACCGAGTAACTTCGTTCTACCACAGGCGAATTATCGTGGCGGTACAATTCCCGCAAGTGCCCGGACAGATAGATCAGCGACGCTGCCTGACGATAGGCTCGACGATAGGCCAGACACTGCAGTGCTGCCTTTGCACGGTCCAGCATGTTACGCTGAGCCGATGGGCGATAACACCAGGGGTTCATGCACAGGACGACCTGCGGCACCGGGCATCGTGGCGAAATCGCACCGGAGATATTCAACACAACGTCAAACTGCCCGGCTTTGATGACAGTGGGTAGTTTTCCGGCTTCCCAGACCGATCGAAACAGCCAGTTCCGACAGCGATTTGTAACGGGGATGCTTCCCATCCCACTGCTGAACAGGTCCTCCGGCGGATGTTCGGACTGCAGATGAAGCAGCACAACATCATGGTCCGGAATGGCCCAACGCAGGAACGGCCGCAGAAATCCGTAGACCACATGCTGACCACTCATCGAACCAATCGAGAGTGCGTTAATCAAAAGGCGCACGGCAGTAACCGAATTGATGAAAAAACACGACGGTTGAGATCATGTGATGCTTCAACTTCTGAACTCACGCGTCTGGTCAAAGAAATGAACATCACGCGCACAGCGGAAAACTGCGGGGAATCATTTTTATTCCGAACTTTGCTTCCCCGGCAGGCATGATTCATACCGAGGTCCCCAGGTGTAAGATGTTTGAGAAGACCCACCAAAACTCCTTTTGAAAAGATGCAGCGGTCAACAGAGCCGTCGGTTTATGTTCGGAATCTGTTGAGAGTCAGATCTGCGATCAACACGTTGATCCTGACGACAGCGTAAAAATCGGCTGACTGTCACGAAACAGGCTGAGGCGTTTCAGTAGTCGACGGTATCCGTCTACCGTAAACAACCGACCTCACTGATAACGTTGGAATAAGTCCTTAAGCTGTTCCAGGATGTGTGGATCTTCCTTGAGTTCCGCGAGGGGCGTGAGTTCTTCAGTGATCTGTTTTCTGTTGAGGCGCAAGCCCTGACGGATGATCACTTTTTCGATGTCGATCCAGTCCTGTGGTCGGCTGGCGAATGCTTTGAGCACGACAAGGTCTTTGGTACTGCAGGGTGGATATGGCCATGGCGAGGTACCGACCAGACACTGGAGCGCTCAATCAAACGCTCCTCAAATGGTAGGCCACCGAGCGAAAGATCAATCGCTGTTCCCTGATCAGCCCGAAGCAGCAGAATGCGATTTTGCAGGGCGAATTCATGTGCATCCTCGATGCGACTTTGAAACTTTTTCAACAGCCGTCTTACGGCATCGCCTTCATTGCCAAAACCAACAAACAAAGTGGCATCAACATCAACTGTCTGACGAGGCTCACCCCACCGCTGGACGGCAATACCACCGATGATGGAGAACGGAATTCCGAGGGTCTCCAGATGCTCGCACAGGTTCACGGCAACCTGCAGAACGTTATTCAGACCTGCAGCGTCGTTAGATAGAGCATCGGTTGCGTTCGAAGCTATCCGTCTGAAACGTTTCGCCACTTCTTCATCCACACCTGAAACTGTCGCAGCCCGGAGTCCGCCGTCGTTTCCACATCGAATTCGACGCCCAGCCACGTTGCCTGCAGCGTTGCTGCCTGATCGCTCAGAGTCCTCAGTTCTTCGTTGCGAATGCGTTCCAGTTCCGGGGCGGCTCGACGCCAGGCTGCCATCCATTGTTTTTCGAGGTCTGTTGGCATGTTCAGATGATGTGGTTGGTCTGGATGCTGAGGCTATCGATACGCCTGGTGACTCTGCCGAGACGAGAGCGAGCACGAACTGCAGACTTTTCAGCAATCAAGGGACACAGATTTTCAGGATGAACACAGATTGACCAAAGCCTTTTCCCGCAACATCAGTTGACCGAATTTGGTCGTGCGGCGGTATTTTCGACTACACACTGTCGACGTCAGGCCGAGTGTCTTGATGGTGGTGCGTCGAACAGAAGGCTCATCACGACGGAGCGTGATGGCTACATTGCGACCTGCTGCCCTTGCAAGGGCTTCGCCCAACGCCGAGAAGAACTTCTCTCCGATTAACCCGATGCCGCGGTCGAGGTAAATGGCAGGCAGGGCCTCGCCTGCGGCATCGGGTTAAACGAGTCATCATCACTGTACAAAAAAACTGAAACAGCAGGACGGACCTTTTACGTGGATCGTTCCAGTCGCCGAGCCGCTCCCGTTGGTGCTGGATCAGACGTGAGCGACTTCGGATGAATCTAACGAGGCAGGGCCTCGGACCA
>JAGQQE010000409.1 GCA_020426345.1 Planctomycetaceae bacterium
GTAGCTGCCGAGACCTCAAAGAACGTCGACCTGCCGAAGCCGGCTGCGGCGTTGCAACAAGCGAACGCCGTACCAACCGCTCCGCCGGGCTTGCGAGTCAATGCCGATGAGAAAGCCAACAACGAGCGTAGCGTTCGTGGCGGCGACGCGGCGGCCCCTCCGGCCCCTTCCGCTCCCGTAAAGTCGGACGCAGACACGGCGGATCGTCGAGCTTTGCAACCTCAAGCACAAGCTCAGGCGCAGACAGTTCCTTCGCCGGTCCCTGCTCCTGCGATTGCTCCCGCAGCCGACGGCGCCGTGACTCCTTCGCCGACAGAGCTGAAAGCTGATCGCCCGCACCGAGCAAAAGAACAGGAAGAAGCCGACGTCAAGGATGAATCAAGTGCGAAGAAGCTGCGCATGGTGACAGGAGCCAAAGGCGAGGCTCGCATCCGCGTGATCTTTGTGGTTCGACCGTAGCCTGGCGACCTCTTGGTCGCCTCGGGTGATCCAGGTCGATCCGCACGCTCCACCGCATGACCCAGCCCGGTTCAGGTCACTTCGTGGGCGGAGACCCACCGTTGTGGGCGCGCGACTGCGACATTTGTCGCTCATCCAACTGAAGCTGCAACTCTTCGCGCTTCAGCTTCTGGCGAATCCACCAGTGCGGATCGTACGACATCTCGTCGAACGTAAACGGCTGACCAAACCCAGACAGTTGATCGAAGGCGCCGTCGCGAATCGCTTCTTCAATCTTGGCGTCGGCGACCTGCTGAATGAGGCGTTCGGTGAACTTCATGGCTGGCTCCCTCAGGCCGATCTAGATCTTCACTCCACACGCCTCTTGTGCTCGGCGCAATACTTCGCCGGCCGTTTTTCGCGCAGTGGCGGCGCCGTCGCCGAGAACACAACGGACGAAATCCGGCCTGGCTTCCAGTTCCCTGCGTCGCTCGCGGGCGGGGGCGAAGTACGCTTCCGCCGCATCGGCCAGGGCCTTCTTGACCTCGCCATATCCAAATCCGCCGCGACGATATTTGTCCGCCATCGCCTGCTTTTCGGTCTCGCCAACGAAGAGACTATACAACTCGTACAGGTGATCGCCTTCGGGATCTTTGGGATCCTCCATCGGCCGAGAGTCGGTTTGAATTCTCATCATCTTCTTGCGGGCGGCCTTGGGCTCCTCGAACAGCTCGATGGTGTTGTTGTAGCTCTTGGACATCTTTTCGCCATCGACGCCGGGAACTTTGGCTGAGCCGTCCAGAACGAACGCTTCAGGCAAATGCAGAGTCTCCCCATAGATGGCGTTAAATCTCTGAGCCAGATCGCGTGTGACTTCAATGTGCTGGACCTGGTCGGCACCAACGGGAACCACGTTGCTGTCGTAGATCAGGATGTCGGCGGCCATCAACACCGGATATGCAAACAGGCCGGCGTCTGCTGGAAGGCCCTTTGCTTTCTTATCCTTGTAAGCGTGACACTTTTCCAGCAGATGCATCTGAGTGATGGTCATCAACAACCATGTCAGTTCAGTTACTTCAGGGACATCCGATTGTCGGTACAGTGTGGCCTTTTCCGGTTCAAGCCCAAGGGCAAGCAGATCCAGAGCGGCATTCTGGACATTGTCCGCCAGCTCAACGGGATTTCGAACCGTTGTCAATGCATGCAGATCGGCAATAAAGTAGAACGATTGTTCGTTACCCTGCAGAGCGATGTACTGACGGATCGCTCCAAAATAATTGCCCCAGTGAAAACGCCCCGTTGGCTGAATGCCGGAAAGAACTCTCATCGGAATACTGGCTCGTTCAATGAACTGATGTGGGATGTATGAATCAAAACATGTTATCTGCGGCAAAACCGTCGAAGACTTTTCTTTTCGACTAAGTTCTGCCAGCAATCTGGAGTGTCCCTGTGATATCTGCGACGCTCTTCGCACCCAGCTGGTTCAGGGCATCGGGCAACTGTTGAACAATCTGGCAGGCAATCCCCGGATTGTAGAAGCTTGCCGTTCCGATCTGAACGGCAGATGCGCCGGCCAGTAAGAATTCCATGACGTCGTCGATACACTGAATACCGCCGACACCAATGATTGGAATATTCACCTGTTGTGATACCTGCCAGACGATTCGTAGTGCCAGCGGTTTGATAGCCGGGCCGCTTAATCCGCCAAGCACATTCCCCAGAATGGGTTTGCGGCGTTTCCAGTCGATCGCCATTCCCTGAAACGTATTCACAAGTGTCACAGCATCAGCACCTGCATCGGCAACGGCCTGAGCAATCGGCACAACACTTGTGACATTGGGGGTTAGTTTCGCAATGATCGGCAATCGGCAGGCTTTTCGAAACGCTCCCACAACCTCCGAAGCCAGTCTGGGGTCCGTCCCGAAATCAACGCCCCCCGAAACATTGGGGCATGAGATGTTCAATTCAACACCAGCTACCCCCTGCTGATCATTGAGCTTCTCTGCCATCGTCTGAAATTCATCCTGAGTCTTTGCGGCAACATTCACAATGATGCCGGTGCCCAGGCTTTTCAGATATGGCAGTTTTTCGATGAGAAACTGGTCGAATCCGTCATTATCCAGTCCAATGGAATTCAAAAGTCCACTGGCAGTTTCAACGGTGCGAGGCGGTGGATTGCCCGGGCGCGGTTGCGGCGTCACCGTCTTGGGGATGATGCCGCCGAGTTCTGAAAAATTGACGAATGCCGCCATTTCCTTCGCGTAGCCGAACGTACCGGAGGCGACCAGGACCGGATTCCTGAACTGAAGGCGATTCAGCGTGACAGCCAGCGATGGCGCTGCTTGTAGACTCATCGAAAATCACTGCTTTTGCGTCTGACGCGAAGAAAACGGACAATCTCAATCTTCAAATACGATCAAGCAGAGCGAAGCATAGCATGGGCAGACTGCGGGATGAAGGAGCCCGGCGGATTCAGAGAAAGCGGGAAATGAAGTGACCGATCTGCGAATTCTGCCAGAGTGTCACGGGGGATTCATCCTGGCGACTGGATTTGCCTGGTGACGCAGCGGACTGCTATGTCAGTGCCATCGCCATCCGAATAGACTCGGCGCCCCCAGGATTCCAACCCCATCGAAAGGGCTGCCGGCCATCGGGAAAAATCGGTCAGTGAACAGCCCGTGTCAATAGTTCACTGACTCCCGCAGAAACATCGCCGATCAGCTCGAAAACCGCCGTGTTCGAAAACTGCAGTGCTCGACAAGCCTCCGCAACAGTTCTTGTTGCCGTAATCTGTTCGACAGGATGAAGAAACAATGCGAAGTATTGCTGTGATGAATCAAAAGGGAGGCGTTGGCAAGACGACTTCCAGCGTAAACCTGGCAGCTTCACTGGCTCGACAGGGACGCAAGGTCTGCGTGATCGACCTCGACCCTCAGGGACACGCGTCCTTTCATTTGGGTATCGAAGCCGGCCCGGAAATGACCACTGTCTACGATGTCTTTTCGCAGCAGACGACACTCGACGACGCCCGGCAGCTGGTGGCTGAAAACCTTTCGGTCGTTCCTTCGAATATTGACCTTGCCGCCACTGAAGTTGAGCTTGCTGGCATGCAGGGACGCGAGTTCATTCTGCGCAATGCCATGCAGCACTGGAAAGAACAGAATCGCTTCGACTACGTCATCATGGACTGCCCACCATCACTGGGTGTGCTCACCATCAACGCACTGTCTGCCGTTGGTGAAGTCTTTATCCCCCTGCAACCCCACTTCTTTGCCTTGCAGGGTCTGTCAAAACTCTTCGAAACCACTGCTCTGGTACGTCGTCGTTTGAATCGCGAGCTGCGAGTCACCGGTGTGATGATGTGCCTTTACGAATCCGGTACGCGTCTGGCCGCCGATGTCACGGAAGACCTGAAGCACTTCCTGAAATCCAGCGATGGTGACGCGCCCTGGGCCGCGGCACGCATTTTCCGCACACGCATCCGCCGAAACATCAAGCTGGCGGAAGCCCCAAGCTTCGGACAGTCAATTTTCGACTACGCTCCGGCGTGTCCCG
Source organism: Planctomycetaceae bacterium (assembly GCA_020426345.1). Classification (GTDB taxonomy): domain Bacteria; phylum Planctomycetota; class Planctomycetia; order Planctomycetales; family Planctomycetaceae; genus F1-80-MAGs062. The sequence continues at coordinate 3,994 of JAGQQE010000409.1, forward strand.
GAGCGACTGACTACGAGGGGCTGGGCAAAGAAGTGCTGGCGATGGAAGAATCTGCCAGCGATACAGCTCAGCCACCCGCATCCAGCGCAACCGCGCAGGTGTTACCGGATTCCAAAGCCGCCTGATCCTTTCACGAAGGCAATCAAGTCACGCAGGCAATCATGCGGAAGATCAACGGAACTGTCGAACTGCTGACCGCGGCGACTCGCGGAGCGGTTGCTGTCCTGCGGGTCACGGCGGAACGCCCGGATGAACTCGTCGCACTGGTCGAGCGGTCATTTCGTTGTCGATCGTCTGTTGACTTCCGCGATGCTTCACCCGGTCGAATTCTCTACGGGCAATGGGGCCACGAAGACATCGTTGTCTGCCGTTTGTCGCCGCTGACGTGTGAAGTCCATTGCCATGGAGGTCCTGCTGCTGTTGATGCCATTCAGTCCGATCTGGTGGCCAGCGGAATCACCGTTCTGGAGGAGTTGCCACTATCTACCGATCAGTTACGAGACTGTTTTTTTTTAGCCTGCGATCAATCTTCGATTGACGTCCTCAAGAACCTGATCGAAGCTGAGATCCAGCGAGTTCTGCGGCAGACAGAAACCCTGCGTACGGCAGGATTTGTGCTCTCGCAGGCGCACCGCGTGGCAAACGGCGAAGCACAATCAGGTTTGGCCGCCTGGTTCGAAAGAATCGCAAACGCCATTCATCGTCGAAAAGCTGATCCTCCCTCCACCAGCGATTTCAATCCATTCGAAAGTCTGAAGGAAACGTTGCGGTGGCAGTCCTTTGCTCGCCATCTGATCGTTCCTTACCGTGTGCTGGTCCTCGGCAGACCCAACGCCGGCAAGTCCAGCCTGGTCAATGCCATTGTGGGTTACGATCGAACCATTGTTTCAGAACAGCCCGGAACAACGCGTGACTTAATCGACGTACGAACAGTACTTGAC
>JAGQQE010000410.1 GCA_020426345.1 Planctomycetaceae bacterium
CCTCCAACTCAACAAGCAACAGCAGGTACTACGCCTTAAATGTCTTCGCGAATGCCTGATGCTACAAGAGAGTTCGTAGAATCTCACATGGCGAGGGGCCCGGATCAATGACTCCTGAGGATGATTGTACCGTTAAGCGTCTGGTTCAAGAGGCAATCCGGCGGCGGAAGTCGGGGAAATCGGTCGATCTTTCGGCTATCGAGAAGACAGATCCTGGTATTGCAGCCGAGGTTCGTACTCGGCTTGCCGCCAAAGGCGTCGACCTCTTTAATTCCCCCAAAACCGAGGAGAAAGTCGACCAGCATCTCGAACAAACCCATACCAGCGGCGACGGCCTTCCTGTCGACGAGGCCATCGTGAGTGTATTGCTGAGTCAGCTCAAGCGATACCGGCTGATTCGACAGCTGGGCAGTGGGGCGATGGGTGAGGTTTATCGGGCTCACGATCTCAACCTGTCGAGAGATGTGGCGGTCAAGGTACCGAGAATCGAAGGAGTGAAAGAGCAACTCGTCCGCGAGCGGTTTCGACGGGAAGCGCAGGCCATTGCGCAACTTGACCATCCGGGCATCTGTCGGCTGCACGACTTCGGAGAAGTGGGTGGCCTGCCGTACCTGACAATGACCTACATCAAGGGGAAGCCGCTTTCCCATTTCCTGGCGACAAAGCAATTCCAGGTTCGCCAGGCTGTCGTTCTTGTGGGACGCATCGCCAAAGCACTCCGCCACGCTCACCTTCAGGGTGTCCTTCATCGAGACCTCAAACCGGCCAACATCCTGATCAACCAGGAGGGCAAGCCGATCGTCACTGATTTCGGTCTCGCGTGCTTCTACGACAGCAGCGTTCGTTCCCGCATGACGACCGACGGGGAGTTCATGGAGACCGACGGGGATTTCGTGGGGACGCCCGCTTACGTGTCGCCCGAACAGGCACGAGGCAATCTTCAACAGATTGGTCCGCCGGCCGACGTCTACAGTCTGGGCGTCATTCTGTATGAAATGCTCACCGGGCAACTGCCGTACATCGGCACCCCGATGGCGATCATCGGCCAGCTTGTCGCCGAACACATTCAACCGCCACTAGCCTCATCAATTCGTGCTGATGTCGACCCATCACTGGATCACATCTGCGCGAAGATGCTTGCCAAGCGAATAGAAGACCGCTACTCCTCGATGGCAGAAGTCGAAGAGGTTCTCAACGGCTACTTGAGAGGGCCCTCGGCGGTTTCAGGCGACTCGACCGGCCTCACGAACGAAATGGGCGTCATGGATCTCGAGTCACCGAGTTCGGCAAGCAACACGAAGATCGCCAAAGTCGACAAACCACAAGCCGGTTCCCATCATTTCCGGCCCAGCTACATGACGTGGGGAGCAGTCGCAATCGCGATGATTCTGATGGCAGGGGTAAGCTTCACATTGTTGCGAGATCCGTCCGAGTTGACGAGCAATCGTAACCCGTCGTCAGTCGAGCCGGAGATTGACGAAGCACCTCTACCATCCGTCGTTAAGCTGTTTTCTCAGGATGTTTTCAAGCTTGAGGGGCCTGAGTTCGAACAACTGTCTCTGAATCTGGCCTCAACGGATGCAGCATCTCAGAATGGCGTCTCCTATCAGTTGGTCGGCGAGATCCCTGAAGGATGTCACATCAACCCCCAGTCAGGAGAATTGGAATGGAAACCCGGAATCGACCAAGGGGGGGAGTACAAGTTGCATGTGGAGGCACTGCTCTTCGGACAACCACCGCAGTCGGCACAGATAAGATTTGCAATCGCAAAGGCCCGACCCCTTCTGAAGACTTATGAATCAGAACTGACTGCGAACGAGTACGAGCCCTTCTCAGAAGAGGTCGTCGCAAGTCGCGATCTGGGGACGATTGTGCAGTACGCAATTGTCGGTGAGGCTCCAGAGGGATGTACAATCGATAAAAAGCTCGGCTGGCTCCGGTGGACCCCATCTGAGGGGCAGGGCGGACAGCGGTACGAAATCGAGGTAGAGGCACAATCGTTGACGCGTCCACCAGAGCAGTCGGTCCTGACGATCAACGTCGGGAAAGCACCTGCATTGTTCGGCACGTTCCCGGAACGCGTGAACGCCGAAGAGCTGTTCGAAGTCCGGATCGAAACAGCAGGGCCTGAGGTGGTTGGTCGAATGCCGGCACGGTTTGAACTGGTCGGCCACGCTCCGGTTGGATGTGAGCTAGATCCGATCACGGGAGTTCTCCGCTGGAAACCTGGCCTCGACGAGGGCCACCGGGATTATTCATTCCAAGTCCGTGCCACCGCAACTGGTCGAAAGCCGGAGTTACGGGACCTGACGATCCATGTCGAACCTAGCTTCAAACCGATGGAATCGCTGCCGATCCCTCAGACGCCACTGCCGACAACAATCGATACGGCAGCTGAACGCGACGAGTTTCGCCAAGACCTACGAAGCATCTTGGAGAAGTTGCGTAGCAACGGAATCAACCAGCGCACCGAACAACGAGAAGCCGCCAGTAAGTATGACAAATTGATACGCGAATTCGGTCAGTCGGACCGAGTCGAGTACGCCTACGGTCTTTTTCTCTTGAAATTACGGGACGCCCCGAGTGCTGCCGGCCATTTTTCAAAGTTGTCTGAGTCTTCCATCTGGTCGATTGATGCCCTGGAGGCCATGGCTTGGTCTCACTTGGAAAAAGCGGAATACGAGCAGTACAAAGAAAAGATGCCCCAACTACTGGAACGGATTCGCGAAGCGAGCGCTGCGAATATCATCACGGAACCTGAGCGGCAATCCCGCGTATACTGGTGTGGGGAACTCGTCGCTCTGCATGAGCTTTTGAACAACGACCCGTCTCATAGCCTTGAAACGCTTGTGATGTCCGCAATCGCACTTGAAGACGAACGGTGTTTTCGGAGTGGAGCCATCCGCATGAAGGATCGGTTTGCCACAAGAAAAGCACAGCACGAAGAAGGGCAGCGGACTGAACGTGAGGCCCTTCAAACGAAGCTCGATCTTAGCCAGAAAGATGAGAATGAATCGGAACAAGCGATCGAAGAACTACGGAAGCAGCGGGACAATTTCCGTGAAACATCGCAAAACAAGTTCAAACAGCTAGAAAACCGCGTCAATCCCCTCGAAGAAGAAAAAAAGAATCTCATTATCAAGATGGGGCCCAGTGTCAATGATTTTGAAGGTGCTGGAACGCAGCTCAACAACGCGACTGAACGTGTCAAAAATCTGAATGTCCAAATTGCCGCGGTTAGCGATGATACTGAACAGCTAACTCGTCTCCAGCAACAGCTTGCTGAGGCACAGGCGACGATCACGAGCTCATCGCAACGAATCCAACAACTAGCGATTAGCTTGGAGCCAATGCGAAAAAAACTCAACGAACTCGATGCAAGTATTGATCCATTGAGGCGTCAACTGGGCGATGTGAATCGCGATTATCGCCAACAGGATGAATATTTTCAGAAAGAACAGGACCTACTTAAGAGCAAACTCAGTCGGAATCGCCAGGATGTGGCGGAATATCAAAAAAAGCTTGACAACCTGCAACCGTTTCAGATACGAGTCAAGGATTACCAGGAGTTGTATGATTTCATCAAACGAGGTGAGCGGGTCATCGACTCGATCCCCTATTGATTCGTTGTTTTCAGAAGTGTCATTGGCAAGCCAATAACATTCAGGGAACAAGACCCCTCCCCTCGTATGTCTACTGCCCGGTCGCCCACATCCGCAAGAGGTTGATATGAAACTCCTCAGCTTAGGAAAACGTCTTCAGGATGGCCCCGGTCAAAGGACGGACATGATCAACGACAGCGATGTCTTGGCATCTCAACCTGCGAAAGAGGCTGCGGGTGATGCGGCCAGCCAAGGAGCCAGTTCGACGCTTGTCTATCGCCTGCTGGTGCGACCGCCAGTTGCGTTGTTGACCGCCTTTGATGATGGCAGCCTGACGGACGGCGAGACTTGGAGACTGCGATCAGAAACAACCATTATTGGTCGGACTGGCGGAGAAATCGTCATTCCTCACGATCCTGACCTCTCAGGGCAACACGCACGGATTACAAGAACAGAGCAGGACGGAGGATACGTCTGGAGTTTAACCGACCTGAACAGCACCAATGGAACGTTCGTGCGAATTCGTCGGCTGATCTTACGTAATGGGAGAGAGTTCATGGTCGGCGGACGGCGATTCGTCTTCTCCGCACGCAGTAACGTTCATTCTCCTGAGCAGGATGGTGCAGAAGCCTCTCCCTTGCACACTCGACGTCAACGATCGCGGGAACCACACGAGATCAGCCGACTCGGCGCTCGCCTCGTCGACACAACAACCACGATCGGGCATGCCGAGTATCTTTTGGAGGAGCGATCTTACTTCATTGGCCGAGACGCCAAACAATGCAGAATTCTCTACGCTGACGATCCGTTTCTGAATCCGGTCCATGCCCACGTTTACATTGATCAACGTGGGCGTTGGATCGTCGAAGACCAAGAATCGCTCAATGGTCTCTGGCTACGAACTGCGAATGCACCATTGGACCAGGACACACAGTTTCTCTTAGGCGGACAACGGTTCCTCTTTCGACTGCCTGAGCCACCATCTGTCAGATGAACGGTCGTAGGGCCAGCATACACCGGCCGCGCATGGTCATTCGACGTTCCGTCTGCTTCGTCGGTCGGTACTACAGCCATTCATTGACTGCATCTGAAACACGGAATACCTGCTCTTTATAGCTGGCAAAACCAGCGGGGTTTCTGCAAAGGACCTCTTCGTGCAGAAACGATGTCGGCGAATTGATGTGGAACAGCGGCGGGCTGAGTTGATTGCGGCTGTTCAGGAACTGGCTACGGACGGGGATGAGGTTTTGGTCGCCCGGTTCTCGAATACGCACATCTATCGCTACTTCGACAACTGGGCGGGGTTGCCGCCACGGTCAGATCGGA
>JAGQQE010000411.1 GCA_020426345.1 Planctomycetaceae bacterium
TAACTGTGCCGCTCACTCGCACGCAATTCGGCAAGACACTTGCCTCAACTTGTGCAGACTGTGGATGGTCCTTAACCGGAGAGGCCACAATTCGGAATTGCTTATCGCCATCAAGCCGAAGCGAAAACCGACCGTTTCTCTCGATCGCCAGCGTGTCGCTTTGAAAGTTGATTCGGTCGGCGGCTGCGGGCAGCGAGATTCGCATCGGAATGTCTATACCTTTGGGCAGACCACAGATGACGACTTCGCCTTCCCTGTCCGCCGCCGCCCCAAATGGGTGGTCCAGGACGAGAGCGTGTGAGGTTGCGTCTGTCTGAGCAACTGCGGAGATCCTGATGGGAAGCACCTCTGTTTTACTGAACGTATAGCTTCTAATGACGGCTGCATCGGGGCCGATCGGTGGATTCGAAAACATCTCCAGCGACAAAGCGAGTTCTGAATTCAGCCATCGGTCAACAGAGTCACCCACCTGAAAAACGGCAGCAGCCGGCAGGATCGCACCAGCTTCCAGCCGAAACTTATGCAGCCTGGCGTCTCTTCGCCTTGGTCGCGTGTCGAGCCAATGCCGCATCTGCGGATACTTGTTGAAGTTGGGTGCATCACTTGGCGGAACGAAGACAAAGCAGGACTGGATGGCCTGGCCGGACAGTGGGACCGTACTCTCTCCACGCTCATCCGCGCCGGCATCGCTGACCACGACAAAAGTCGCCGTTGCCAGATTCTGTTCGTCCGCACCGACTCGTGGGATCGTCATGGCTGTGACGAAGGCACAGTAGCCAACACAAAAGACGACATGTGCCAGGCGGTCATGATTTGGTTTCGTTAAACACGCCATGTTCGTTCTGACAGCCTTGCAATCGATTCACGGAATAAGACGCAACACCAGTGATTTGTCAATATGCGGGCGATACGACTATAGCCGAAATGGAGGCAGATTTGGACAGGGGGGTTGCGGGATTGTGCAAACTGGGTGCCGTGCCTGCATCACGTGGGAGCACTGGGGGCGCAAGTACGTCGCACCGAAAAACGATGCGTCGTTTGTTTGAAGAGTACTGCTTATACACGAGAGACACGCGGCGACACAGGAAAGATCGAATTCCCCATAAGTGAGTTAAGAAGCAGGGAAAGCTGCGAGACGAGCTTTTCAAGCAACAGCCGAAACTGCAAACTTTCGCCAGTAAACTGCAACACGCCGCGACCAACACATCACTCACGACCTCAACGACAGGTGAAAGTCAACTACGGCGAGTTTGGTGACATGCATGCCGAAGTGGAATTGTTTACCGGCGGATGAGACGAGGAACAACTGTGCATAGTTCAGGAGATCGCACATGAGTTTTCATTATGACCTGACGCCATTAATTGCGAACGAAAAAGTTTCCATCAAATGGAGCAAGTCACCGCGAAAGAAAGCGATTCTGTTTGTCCACGGATATGGTGGCAACACGACAGGGACGTGGACCGAATTCGATCGGTTGCTGTCCGACGAAAAGAAGGCGGCAGGATATGACCTGATCTTCTACGGCTATGATGGACTCCGCGGCACGATCTATTTTCTGGCCACAGATTTGCGGTCATTTCTGACTGGCGTATTTGGTGCGCCAGCAGATTTAAAAACCGAAACGTCCAGACCACCTGAATTGCTCGCGATGGACACGTACGAGGAAGTCATTGTTGTCGCCCATTCACTGGGTGCGGTCATTTCACGCTGGGCACTTGCGATGGCCGTCCAGTTGAAAGACTCGTGGGTTGGCAAGACAAGCCTGGCCCTGTTTGCCCCGGCTCACAACGGCTCACGCCCGGCAGCGATGCTTAGGCTGGGATCGAGCGGAATGCCATTCCTCAGGTTTTTCGTTGCTGGGTTCTTGCACAGTTCGCCTCTCGTGGATGAGTTGGCTGAGGGTTCATCGGTTCTTCAGGATTTCAGGGCGGCAGTAACATCGGCTTTAGCGGATCCCGCCAGGGACACTGTGATCGCTGATCTTGTCGTTCATGCGAACAAAGAACGTGTCGTCATCAATCGGCCTTTTGAACAGGATCCCCCTCCGGCGTTCCCTGAATTGTTTCGGGATGCAGACCATCGGTCCGTCTGCAAACCGACACGCTACTTCCCAGCTCCACTGATTGCATTAAGGAGCATCCTCCAATGAATTTTGAAGGCGAGAAAAGCGAATCAATACTGCGACTGGCGGAGTTGACGGACATTTTTTATGAACGCACGAATGCGACTCTTGCATCAGTCATGGTCGACAAGTGCATTCGCACCGACAGCCCCAACTTACGCACCAAGCTTCGCCACCATTCTGCGCCCCCGGGGTACATTCGTGGTAGTCTGATTCGAGAGCGAGACTGGTTCGATTATCTTCTCGAGTACTACAGCATTCTGGAAATTGCCGGTGCACTTCAGTCATTACCGGATCCGCTGCCAGATGAACTCAAGAATCGCGCGTTGCAGGACCTCAGTCACCCGGCCGTTCGGCTCTATTACGAGCGTCATTACCCCCTATTGCTTCCTCAGTTGTTTCGAAGGCGTTTGGAGACTGGTGAAGGCGTTCAGGTGCAGTTTGGTGCCAACGGAGCGGAAGATTCTCGAGAGAAAGCGTACTACTTGTTTTCGGTGTTCATCGGACTTGCCACATGGATGTGTAATGATCCTGAAATAGAAACGTTTCAGTGGTTTCTTGATGACGGGATGCGAGGTGGTTTCAAGATCCGAGACACGATTCGGGTCATCAGGAACAGAGATCAGTTTGCGAATTCCATCACCAAATCAGAAAGCAAACGGAATACCCTGGATAAGTCGATCATCGGCTTTCAGAAATTCGTGGAGTTCTGCATCAGGTTTCATCAATTGCTGGAATCTGCTCACCCGTTTCCTGTCTTGCAGGGGCAGCTGTGGCAATTCTTCGAGTACTGGTTTGTGGCATTGAGCGATAAAGTCGGGCGCTACGTCCTGGAGGCCGTTCAGCACTTTGCCGACTGGGAGCCGCTGGACAATCTTGATCGGCAGCAGGCAAAGAAAGAAGTTGAGGAGTATGTGAGGTTAGCACAGACATCGATTAGCTCTCTGCTCGCCCGCAACGGATTGGCCTCTGGCGGAGGGCTGGCGGGACCATGACCAAAGTCAACGACGGCGAGTTCGACGTTCTGCCTGCAGAAGTGAAGTCCATTTTGGGGCCGAATGAAGAAGTGAATGGTCACTCTCCGTTCCTCGCAATATCCATACGCAGATAATTATTGAGGAACACGAGTCACGTGGGCTGATACAAACGTCAACCGGCGCGTCGCATAATGTACCGACGTTTCGCAAACCGGAGACCCGCGTTTCGCAACTCACAGCCGCGATTCGACTTCGTCTCATTCATCTCACTTTGGGTCCGAAACAGAAGGCAGCCTCTTCTCGAACGAGAGATAACTGCATCAATGGCATCGACGAGGACCTCCTATTCCTGGCGATCATTGATGACCGTATCGCACGCTCTGCGCAGGTACTCTTCGAAGTCCCACTGTCCGCTGGCGCCGGTTTGGCGGGCGATGACGAGGTCGAGGCTGGGGACGAAGGCGAGAAGTTGCCCGCCGCTGCCGGGTTTGTAACGAGCGTCGGCAGGGATGCCATTGATGTGCTTGTTGCTGTCGGGATAATGATTCGCGGGTAATTCCCAGCCGAGCGTGAAAACTGCCGGATTCAGTTTCCACCGGAGCTCCGGCGTGGTGACGCTGTGCGATGGCTGGCCGGTCTGTTCGACAAACCATTTTGGAATCACCTGTTTGTCCCGCCAGCGTCCGTCCCGCAACATGCAATACCCGATTCTCGCCAGATCGCGAGCTGGCATTCCGAGCCCGTGCGACGGCTTTCGTCCGACGTTACCTCCGTCGTAATATTGAAACCACCAATGCTCGATTCCAAGTGGCTTAAACAGCGACTCGATTGCGAATTCATCGTAAGGTTTGCCCGTCACGGTTTCGCATACAAGCGATGCGTGTACCAGACCGTGTGTTGAATAGCCGCAGCCAGTGCCGGGCGTGAATGCAAGCTTTGCAGTTCGCTCGTCGCCACTGTGTCCGAGCACGTAGTCCCACGAACCATCGTTCGGAGCTCCGGTTGCTTCGGGACAAATTCCGGACGTGTGATTCAGGAGCTGCTTCACAGTGATGTCGGCCTTGCGAGGGTCGCTGAGCGGTTGGGCCCACGGGATGAAGTCGAAGGCCTTATCGTCGAAAGTCATCTTTCCTGGAGTCAGTCCCTGCTGACTGCGTTCGGAAGCGATGGCCAGGACTGTGGAACAGATTGCTTTCGAAACAGACGCTACGCGTCGCGAGTCCGTCACCGCACTGTTGCCGCGTTCGACCTGCAGCACAATTGTGCCGTGACGAATTACGACGGCGGCAAACGGACGATGATCTGATGCCATCAGCCATTGTCGCAGTGCGGCGATCTTCTGTTTGTCCATGCCACCGACAATTTCAATTTCGTCGTCGTTCTCAACGGATCGCCAGCCACCCTGAGATTCCGCCGGAGGAAAGTACGTCGTAGCTCGAGCGGCAGGTTTCGATGATGGACTTGCCACAGTTCCTTTCGCCAGCGTTTTCAGGGCTGCATAGAACTCAGGATCATCGGACGCTCCGGCGAATTGAAATGGAAACGTCTGGTTGTGATCTTTGAGCATCAGCCCGTATCCACAGCCGTTTTCGACCGAAGCCTTCAGAGCCGCTACAGCATCGGTTCCGGTCTTATCGTCTTCGTTGCATACAATCGGCTTGCCGAAACGCTTCAGGGCGGTGACTCTGGCTGCGATATTCTGGGGTTTCGTGCCGTTCCAGTGCGGCGTCAGGAAGTCGCAGGCTTCCGCCACGTCGTCATGCACTTTGCCATCACCATAACCACTGGCTGTGACCAGTAGTCT
>JAGQQE010000412.1 GCA_020426345.1 Planctomycetaceae bacterium
CATTTTTTTTTTTTTTTTTCATCATAAAATTGCTGCTGCGGAGCGTGCCGGCTGCAATCTTCGCCATGGCGCCCAACCTGACGCCAGTGGTTGTGATGTTTGGTCTTCTGGCGTGGGGTGGTGTTCGAATCGATATTGGAACCATGATTACCGCGTCGGTCGCACTTGGGATTGCCGTTGATGGCACACTCCATTTGATGACGTGGTTCCAGATACTGATTCGGCAGGGTGTTTCCAGAAAAGAAGCGGTGGAAAGATCGCTGGAACACTGCGGACCAGCACTCTGGCAGACAAGCGCGGCTATTGGAATCGGAATGCTGGCTCTCTACCCGGTGGAACTCCTCCTGATCAGCCGCTTCGGCTGGATCATGTCGGGCATGATCTTCGCCGCGCTGGTCGGCGATGTCATCTTCCTGCCTGCACTGCTGGCAGGACCGCTGGGAATGATCCTGGAACGCAGCAATCGACCTCCCGAATCGAAATCTCCGGAGTCCAACGACTCTGCCACCCAGGTCGACGAAGAAACAAATTCATCCAAAAAACAGCTAGCCGACGGTGCTGCAGCAGCTTCCGCCATTGTACAGTCACCAGCAGGAGCACGGACGACCAGAGTCGCAGTCGATCCAAAACCGGCACCTCACATTGGGATGCTGAGCAGCGCGTTACGTCGATCGGTGACGGAGTAGACTGAGTGACTGACTACGTCGAACCTCTTGGAATGCGGGTGCTCATCCGGAAGGATGAAGCTCGCCATCAGACACGCGGTGGGATCGTGCTGCCGGACAGTTCCGAAATCCCGACAATCACAGGTCGTGTGGTGGAAATCAGCGTGCAGATCGAACGCGACGAAGACTTCCCCATTCGAAAATACGACCGGGTTCTGTTCCACCCGAAGAGTGCGATCCCGGTTGACTTTGAGGCAGACAACCTGTTGTTCGTTGTACCGGCGGCCGACATCGTTGCCGTTTTTCGCCGCAGTGATCGCGAAAGGAATCGGGAAAGCTTGAGCGAGGCAACCGATGCTGACCATTCCAGCATCGACGATCTTGACATTGAGATGGATTTCGACAACGACGACAACTGAATACGCGTCTTCGAAATGTTCCGCTTGTCACCCGGGACGGCCTCGAATTGAAGGCTCCGGATCTCCCGAAGCTGTTTTCAATTCTCGCAGGCGATTCCCCGACCAGAGTCCGTCTGAGATGGCAGCCCGTCCCTGGATCCGTCACACTAGGATCAGGTTCCGTAATCATACAAGCAGGACAGGTATCGCAATGACAACGAACGGCAGTCGGCGAGTAACACCAGCCGATATCGAACGCATCGTGCCCTTCGAGATACTCATCGACCGTCTGGCCCAGGATCGAGAGTCAGCCTGGATCGACTGTCGCAGGACTCTGCACGCATCCCCCGAACCCAGCGGGCACGAAGTGGCGACAACCCGATTTATCGCAGCACGACTGGAGAGCCTCAGATACGATGACGGCCCCGAGATCCACGTCAAAGTTCCGGATCGTGGGACAGGAGTGATCGCCGACCTTAAGATCGGCGAAGTCGACGATTCGACCCGTGTTATCGCAATCAGAGCGGATATCGATGCCCTCCGGATGCCGGACAGAAAGGATGTTCCCTACTGTTCGTCCAGAGAAGGTCTTGCGCACGCTTGTGGACACGATGTCCATACATCCGTGGTACTCGCCACGGCGGAATTGCTGGTCAACCTCACCCGGCGTCTGACGCATTCCGAACTGCCGTCCATCCACATACGGTTTCTTTTTCAGCCAGCTGAAGAAACCTGCGAAGGAGCTCTGTGGATCATTGAAGACGGGGGCCTGCAGAATGTGTCTGCAATCCTCGGCCTTCACGTCGATCCGACCATTCGGGCAGGGCGCGTTGGTATCCGATATGGTGTACTGACAGCACAAGTCGACGAAGTCCTGATCACCGTCACAGGTCGGGGTGGCCACGCGGCTCGACCGCAGCACACGACCGATCCCATTGCTGCCTCGGCAATGCTGATTTCAATTCTTCATCAAAGTGTGCCTCGCCACGCGGACGCCCTCACACCAACCGTATTCACAATCGGATCCATCCATGGCGGAACGGTTTCGAATGTCATACCGGATCGCGTGGATATCGCCGGAACACTCCGAACCACTGACGCAGATACAAGACTGCGAGTGATGAAAATGATTCGGGATGCATGCGATGGTGTCGCACAGGTTACCGGCAGTCATGTCGAAGTTGTCTTTCGCAGTCCGCTGGGTTCTGTTATCAACGATACTCTCGTGACATCCGCTTTCGAAGCGTCCTGCCGACAGGTCATCGGGGATCACGAAATTGTCCCCATCGACAAGCCCAGCATGGGCGGTGAAGACTTTGCAATGTATGTCCAGCATGTGCGTGGTGCGCAGATACGGCTGGGTTGTGCGGGGGATGCGGATGACTGGCCGTTACTGCATTCGCCGGTATTCGACATTGACGAAGAATCCATCGCCATCGGTGTCAGGGTCATGACCAGAACAGCCCTTCTTCTGGCAATGATACCGCGTGATCCCGTGTCCGAATCCGACGCCCTTAACGACGAAGCAGTGGATTCGTTTCGCGCATAAAGTGTCCCGTTGTCGTTCAAAGCATTCTGCTTCCATCACAAACACCGTCGCGAAGTATGCCAGGTGAACAATGACAAAAATGCACTTCAAACCCAACACGAGCCCAACGCTCGGCGTCGAAATTGAACTGCAGCTGGTCGACGCTGACGACATGTCACTTTCAAGCTGTATTGACGAGCTGCTGGCAACGATCCCGTCGCATCTGCAGGATTCTGTCAAACCGGAACTGATGCAGTGTTATGTTGAAATCAACACCAGGATCTGCCGGACCGTGAAAGAAGTCGGAGAAGATCTCGGCGAAAAGATCGCCGAAGTAGAACGAATCGTCGACAAACTGGGCATGCGATTGTTCTGGGCGGCCACACACCCTTTTTCATCGTGGCGCCATCAGCAGATCACAGTGAACGAACGATATTTTCGACTCGTGGCCCTGATGGAAGACGTCGCGCGGCGACTGGTTACCTTTGGACTCCATGTCCACGTCGGAGTCGACAGTGGCGACAAAGCGGTCATGATCTGCGACAGAATGCAACAGCATCTTCCTTTGCTGCTTGCACTCTCGGCAAACTCACCCTTTTGGGAAGGACGCAACACAGGACTCAAGTCGAATCGATCCAAGATCATGGAAGGATTGCCAACCGCCGGATTGCCGTACCAGATGCGAAACTGGAGCGAATATGTCTGGCTTGTGAATCATCTGATCGACACAGGGTTCATCAATTCGATTCGGGAAATCTGGTGGGACATTCGTCCGCATCACCATTTCGGTACGGTCGAAATCAGAGTCTGTGATGTGCCAGCCAACCTCAGTCAGGTGCTCGCGATCACCGCTCTGATACAGTGCCTGGTACACACCATTTCCAACGAAATCGACGAAGGCACTTTTCTGGGCGACTACCACCCGATGATGGTGGAACAGAACAAGTGGCGGGCAACACGTTACGGCGCCGATGCGGCATTGGTCAGCTCACACGATTACCAGCAGCGTTCGGTGCAGGTAATCGTCGATACATTGGTCGAACAATTAACTCCTGCCGCCATCGAACTCGGATGTCTTGCCGAACTGCAATCAGTCCGACATATTCCATCCCAAACCGGGGCCGTCAGACAGCTGGAAATCTTTGATGCGACTCGCAGTCGACGTGAAGTCGTCCGTCAGATGATCGAAGAAAATGCCGGTCGGTAGAAATGCGGGGGATTTTCCTGTGGAAATGACGGCCGCCCGCCCCGTTCAGTCAGTCTGAATCAGAATCCCGGAGCAACTTGCGGACGATTGGGACGGTTGACTTCTTTTCCACGACCATCGACTGAAATCCCGACAGGATCTGCAAATTCATCCCCATTCGCAGGATGTGCAGTGCGATGCCGGAACGAGATTCCGAATGGCGCACCTTTTCGTATCGTTCTGACCCCGGTCGCGGATACGAACCAACTGTCGCAACTACTACAGCGCTTCCAGACGGTGCATCTCCGGTTGGTTCGGACACACGGCAGAGCACGTTCCGGCTTCTTTCGGCAGGCCAACAACCCTAAAAACCGGCCTTCCCGAACGCTTCGACGGTGAAAACCTGCGAAGTTGGCGAATCCGGTGAATGAAAAGGGGATTTAACGAGGTTTTGGGCTAGCCAGGCCTGGTCCCTTCTGCAGTGAATCCCAGTTTGACGGCCGTGATTTTCAGCAATATATTCGAGTGGTCGTTACAGACTGACCGCCCTGCCGGGTACTGTTTGCAGGGTCGGGTCCTTTGTCTGAAACAATTCACTCGACGGTGATTTCAACGAGGAACTCATCTCAATTACAGGCATGACGCCGCACTTAGCGAGCACTTGAGGGCTGAAACGTACCGTTTGCCGGGCGTTTCTGAAGTGTGTCATGCAGATCTACCATTGGCATCGACGTGTCGTTTTCGCTGCCGCACTCCTGTTTGGGACAATTGTTTCGCAGGCTGCAGTGCACGCTTTCGGCAGTAACGTCGACATTTCGAATTACGCGAACGCCACCGATGCGAGACTGGCCGGTGAGGAATTCGAAACCAGGCGGCAATGGGTGGAAGCAATCACTCTTTACGAGGAAAGCCTGAAACGCTGGGAAGACGATGCCGACCTGAAATACGCGCTCAGGCGAACACGAATTCATTTTGGCATAGACCGTCGGTACACCGATCGAAGCTTTGATGCCAATCTGCTCAGCAAAGGCCGAGCGGAAGCGCTGGACCTGTTTGAGAACATCCTCGATCACGTGCAGTTTGACTATGTCGACACGATCAGCATCACGCGTTTCG
>JAGQQE010000413.1 GCA_020426345.1 Planctomycetaceae bacterium
CTCGGGCGATAGAAGCATCTGTTGAGGCTGAAGTTGATCACGATCTGGTGAAGTCAGCGATTCTGCGGGCATGGATGGTTTATTCACGTTCGCAGGGGAATTCGCCGGTTCACTTCTTTTCAAAGAATCCGATGCCAGAACATCTGGATTTCCTGAACCAGTTCCGGAAAGCGCTGGTGCGGGCAGAAAACTCTTCATCGCCTGCCATTCAGACGATCGCGTCTGCCCTGCTTGACAGGAATTGGTAATTCATTTCGTCAACATCAAAGATGATCCCCGGAAGGAAAATATGTTCAGGACAAGCACTCTGTTTTCCTGCATTTTGGTCGCCTCCTACTGGCTCCGTGCCAGTCATTTGTTTGCTGGCGATGATCATCACTCGCAAACCGCCTGGCCAGTCGCTGTGGCCGGCGTCGATATGCTGCACCCTGAGGCGATCCTTCAGGCACTCGAAGAATTCAGTTCCCTAACTGAAACGAAGCCGAATTTCTGGTGGGATCTGCAAAAGACTGTGGTTCGCCGATTCGATCGTCAAAAGCACATTCCGTACCAGAAAGGGTTTGCGGTTTTCTTCGGTGAGAAGGGGCTGTTTCGACTGGATTTCGAGTATGTTCTTGATGCCACAGGAGCTGCGGCTGCGGTTGAAGAGTTCTCGCGGCAATGGACTGCCCCTGACGTACCTCGGCCAAATTACGAGTTGGAGATCGACCATTCTGATGATCAGTCATGGTCTGTTATGGTGAACTCACTTTCGTGGAACCCTGTGTTCCCGCGTGAACCAGATGGTCCAATCCGCTACGAAAAGACATCGCGACCGCACTATCGCACTTTCTTTCGGCTTCATGATGGGTTTCTGTGGTCATCCTCACGCAAAGAACAACTTTGGGAGGCGCCCCTGCACGACGTCCCTGCCGCCGTCCTTCAGCCTTCCGGTGGTGAGAAGAGGCGACTGGCATTTATCTGGCTCAGCCCCGATGGCATTCCTTTGAATAAGCGTCGCGCATTGATTGATCAGTTGACAAAGACAGCAGCACCAGCACTGCAGAGATATGACTCCGAGACCAACACGGCATCAAAGTCTCGAATACTCCAGAGCTTAATACGGATGGAATTGTTTCGCAGTTTGTTGCTTGACGTCGAAAGTGGGCTTGTGGAGCTGTGTGTCAGTGAAGAGGGCCTTTCAACCCATGGATTAATCACATTCGAAGCGTCTTCAAGGTCTGAAACCTGGCTGCAGGCGATTCAGCCACGCCACAGCCCACGTCGCTTTAAAGCTGATGATACGGGGCTGACGCTGCATGTTTCAGGAAGCATTCCGGGAATACAAATTGACGAAAATGGACTTGGATTATCGGCAATCGACAGCAACGAAGGCTTTGACGTGCTGACGAAAATTCTGATTACGGGCGAGCGTGCAGAACATGTTAGTGCTTTCGCAAGTCTGAAAAGCAGTGAATGGCTGGTCGGTTCTGTACGCCAGCTCGTCAGCTTCGGAGAATCCCGGGTGCAGGGACAGGCGGAAAGCCACTTCCTTTCGGCATTATCCGTGACAGAGGCCGACGATCACCGGAGCATTTCGTTTAACTATGGTGATTTCCCTGTTGATGCCGCTTCGATCTCTGACAGCCCGTCAGTCCAGGCTGCTGGACTTCAGCTGGAAATTAACGGAACATTCCTCAGGCAACTAAGACGCATTCTTTACCAGCAAGCCAACACATCACCGCAGCCAGGCGTCGATGAAATTCAATCGGTTGGGGATCACGGTATCAGCGTGCAGGTGACAGCGAAAGGACGAGAAGTTCACCTGAATGGCTCAGCAGATACGCGTTCGACTTACGAACTACTCGCCTGTCTGGCAAAACTGATTCCCAGCCCCCAACCACTCCGCGTTCAACAGTAAATTGAATCATTCCTGATGATTCACACTGTGCCTCGGTAGACCCACGACACGGCAGCCGGCAATGGGCATCAATATCCGGGACGCTTCAAGTCATTCCACTTCGAACGGACACTGATTGGCAGTTGCGTGGTCGGTGGAACGTAATCCGGTGCGGATAAACCTGTTGGAAAATGCCGAAGGCTTTCAATGGAGCTTCACGCACGCTCTGTTGCGGCCAGGGTGACGAGCGTCGCTGGCTATCTCCTTTGATCCGCGGTTGCCGCAGAGTCAGGGTTCACCAGTGAGCAGTGTTGAGACTGAGACCGAATGGAACCTACTCGGCCCGAGTGTCAACCGGGGCTTGCAGTTTCGTGATGAGGGCTGGACGAGCAGTCGTGGCGTTCGCTTTGGTCTCGAATCCACAATCCGCTCAGGAGGACGGCTGGCGAAAGAAGAGCACCATGTCGAAAGAAGAGGACCAGACCTCTTTACCGAAGTCGGTCCTCGTTCCGCGTCGCCTTCGCGATTAGTATCCATACGTTTTGCGAGGTGTTTGGGTTTGTACTTTGGTCGTGCCAGTGGATCGTTTTGTTACGGTTGTTGTTCTGCTCCTGATGAGCTCAAAGGAATTCAGGAAGTCTTCTGCTTTTCGGCTTCGGACGTCTTCTATCAACCCGCTGACGGTGAGGATGTACATTCGGCCTTCGGCGACAAAGAATCGTTGCCGATTGCTCGCGACTTCGCTGAATTCGCCCTTCAATGGCATCTCAATTTCGAATGCTTTCACACCGCCTTTGAGGGTCAGTTGCTTATCCGATCGCAGGTCTGCTGAAACTCCATTCTCTGCAATCTGGTTAATCTTCAGCAGCGTCAGGAACCTATTGATCTGTTCGCCTTCCAAATCGACCGGGCTCACAGTGACTGAAAAGCCCATTGAATCATCCGTAACGAGTGTCCATTGGCGTTGCGTCGTATCCTGGCCGCGATCGTTTCTGTCTGGCGTTACTTTCAGACTGGGTTTACCAGGGAAAATGATTCGAAAGTTGTCCTGCTCTGAAGTTAATGTTTGAGGCGAATCCGGTATGGCAGCGGTGGCGGCAACCATTTGGTTCGTCAACGCGATCAGAAAAGCCGAGGTGAAGAGAATCTGGCAATAATTTGAAGCGGATCGAAGTGGTTTCATAGCGTACCCTCGAAATAACGGACTGACTTGTGTGGAAAGAATGGGCTGACATTCCTTCAAACGCCAATGCCGTTCGTGCCGGACTAATTCTTCAAATAATTCTTCGGCTCGGAGTACGGACGGGTCAGGAGAAATGGCGAATTGCGGTCTTAGCAGCCTGTTGAAAACGGGACTGGCACGAGCAGGAGACCTTAAAACAGGACGGTTTACAGCCGCCCAGCGTGCCTGCCCCGACTTTTTAACGGATAGTTAGCGGGCGACCTGCCGGACAAATGCTCTTCGCCCGAGCAAGGATCGGTATACCAGTCGGTGTCAGTGCCAGCAGCTCCTGTCTTGCCCGGCACCGTCAGGATTCGTCGTCACAAGGGCATTAAGGGTAGATTCGGGTTCATATTGCTGATCGAGGACCTCTGGCCATAGAATCGCGATGCGCGGTCACCGAGAACTTTTGGGTGCCATCGGGCTCTTTGGGAACGTCCAGCCGATGCGATTTAACGATCTGACGACTGCATTCATACTGACGATCTGCCTGTTACTCTGCGGGCATGGTCGTCTGTCTGCGCAGTCTCTCGATTTTCTACGTTCCGAAGTCAGTGACAGCGGTGCCCGCGTCAGTCAATCGAAGAAGACAAGTCGTTCGGAGCACGATGATTGCCATACGAGCGGAAGAAGCGCATTGTCGGGTGGCCTGGATGACGAATGCGACTGCAAGTCGCCGATATCTATGATTGCAGCAGCTGTTCTGACATCGCCTTTCACCGTCCCCAGAATGGCGCTTGGAGACCAGGGAGATTCGGCTGCCTATCTGGATTTTCCCTATAACTGTGGCGCGGGTTCAATGACGTTTGATCCAACAGTGCCGCAAAGCCAGGATGCGATGGCGGATTTTCAGTTTGACTTTGGTACCAGCTTTGGGCAGTTATTTCAAACGCATGCCCGAATGGTTCTGGATGGCCTCTGGAGACTGGGGATTGACACAGAGTTCTATGATCGATTCGAGAATCGATCCGGCAATAAAGATCATCTGGCAACCGGGGACCTGAACGTTGTGTATCGATTCGCACAGAGCGAGAAGTGGCAGTTTCGCGCGGGGCTGGGGATCAACTGGATGCTTGACCAGGGCAATTCGGCAGGGAAGGGCGGGGACCAGATAGGGTTCAATATGACCTATTCTGCAGATTGGTTTCCTTCAGATCCCATTCGATGTACCAGCGCAATCGATGCTGGTACCCTGGGCGATGCAGGGCTCTTCCATTTTCGCAATACAATAGGAGTGACGCGACGCGGCTGGGGAGCGTTTACTGGCCACGACTATGTTCGCATTGGTGATTTTAAAAACCACGCCTGGATCAACGGCGTGGAATATCGTTATTAACAGTCCATCGAAAACCACAGGAAGAAGCCGGGCGTTGTTGAGGGGCGTTTTCTTGGGCATTCATCGGACAACAGTGCGCTGCTGACGGGCAGGGTTCTTTTTTGACCGGCTGTTGATCGTGCACTTTGGTTGATTGTGCGCATTGGTTGATTGTGCGCATCGGCTGAATGCGTTCTGCTTCGTTGGGCAGGTTCTGTTCAGCTCTCTAAACACCGTACAGCGTACCGAAGCGATTTCGCAGGTGCCTTACTAGCGGTTCGTCCGAAAGCGGTCGACCGGACACACGCTGAATCAAATCGCCTGCAGAATATCTTTGGCCATGCTGGTGGACATTCTGACGAAGCCAGTCCAGCAGTGGAACAAAGTCGCCCTGTCGAAACAGGCCGTCCAGATTGCCTAATGTTCGACCCGCGGAGTCGAACAATTGCGAGGCATACATGTTTCCCAGCGCG
>JAGQQE010000414.1 GCA_020426345.1 Planctomycetaceae bacterium
AGTTGTTCTCCAAACGCACGATGGAGGGACTGCGAAACTTAGTCAGCGGAGAAACCAAACGGGGTGCAGTAGGAACCACGGTTCTCAATGCATTGGCCTTCTCGTAGTCAGGTTAGTGACGCACGAGACCCACGGACAAGCAAGTGTGAGCTTGCGCACTCAGAGTATGGACCATTGGGTAACGGAGATTGTCGATGGCCGTGCCATGGCTCGGGAGCAAATCGACGAATGCGGAACGAGGGACAATTGATTCGGCTTCATTAATGAAACCTGAAAATGAGCTGACCTTTCTTGAAATGTGAATTGCTAGCGTGTTGCAGACGCTGGAGTGTATTGCTTGCCTTTTTCTACGGCTACTGCCGCTCCTACTCCCTGGATGCGTGCGGAAAAAGCCTCATTCCAGCAGTAGTGAACGCTAAGGCCGGTTACACCAAACCCAATGGTGAAGGCGCTATTCCATTTCAATTCGAACCCGCGCAGAAGTTTAACGAATGGGGCATCGCAACTGTCATGTTAGCGGACGCTTGAAGGAAAATCGCAGTAAACCTGGCGGCGGACAAACACCTAAAGAAAATCGCCGCCCGATTTGCTGCCTTGTTCGTCCTCATTGTCCCGGTGCCCAGCCGAGCTTTGCAAGACAATGGTGAAGACGACGTAACCTCCTGACTTCCCGGTCATCGACCCATTCGTCACTTGCGAATTGTGAAATTGCACTGGCAAACGCCCGAGCATGTAACACACGAATCTGTTCTGGCCTGAGGCCCCCACGCCGTCGCTCCGCCAAGACGTACGCCAATTCTTCGTCGGTGATCTCCAAGTCCGCCAGCACTGTTTTCAAGGTATCCCAGTATCCCGCAATCGCTTGCCGAACTGGATCGATAGAAACACGGAACCCTGCCCTTGAAACCACTGCATCAAATCGTTGCAATCCGAATGCTGTCGGGTCAGGAAAAGGTTCGTGGTCGAAGCTGTTGTTGAATTTGTAGGTCTTCAGTGCTGCAAGCTCATCGTAGGTGCGAACATTCTGCTGACGGATTTCTGGCAAGTAATTACAGAACAATTGCCCTGCAGCCAATGCGTCATGTGCAGCAACATGCGACGCAGAATAGTCGACTCCGTGCTGCCGACATGCAACCTCCAACTTGCAGCGAGAACCAAGACCAAGCATCGAACGCAAATACATAAGACAGAAGTGCGGCGGATCGTGGCGAACACCTGCATTTGATAATTCGAAGGCGAGGAATTTGATGTCAAAGTAGACGTTATACGCTGCGATGACACAGTCTTTTGTTGCGGCAAGCATTTCACCAGCGATGTCGTGAAATCGTGGAGCATTCGCGACATCCGCATCCGATATCCCGTGTATCTCGGTTGCAGCCATTGGACGCGACGGATTGACCAGAGTGTCGAACACAAGTCTTGGTTTTTCACCAGGATCAATGCGCACAACTGAAGCCTCGACGACGCGATCGTAACCTGGCGTCAGTCCGGTTGTTTCAAAGTCGATGACAGCAACAGGTGTGTCTTCGATTTGACGAGTCGCAATACCGGTTGCCATGCTGATTCACCTTGCTGAATTGATATCGCGCCCCGAGTGCAACACGTTCGCGTAAGCGAATTGGGCTTCTCGTGGTTCCGTCCTCGTTCGATTCCGAGACCAATCTGGTTCATCCGATTGTGAGCCGCAAGCCTAGAACCACTGACGACGACGAAAAAAAAACAGGATTCTGAGGTGCTGCTGTGTGCCGCGGGGTGGCAACGTCGAATGTTGATCGGGATCTGATTACAGCGACGTGAAGTGTACCACTGGCTCGGCCAGTGCGAGTTTCAATGGAAGCAAATTCCGGATTGGTGAGACCATTCCGGGTCAGGTTCCTGCAACGTTGGCAGGTCCGGGTCGATTCCTTTCCGGGGATGAAACTGAGCACGGGAGCGTGTGAAATCTTCCAGAAGTTGCCGAGTGTGTCTGGATGCAGGTTGTTTCGTATGAGCAAGTAAGCAACCGATTCTGGCATCATTCGTTTTGGCAGGTACCAGCAGGTGCACTGCTCCGGTATGAACACGAACGCAATGAGGGCGAAGCACTCTTCAATACACCCGACATTGTGCGACTGCGACAGAATTCCATGTCGCTCGGATTAGGCGAGGTTTGCCCAAAGTCACCCCTGAATACCCAGGACTCACTACTGACCAATCAGGCAGGTAGGCGGGGCCAAGCTGTGCGACCCAGCATTTTCCGTAAACCAAGGCGTACAGGTCGCATGTCTCACCGTTCTTGCCTGCCCTTGAGTATCACCGGATCGTGTGCGTTTGGATCCGTCCGTCGCGATCGATCTTTCTTTCAGTTAAAGTGTTCTCCGCCCGTGGGTGTCTGATTGCGCAGTGATCGTTCCTGAATGGATCGGCGGGCGGCCAGACTGGTGTCCCGAAAAGAACCGTCCAAAAAATCCCGGAAGGCCAATCCGTATGTTGCAATTATTCGCCAGTCACGATTCATCTCTTCGGCTTGCCTTCGTCAGGTCTGATCACGAAACAGCGATGGAATGGCGTGATGCCAGTAGTTTACGTACATCGCTGCGGGTGGTGTTGGTGTTTCTTCTGGCGACACGAATTCTGACACCAGCCGTCGCGGCGAAACCGCCGAATATTTTGTTCATTTTCACGGATGACCAGCGCAATACCACGATGGGCTGTTCGGGCCATCCTGTGGTCCGGACACCTCACGTTGACAGCCTGGCCACTTCGGGAGTGCGTTTCGAGAACGCATTCGTCTCAACCTCGACCTGCTGGGTCAGCCGAGCGTGTTTGTTTACCGGTTGCTATGAGCGACGACACCTTTATCGAAAACAACCAGGACCACTCGACCCTGACCTGTGTCGTTCGTCTCATTTCTCTGTGTTGAAGGCGGCTGGCTATCGAACCGGCCATCTGGGAAAGGAACATGTGACTCTGAGCGATGTTTCAGCAGAAGAGATGTTTGACGTTCGGCGTCGACTGGGTCGCAATCCCTATTTCAAAGAGCAGCCCGATGGTAGTCAGCGGCATGAGACCGATATCATTGGCGACTGGGCGTGCGAGTTTCTCGACCAGCAACCTTCGGCAAAGCCCTTCTGTCTGCAGCTGAGCTTCAATGCGCCTCATGCTGAAGACGGCGACCGCCGCCCGGGTATCGGACATTACCCGTGGCCGCAATCCACGGACGGTATGTACGAAGACCAGACAATGCCGCTGCCGCGATTGCGGGCCGATTCGATCTATGACGCTCAACCTGACTTCCTGAAAGCGTCCATTAACCGTCAACGATTTTTCTGGCGCTGGGACACCCCGGAAAAGTATCAAACCAACATGCGAGCTTATCTGCGGATGCTGTCGGGAATTGACAATGTCGTTGGGCGTCTGAGAAACAAGCTGAGTGAACTGGGCATCGCCGACAACACAATCATCATCTACACAGCCGATAATGGCTACTATCTGGGTGATCGCGGTTTCGCCGGAAAATGGACACACTATGAGGAATCACTGCGGGTACCCCTTGTCATCTACGATCCGCGAGCCACCCAATCAAACCGCGGACGTGTCGAGCCATCAATGGTGCTCAATAGCGATCTCGGCCCAACGATTATCGACTTGGCCGGGCTGAAAGCACAATCCGCGCACACCGGACACAGCCTGCTGCCGCTGCTGCAGAACCAAAAGCCAGAAGGATGGCGGACGGATTTCCTGTGTGAATTTCTGGCCGTACCGGCAACCATTCCTGAATGGGAAGGCGTGCGCAGCGATCGCTGGGTTTACGCTCGGTACTTTGTTGACGGAAAGGATGAAACTCCGTTCGAGTTTCTGCATGACCTGCAGAATGATCCGGACGAACTGGTGAACCTCGCATCAACGGAGGAATCCACTTCTTCACCGTCCGTAGTCGAGGCACTGCAATCGATGCGAAAACGTTGCGACGAATTGGTTGCCCGGAACGGACCCTCGATGAAAGAAATCCTTTCAGAATCGACCGCATCCAAAAAGCGACCGGGGAAGAGATCATCAAAGTAAGCGATTCACAGTCAGGGATCGTCTCAACAGGCGATTGTCCCTCGATGATTCGTGGCCACGAATGGATAACGGCACAACGACAAGAGCGACTACCTGTTGTCTTCCATCGGTGGAAGGGTTCGGGCGAGACGACAACCGCTGTAATAAACTCGGTAGCTGGGTTGTTCGTGGTGTCTGGCCGATGAACGAGAAATGACTGCCGAGTTGAACCAGCCACCTCCCCGAACAATGCGGTCGGTACCGTCGTCGTTTCCGGTAGGGTTGGATCCATCCGGGAATGGACCATACCAGTCGTGACACCACTCAAAGATGTTTCCATGCATGTCGTACATGCCACTCAGATTCGGCCGAACGGTCCCGGGAGGGTGGGAATGTCGGGACGAATTTGCATTCCACCAGGCATAGTGGCCGAATAAAGATTCGTCGTTTCCAAAAGAAAACGCGGTGTCGGTACCAGCACGGCAGGCCCGTTCCCACTCAGCTTCGGTTGGCAGTCGATAGCCCGATTTTTCAGGCCGAAAGGGCCAGCTGCGGGGAAAGGTATTTCCATCATCCAGCTGGACAGATTCTTCTTCCGGCACAGTGCTGGCTGCGACGTAACACTGATTCTCCGGCAGTCCCTGCTTCTCTGTCAGCCAGCGACACAACAGGATGGAGGTATACCATGTCGGACCACAGACTGGTACATCTGACGAAGGACTGTGCTCTTCAAAATATCCGTCGGTGCGTCCGGTGTCTTCCTGAAATTTCTTCCAGAGATGAACGGTCACTTCGGACTGACACAGGGCGTAGGGGCGCGTGAATTCCACATCGTGCAGAGTTTCATCTTCTTTGCGACCAGGCT
>JAGQQE010000415.1 GCA_020426345.1 Planctomycetaceae bacterium
TTACGAGAACCGGTTGAAGGCAGTGGCACTGCCGGATGCCACACGAGTGACCATGTCTTACACCGCGGACAACCGCCGCGTCTCCCGGGAGGAAAGCTAATGACACTGACAACCTACCAATGGGATCCCGTCACCGATCAACTTCTCTCCGAAGATGACGGAACGAGTCGGACGGATTACACCCACGAGCCCAATCTCTACGGTGACCTGATCTCACAAACCGATGGGGCCAACACGAGGTTCTACCACTTCGACGCAAGAGGTGATACAAGGCAAATCACTGATGAAATAGAAGCTGTCACCGATTCGTGGACCTACGACGCATGGGGCAATGTGCTGAGCCGCACTGGAACGACTGCAACTCCATTTCAGTTCGTTGGGAAACTTGGCTACGCGTTTGATGCCGCAGTCGAAGTCAACTATGTCAGAGCGAGATGGTTTTCGTCGACTTTAGCCACCTGGCTCAGTTCCGACCCTGCTCGATCCGACGAATCTTACACACTTTATTCGTATGCGCACGGTAATCCGATATTATCGATTGACCCATCTGGCCTCATCACCGTTACTCGCCAAAGAGGCGGATGTCAGGGTCCGTGTGGTAAAGTTGTACACGCTTGGGATTTTACGCTAACAAGAAAGGATGTCGACTTTGCTAAGAAGCACTGCAAACCTGATCCGTCCACTGGGAAGACACCGGCATATATCGTACAACATATCAAGAAGGAAGCTGTCTGTAATAGCGACTGCTGTGACTCCAGCTGGAGGTTTCCATTAACGTTACCTGAGACCGACTCATTTTGGGAGGCATTCTATATAAGTGACATTCACTCTCAAGCTTCTCCGGATGACCCGCAGCCAGGTATTCAAAAAGCAGTCGGCTTTACTGACGTTTGGATACAGCCCGATATGAGGACTTCTCGTGGAAAATCGCAGACTACGGGCACACTTCGACTCTACTGTGTTTTCGGTGGAAGTCGTCCTTCGGGCTGGCTTCATGGTGGCCAAGGTGGTTTCACCGTCTGCAGCGAAAGCGAAGTGAATGCTGCTGCAGATACTCCGTGTGAATTCAAGCCTCCCCGATGCCCAGCTGGACAACTGCCGTTTACTCGAAAACCACCACTTTTCTGGGGTGGCGGCTTGGGTTTGCCGCATGCAAAGATTGTACTTGACACGAAGTGGGATTGTTGCGCCGCCAAGAAATACACAGACGTGGAGATGAAGGGTGTTGCTAACCCAGTTTCGAGTTCGCCTGCATGTCGTTAGGCAAAAACTGATCAATTGATGGGTCTGATCCTTAGAGTGCGAAAACCTGTCTGTTACAGCAAGACTCACCAGTGCCTGTGCGCATTGGGCAGGACAAGCGGAAATGCTCAAATAACGAGGGAAACATGAAAACGGTGGCCATAAAGTCAATCCTCTGCATTCTTCTTCTTGCAAGCTTTTTTACTGTTTGTGTTGGTCATCAAAGCAAAGAGGCTCCCCCTCACCGTGGAGATTTAAACAGTGATTTGGAGCAATTACTTTCCGATGCTGATGGTCCACTGGAAGTGATTGCTAGGCTAGAAAAGGATGGCTTCAAGACGCAGCGGGCAGTATCCGCGGACGGGACAACGGACATCGTTTGGGGCGGGTTTACAACTCCCACTGTTTCAAATCTCTCAGTAATGAAGATCCATGTATGTGTCGTGCATAGAGGCGGCGAACGGGAGGTAATATCAAAGCGTGAGCATTTCATGCGTGAGCTGAAAGATGGGAAGGAGGTCCTTACGAGAATTCCGCTCTAACAGGCCGTTGATAAACACAGGTTGTCTGGACGCCAGTGGGACGCGTTGTATTGCTTGATGGCAGACTTGGGTGAGGTCGTTGCGTGGGAAAGTGCGGCGAGTATTTGAAAAGTCGGTTCCGTGATCGTTAGCAGGGCGGAACAGAGCCAGCTTTGCCGCCCATTTGACGCAAACTGCCGTGGTTTGCCGCTCCCGAACAGCTTTCGCATGATTAATCCCAGGTTGTGCGCGGCAACGACCAGCGAATATCGTTTCGTGATTTTCCTGAGACCTCGAAGCCACGTCCGCCGAGCCCCACCGGAATCACAGACGTGAGCGAAACTCCTTTCAACGCGTTCGCTTCTCAAACGCTGCAGCCTTCGACCCTTCCTTCGCCGTGTGCGACGACGATTGTTGAGCACCGCTGTTTTGACCTCGCTCGGTTTATCAGACCATGTCCGATTGTTCTTTAGTGTCGGTTCGGGGATATATGTTGTCAGCCCAAGATGCGTGCAGTCGGTCACCTGCGTATTGGAATGGTATCCTTTGTCCGCTGCGACAGCCTTCAGTTCGACATCGCTGTCACTGCGAATCAGGTTGAGTTGAGCATCCACCATCGCTTCACTCAGCGTACTCGTGTCCGCGGCAGTGCCATGACAAACTCGGGACGACAACACCACTTCGGTTTCAAGATCGACGACGTGTTCGGCTTTGTAGCCGAAGTGCGTCCTGCCATCCTTCATCTTCACGATGCGAGCATCGTCGTCGGAATCAGACTTCCAGTCTTTGTTCGAGACCTTCTTGCCCTTGCGACGGCGATCGAAACGTCGCAGGTCATCATCGGTTGGATCGTCGTCACGATCAATAACACCTTCTTCGTGCATCAGACGGCGAATATAACTCTTCCAGTCTTCGTCGGTATCGCGCCGCACCATCGACTTCATCGCCGCATTGGCTTCCAGCATTGTGGCATCCACACCCACATGGGAACCGGAATCAGTTTCTTGTCAGCAGCCATTCGCAGCACGAAAGCAAACACCTGTTCGGTGACTTCCATCGGAAATCGGTCACGAATCCGAGTCAGAGTACTGTGGTCCGGCGTTGAATCGGTCAACTTCACTCCCAGAAAGCGTCGCAGCGACAGACTATCTTCGCATCGCCAGGCGATTCCTCGCTGCGAATCAATGCCTTCAAAGTACCCGATGAATAACATTCGGAAGTAAACACCCGGTGCAATTCCAGGCCGCCCGCCATCAGCGTAATACGGAGCCACCAGATCTTCGACGAACTGATCGAATCCCGCTTCCCGCAGCAAATCATTCAGTCGATCATAGAACACATGCCCTGGAGCTTTCGCCACCGCATCGGCAGCGACCCAAAACTCGCCCTGCGATTCCCTCAGCCGTCGCCTCAATGCCACAATCTTCTCCTGACCAGTCCGCATTAACCGCCAACGCACCGAATCTTAGTTATCGTCCGGTGCTACTGCCAGGTTTGTCAACAGGCTGCTAAGGGCTTAGGTCAAAGGGTGGATCGCAAAGCTGCTATGTGGGAGACTCAATAGGGGGGACATTCTGAGTTGCGGAGCGCAAGGCGAATTCAAACCTGAAGTGCAACGGTGGGAGTCATTGGTTATTGGGTGTGTAATGGACTTCCATGGGTGTTTTGAATCCGAGGCATTTTCGGGGGCGATCGTTGAGTTTGCGTTGGACGTGAGCAAGGGCCGCCGGGGTGATCAATTTGAAATTGGTTCCTTTGGGGAAGTGCTGGCGAAGCAGGCCGTTCATATTTTCGTTGGAGCCACGTTCCCAGGAACTATAGGGATTGGGGAAGTAGCATGGTACGTTCAGACTTGCTGAAAATAGTTCATGCTCAGCAAACTCTTTTCCGTTGTCGGTCGTCATGCTGAGAACGGGCGGTTTGTTGAGAGACCTGAGTCCTCGTACCATGGCTTTGCGAACGATTGATGCCGACTTGTTTGGAACGACTCGAATGGATGCCAGTCGGCTTCTTCGATCTGTCATCGTCACGATGTAACCGCTTTTGGAAGCGCCTTCCATCGTGTCGCCTTCCCAGTGCCCGCATTCGGTTCGATTGTTGGCTTCGACCTGACGCTGTTCAATCGTAAGCGCCCGGTGATGAGCGTTCTATTCGTTTGAGCAGGGTTGTCTTTCCTGCTTTCTTCGTTCCGCGATGGTCCAGCGGTGTTTGGGGTGGGAGGCGAGCCAGTTGTTTGGGAGCAGTGACTCGAGAGGGGCTCCGAGCGGAAGCTGGATCAGCACGTCCTTCAGCCAGGCCCAGGGTTCCACGAGGTTGGCTTAGCTGCTGGCAATCATCGACTTAAGGATGGCTGCTCGGTGGCTGGCCGGTTTGCTGCCGACGAACATCCAGTTCATGCGACCAATCGCCACAGGACGAATGGCTCGTTCGGGAGCGTTATTATCGATCGACAGGTCGCCGTCTTCGAGCTAGCGATCCAGCGCGGTCCATTGATTGAGCGTGTACGTCGTCGCTTTGCCGGACAGGCTTTCGGGAGAAACACTTCGCCGTCGATCCATGTCTTCAGATCATTCAGCAGTGGCCACGCGACCTGTTCTCGCTCGGATTGACGTGCAGCAGTTGAGAGGTCGCCAGTCTCACTTTCCACTTTGTACGGGCTGCCATCGGAGTGTCCATCCCGGTTGCAGAATTTGTCCGCGTCGCATGCCACAGCAGCACCGTGGTTTCGATCGTGGAGGTTGGGAATCACTGGATTCTCGTTTGGCGGCAGACCCCATTAGGGCAAATCCATCTCAACCCGTGTTCGTAGTGCAAAT
Organism: Planctomycetaceae bacterium; assembly: GCA_020426345.1. Classification (GTDB taxonomy): domain Bacteria; phylum Planctomycetota; class Planctomycetia; order Planctomycetales; family Planctomycetaceae; genus F1-80-MAGs062. The sequence continues at coordinate 4,580 of JAGQQE010000415.1, forward strand.
TGCACTAACTGCATCCCACAAGAGGTGAATTCCGCTCAATTTGCCATCCGAAGCTGCACCACGAAAGCCACTGTACTCGGCCCAAAACACAGGATTTCAATAAAAACCGCCAGATAGCACTACATATCATCAATCGAGATGACAACCACGTTCGGCTTGTCTGCGAATGTGGAATTGCATGTGGCTCCCGCCAGCCATAATGCGGCGAAGCTGACACCGAACAGTAGTCTGTGCACGATTTCAAACCTGTCAGATAGAGTGGCAATTGTGTTCGCAACCGGCCGAA
>JAGQQE010000416.1 GCA_020426345.1 Planctomycetaceae bacterium
AGGTCCGCGCCATCTTCTTCACTCACGCTCAGGTCGGCATTTCGTGTGACGCGAAACGGCACCGTCGAGATGACTTCCTCACCAGGAAAGAATCGTTCGGCCATCATGGCGATGACATCTTCGGTCAGAATGAATTCATGCCCGCCGTTTGAAGGCAGCGTGATGTATCGCAGGTCAAATCGTCCGAAAGGCACGACAGCGAACCGGTGTCCGCTGGGGGATGAGGCGCACTTGAGTTGAACGGCCACATTCAGCGTTCGGCCAAACAGAAGTGGAAACCTGGCAGGGTCATGGACAGCGATGGGCGTGAGGACAGCCTGCAGTTGTTCCTGAAAAACGCTGTCAAGAAATTCTGATTGTTTTTCATTCAGCTCGTCGGCCCGCCGCCGACGGATGCCAATTTCAGCAAGCTGAGGTTCCAGCTGACCCAGGTAGATACGATTCTGGTCGGCCACCATTTGCTGAGTACGCTTGCTGATGGCCGTCAGTTGTTCCAGCGGCGTCATCCCGGCTGGATCAGCGCCCGTGTCACCTCGTCGAATCGACGTCAGCAAACTGCCCACGCGCACCATGAAAAATTCATCCAGGTTGGATGCGGTGATGGCCAGAAAGCGAAGTTGTTCCAGCAGGGGCACGGATGGGTCACAAGCTTCGTCCAGGACGCGCTGGTTAAATTCAAGCCAGCTGAGTTCGCGGTTGAAGAAGTCAGATTCTTCGTGTGACATTTTCACAATCCGGGCGCTGAATGAAGGATTCGAAATGAGGGGATCGAGTTACGGGTTTGTTGAGCGATCGAAAAGCCTGAGGATCCTGCTGTCACCTTTGTGTTTCCCGAAGCAGCACGCTCAGGCCGAACGTATCTTCGAACAGGGTGGACTGACCTCGCAGCTCCATGCGTTCGAGCGAAAGATCAGCAGCGGTGTTTGTGACAGTGATCACAAGGCGTCCTCCCTCGACCGTGCACTGAAGGTCGCGAACTCGCTGAGTCGATGAGTGGTCAAGTGCAACACAAATGCGAAGGATTCCGGCGAGTCGGGATACGATCACGCGACTATCCCGATCCAGTCTGGCGAAAGCTTCATGCGTTGGTTTTGGGGCAGCACGTCGATGATATCTGGCAATCAGGGCAACCAGCGTGTGGTCGTGAAGATTGAGCCCGAATAACTCGCTGTTCATGATCAGATAAAACGAATGTTTGTGGTACGAAGACAATCCCACAAACAGTCCGATTTCATGCAGCAAAGCAGAAACGTATAACAAAGTCTCGCACCGCTTATCCATACGGTGTTCGTTCTGAAGGCCACGGAATAGTTGCGTGGCCAGTTCCGCGACATGCTGTGCGTGAATCAGATCGACCTGATACTTGCGTGCCAGTTCCAGAGCAGAGTTGACAATCTGATCGCAGAAATCCGGTGACCAGACAGGAGTCCGCAACATGCCCTGAAGAAGAGCATCCCGCAGGTTGATGCTGGTCACAAGCAGTTGTGAACAACCCAGCTGATGGGCGATCCGGACATTCGCCAGCAGAGCCGGGACAACGGTTTCGGCCTGAGAAAGTTCGATGTGATACTTTCTCATGATACGATCCACCGTCAGATTCAGAAGCTGGCGCACCAGTTTTTCAAGATCAGCCAGTGGAACAGAAACCAGTGTGGATGGAGGCACGTCCAGTCCAAGGATCTTGGCAGCCAGTCGCATGTCTCCGCCCAGCGCAACAAAGTGGACGTCGCGTCCCTTGGGAACGGCATCGAGCAGCGGTTCGAGCGTTCGATCGATGTGACCAGTCATGACGGCACCTGCACGATTGCGAGTGGTCTGATACTGAACCAGCATCTGCTGAAGTCGAACGGATCCCAGTCGGTAGGGCTGCGAGTGCAGGATGTCTCTTCCCTGAAGAATCAGTACTTCCGTGTTGCCGCCGCCGACTTCCGCGACAACGCTGATGGCATCGCTGAGCTCCGGCGTGTTCTGCAACAGCGGACGGATTCCCAGGTAGGTCACACGGGCAATTTCTGCATCATCGATCAGTTCGACTGCGAATCCCGTCGATGTGTAAATGCGATCGAGAAACTCAAGACGGTTTGACGCTTCTCGCACGGCACTGGTTGCTACGACACGAATATTATTCGGGTCCGTACACTGATACTCGTTCAGTTTCCGTCGATATGCCTTCAGAACTCGAATGCATTCCTGAGTCGTCTTGCGATGGATTTCCCGATCTGTAAACGTGTCTTTCCCCAGCGTGACGCCGCGCACAAGTTGTTCAAGCGGACGGACTCCGTTGACACCGTCTGTTTCGCCAAGCGCGAGTCGTATGGCGGAAGTGCCGAGTTCGATGACGGCCAGCGGATAGGCATTGACGGGCCGAGCGGCTTCGCTGGCTGATTCACTTCGATTTTGCTCAGTGCCGGCACTCGTGCTCGACATGGCCTGGTGTTCCTTGAGACGGGGGGTGGCCTTCAGACGAAAACGGATACGTGTTTCATGACCGTGAATTCAACTGTTGTTTGATCAGCGCCGCCGCACCAATGGCGGTTGCCAGATCGCCCAGTTCTGCAACGCGTAATTTGTGAACGTCGGCCAGCGAAGGAAGGACATTGCGTTTGATGCCTTCACGGACACTCTCCAGATAAAGCTTCGGAAGGGCTTCGACCAGGCCTCCGCCAAGCACGACCATGTCGGGCGCCAGAATGTTGATCAGGCATCCGATTCCCCATCCTGTTTGCTCGGCCGCGCGACGGACAATCGCTTCGATCGCTGTATCTCCTTTTTCAATCGCCCGCGCGAGAACAGAGCTGCGAATTTTGGAAAGATCAGTGCCAGCCAGTTCAAAGAGTCGAGGTGCCTGACCACGATAGGCGGCTTTGGCTGCTTCCGCAGAGATTGCAAGACGGCTTGCCAGGCCTTCCAGCGTCCCAACCGGGCCCACACCAGCAGATCCTCCTTCGGTGGCAAGCTGCAGGTAGCCGACTTCCATACAACTCGCGCGGGTGCCTCGGAAAATCTGACCCTCGTAGACGAAACCACCCCCGATACCTGTTCCCGGAAAGACACCCAGGACGGACCGTTGTCCTTTTGCCACGCCAGCGCTGTATTCGCCGAACACTCCGCCATCAACGTCATTGCAGATGGTGGCCGGGCACTTGAATCGTTTTTCCAGCTGGTCCTTCAATGCAACATTCTTCCAGCCCAGATTCGGCGCTTCCAGGATGAGGCCTTTCTGCAGATCCAGAGGCCCCGGGCAGCCAGCTCCGATACCTGCGACGCGATCCGGTGTTACGTCCGCATCCTCAATGGCCATGTCGATCGTTTCGAACAGCCGTTCCAGCGTGACCTGGCGATCATTGGCGCTGCGAGTCTTCCGGCGTTTGCGGCCCAGTATCTTCAGCTGGTCGTCAAACACGACTGCCATCATCTTGGTTCCGCCCAGGTCAAATCCGACCCAAACGGGCTTTGCTGGCTGATCGTTCATTCTAGTCCCGCAGTGTGTTGAAGTACTTCCGCCCAGAACTGGCCGTCAAAATGGCATGGTCCAAAGGATACCAACTTATCAGGCAAAAGGATCAGATCCCCCCGAAAACTCAATTTCGGTAAACAATCGACAGCCTTATTCCATGGCAAAATTAACGGTCCGTTGAAAAACCGGGGCAGGAACGCAGGACGACTGTAAACGATCGTGTTTTCAGGTCTGCTGCTCGAGCCAGTCCCGTTTTTCGACAGGCTGTTGAGTGAAGGCCGTTTGTTTTTCTGAAGAACCCGAACGGGCCACAACCTGTAATGGAGAAACCGAACAGCCACTGCAGACGAACCAAATCCTGAGAACTTGTCTTGCCGCGAACCAGCATTGTAACTGCCCCGGAAGACGCCTCCGCCGCTGTTCAGGAAAGGCGTACGCTGACTTTCCCGCTTGTGAATTCCCGCAAGGCGGCATTTGAAGGTGCTTTATCGCGGTGGTATAAAAACTATAGCCCATCCTGAAATCCTGCGATTTCGCGAAATCGGCTGAAGATCCCACCTGAAATTCCCCCCACCAAACTCTCTATTCCTTCCCTCCCCGGATTCAGGGGTTGGCCTGTTACCTCATGTTCTGTTGGATTTGTTGGCGCAGGTCTGATGGAACGAATGAAACTCAGTGGCAAGCCACTTTCCTGCTGCAATGGAATCGAATCATGAAAACCCAGAATCAATCCGTGGTTCTTTCCCGGCTGGTGATTCTATTGAACGCCGTGTTGGTGACAGGACTGCCGTCTGAAATTTGTGCGGATGAAAAATCGGGAGCACTCGTCGCTCGGTCAGAACAGTCTGATCTTCTTGAACGTGGTGCTTTGATCTACAAGGACAAGTGCGCTGTTTGTCACGGGGCCGCCGGTGAAGGTGTCAAAGATGAATACGGCAAGTTTCATGACAAGCTTGCGGGTGACATGACCATCGGGGAGTTAACAAAACTCGTTCATGACACCATGCCGGATGGCGAGGCTGATCAATGCGTGGGGGAAGATGCGCGTGCTGTTTCGGAGTACATCCACTATTCGTTCTACAGTGAGGCAGCACAGATCCGAAACCGGCCACCCCGTATTGCTCTCGCCCGATTAACGGCGAATCAGCTCCGGCAAAGTCTGGCTGATTTGTATGCACACTTTGGTGGCGTACCAGCGGTTTCAGACAAGTCTGGTGTGAAAGCCATCTACTTCAACGGTCCTCGCTGGAAGAACGAAAACAAGAAAATCGAACGCACAGATCCGACGATTGATTTTGACTTTGGTCACGAGAGCCCTGGGGAAGGAATTGAAGCCAAGTCGTTCTACATTTACTGGGAAGGTGGCC
>JAGQQE010000417.1 GCA_020426345.1 Planctomycetaceae bacterium
CGCCGCTGACATCAACTTCGAGCGACGACAACTGAAAGCTATAGACTGAGGCGACACATGAAAGTCAGCATCATTGGTGGTGGTGGATTGGTGGGGTCCTGTGCCGGGTTTGCATTACAGGCGGGTGGTATTGTCAAAGAGATCGCTCTGGTCGATGTCAACATGGACCTATGCGAGGGCCAGGCACTGGACCTGCTGCACGGTTCTTCCATCATGGCCCCACAACGAATCTATGCGGCGGGCACAGAAACCTGCAGAGATGCGGACGTCGTGGTCATCACCGCCGGTCTTCGACGTAAGCCGGACGAAAGTCGTCTGGATTTGATCAATCGCAATGTCGCCCTTTTTCGAACGATCCTTGCCGACGTAAAAAGCCATGGATTAAGAAAGGATGCGATCGTTTTTGTCGTTTCCAATCCGGTCGATGTTCTGACCTATCTGGCAGTCAAGGAGCTGAATCTGCCTGCGTCCCAGGTCATCGGTCTCGGTACCGTTCTGGATACGACACGACTGCGAAGCATGCTGGCCGCACGACTGAATGTGCCTCCGACGCAGGTGAACGTCACGATCTTTGGCGAACACGGGGACAGTATGGTTCCGATCTGGTCGATGGCTCAAATTGCCAATTTGCCGATTGAAAAGTTTCCCGGTGCCTCACCCACCTTGATTGCCGAAGTGGAGAAAAAGACACGGGGCAGCGGTGCCGAAGTGATCAAGAAGAAAGGCGGTGCCGGTTTCGCAGTGGGCGTTTCAATCGCTGATGTTGTTCACAGCATCGCATTGGATGATGATCGCATTTTGCCGGTCAGCAGCCTGATGAGTGGTGCCTATGGCGTGCATGATGTGTGCTTCAGCATTCCCACCGTGCTTGGACGAACCGGAGTCAAGAGTCACATTGAAGTGGACCTCTGGAGCAAAGAAAAGACGGCATTGCTGCAGAGTGCTGGTGTGCTGAAAGACACGATCGCTCAGGTGATGAAGAGCTGAGTGTTGCAACAGGTTCGGCCCTCGCGTTAACCTTCAAGCCCCCGGTTTTCTGCCGGGACGTCATACTTAGCGCCGCGCCTGAAAGACTGTTCGATGCCAGAAGAGAATTCCGCCGATAATGCCCCAGCCGTGAATCGTGAAACGGCCGAAGAAGTCGCGCACCGACTGGATGTCAGCAAAAAGGATCTGGCCCGGCAGTTATGGGAGCGACTCGCGAAAAGCCGCCCCGGACCGGATAATAAAGACCTGATGTACCTGGCACGTTTTGTTCCCTTGCTGGCGAATGGCGCGATCAAGACGCTGCTGACGCGCAAACCCGGTCTGGAGGAACTTAAGGAGCTCATTCAGCATGTGCCGAAGGCTCGCGAAGGTGCCGTTCAGCTGGCAATTCAGAACTTTGGTGAATCGTTGTCCGAAGACGACCTTCGATTCCTTCTCGTCAATACCCGCTCACCTGAGGTCGCGAAGTTTCTGCTTCAGAAGTACCCGTCAGATCTCAACCTCATTCAAGTCGAGAATAACGTAGACGGTATGACCGAATACGTTGAACAGATCCGGCATCAGGAACTGACCCGCGACGTCATGCGTGAAATTGACCGACGTCTTTAAAAGTACTGTAGAATCAACCCGCAGATCTGTTGAGTCGAAACAGCCCGTCGGTGCCAGGCCGACGGGCTATTGTTTTTTGTAGTGCAACAGGAATGACGCTGCTGCGTGGCCGCTTCAATGTACGTCGGCAATCCCTGCCGCTCGCACGCATTCAAGGCCGCACTCGATATGCGGGGTTCCACTACCATTGCCCGACGTCTATTGCATTGGATCTTGTTTGTGATGTGTTCCGGGTAGGCGCTTGTTTGGCGACTGGGCTATTGTTCAAGGGGCAGATCGTTATTCCATCGCATTTCGTCGGTGGAATGCAGGCTTGCATTGCTCTGGTCGGACGAATGATCGGTCTGAGCTGGTGAAAGAGCAACTCCGTCAGTGTCGGGTTCTTCGCATCTGCACCGTCGGTTCATGGATGGCACCGTCGTTGGAATACTGCCTTGTCAGACAGGAATCTTATCAGACTTCAGCATCTCAGCGGTGAGGCGAATCGTATATCGATTCGTCTGACGTGTGCTGATTCACGTGGTTCTGACGTTGAAGAATCGATCGTGCTGGAATTCCTGTGGCCAGCGACTGACCGTCTTCACGGAAACACCACTTCTTCTTCCACGGGCAAGACACCCGACGACGAATTAATCGCCAACACGGCACCTTCCACGGGCGAATTACTGTTTCTGTGTGTTTGGCATGCCAGCGCAGAAACCAGAGAAGTCTGGAATTCTGTCCGACATCGATTATCAGAAGTCCATTTCGTTATTGTGGATGATGATGAATCGGCAGCGGCAATACCGTGGGAGATGATGCAGGCCCCGCAGACATCTCTTCCTGTTTCATACGCAGTTGCATCGTTTGTGCGTAGGCCCTTCAGATCGACGGCGCCAGCATCAAATCCGAGTGTATCCAGCGGGTCTTGTGACGAGGTTGAACCGTTGAAGCTGCTTTACGCTTCATTACCTCGTGAACCAGACGAGATCAATCGAAATCCACTCGGAAGTCGTTTGCTTCAACTTGCGAATGGTGTTTCCGAATTGATTCAGACAACTTCTCTCCGGCCGGCGAAGGTACTTCAGTTAAGCCGGCAGCTGGAATTGTCATCGAAAGACGATGGCCACTTTCAGATTCTTCACCTTGAATTGACGTTTACGCCCGACAGCAATCTCAATTCGCAGCGTATTGATGAAACGACGTATGAGGAATTGGCACGCATCGTCTCCGCTCGCCGTGTGCCGCTGGTCCTGCTGCAGGTGGCATTCGATTCCGATGGGACTCCGATCGAAGCAGTTCAGGTATATCAACAGCTTATCTGCGCATCACGCCTGTTGTTTCAGTTGGGTGTAGATCGGGTCATTGGATTCTGCGCTGACGACATGCCGGATTCGGTGTTAGAAACCCTGTCGAGGATTTACGGGGCGATTGCAGAGGGAGTGTGCGCTGGTGTCGCGGCTGGTTTGGCGCGAACCGCGTTGGGCGATGAACTCACGCAGAGTTCCGTCAGGTATTTGGCTAGCAGAATTCCTGCGGTCGTGGTCTACGAATCCCCTGATGCGGGTGGCTTCAGCGCGCGTAGCCGCGGTGTGATTCCTCAGAGATCCAGGAACGCGGAGTCGGTTGTCAATTTCTGTCCGAACGGGGCTGCGCAGATCATTGGCCGATGCGTTTTCCCAATGATCGGTCGGCAGCAAACGCTGATTGCAATTGATCGTGCACTGGATTCAGGAAACGTCGCCCTGCTTCACGGGGCAACGGGCCTCGGCAAAACGCATCTTTCGGTGGAGTTCGCCCGCTGGTATGGCTTAACAAACGGCACAGACAATCACCCCGTTGTCCTGTTCACGTCGTTTGAACGTAAAACGACGCTCCCGGACCTACTGGACGTAATCGGACAGGATGCGATTGTCGATTGGTATCAGATTGCACCGATGCGGGAGAAACAGGCTCGAATTCTTTCCGTCCTGCGGTTGGTTCCGTTGTTGTGGGTTTGGGACGCCTTTGAGTGCGTGACGCGAGATCCATCTTCGTTTGACCTGAGCGAACACCATTACTCAGAGATCGAACAGAATGAACTGATCGAGTTTCTGAATGCAATCAACCTTGACGGACACAGCAAAGCCAGAATCCTGATCAATTCTCGGGACGACCATCGAAATTCGCTGCCCGAAGTTCGGCAACGAATCCAACTTCCGCAGATGTCTCAACACGAAGCCGCAGAGTTCGCGTGTTGGATCAGCGGGGGCAGTGGTGCGGCAATTCAGAAGAGGGATCAGCCGGAAAATACACCGGCACTTGCGCAGCAACGCATTCTGGAGGTGGGTGCCGGAAACCCACAACTCCTTCGAATACTGATGGCCTTTGCAGCTCGACCGGAACACACGGAGACGGCATCGATAGACACACTTGTTTCGTCATTAATGAACAGACGGGAACTCATCGAAGCCAGGGGAGTTGCATCGGGGCCAGAGGCGACTTTACTGGGAACCATTCAGGCCGTTCTGCATTTGTCGTTTAATTCTGCCGAGCTGCAGTTGCTCGGGCTGGTCGCAATTTTCCGTCGTGTCATTCATGCCCGCACCTTATTCATGATGACAAAATATCTTGCATCGACTTCGAATCCGGAATTCGGTGACTGGACGGCAGCAAAACTGTCATTCATTCTTGAACGTTGCCGGAACCTGGCATTGATGGATCGCGTGACGGGGTCCTGGTCCGCTATGCCTTCCATCGTCAGCCTTGCGATTCAAGACATGGCAGGGCATAAGACGACCGTGAATCCGGAGTTCGACGCGCATGTGGCGTGGTGTCGGTCGATGGGTATACTGGGGCACTATTATTACGACCAATTCGCTGCGGGAAACAGGAGTGTCCTGATTCCACTTTCGGTTGAGTGTTCAAACCTGCAGACTGCATGCAGGATGAGCGTCCGGCTGCAGTTGTGGTCCAGCCTCATCGGCTCAATGCAGGGTCTGAAGGTACTCTATTGTGACAGCAGACGCTGGTCCGAATGGTCGCGACTGGTCACGGAATTTCAGCCATTTTTCTGCGACGACTTTGATCGACCAAAGTCTGAAACACGACGGTATTATGGGCTTTACATCGATGAACGAATTGCGTTGTCATCAGAGGTGGAGAAGGATCCGGCACGGACCATTTCACTGCAGCAGGAGCGTGTGGAATGGGACCGCAGAAACGTCGTTGATGCCAAAGATTGTGTGGCGTCG
>JAGQQE010000418.1 GCA_020426345.1 Planctomycetaceae bacterium
GTGGGCTCGCCGGGCGCGTGGTCGTAATAAGTTTTCGAGATCACCACCATTGATTCGCCGTTTCTAACTCTTTGCCCCTTTTAGCTTTTCTCATACCTCGTCGGCGATTCAAAGTTGTTGGGGGAAATCTGTAGTGTTTTCCAGGGGAGCCGCCGAAGTTCGAATCGAAGTTAGAATGATGCGCGCACAGACCGCATGTTGGTCGTAGCGACATCGGAGCGGATTGGCGGTTTTAGCATTGCACGTCTTCCTGCATGCCACGCTACTGGGGCAAGGGCGAAGCCCTTGTCAGGCAAACAGTTCGTTCACGACCTTGCCGCCTTCAGGTCCTGTGAGTCGGTGGTTGCGGCCTTCGTGCCAGAACGTCAGATCATTGGCAGGCAAGCCGAGGGCGTGCAGGATAGTCGCGTGCAGATCTCGAAAATGCACTTTGCCTTCGACGGCTCGATCGCCTGTGTTGCTGGTCTTTCCGTGAACATGGCCATTCCTCACGCCACCACCGGCCAGCCAGAACGTGAAGCCGTTTGAATTGTGGCCGGTTTCATCTTTGCCGTCGTTGGGAGTTAATCCGGGCCGCCCAAATTCGCCCCCCCAAACTACAAGCGTGTCTTCCAGAAGTCCGCGTTGATCAAGGTCCTGCAATAATGCAGCGATTGGCGCATCAACCGTATCGCAATTCGCCTTCAGGTCGCGACGATGGTTCTTGTGCTGGTCCCAACCGCCGTGATTCACTTCAATAAACCGAACACCGGCTTCTGCAAAGCGTCGTGCCAAAAGGCACTGGCGACCGAAGTCGGTTGGACGACACGTGCCAATCTGCAGTTTCCTGCCAACGCGATACTGTTCGAGAGTGTCCTGCGTTTCATCCGACAGGTCCAGAAGTTCCGGAGCCGACGCCTGCATGCGGAAGCCGAGTTCCATGGACTGAATCACGCTGTCCAGCTTGTCATCACCGCGTCGTTCACCCAGGTGCCTTCGGTTCAGCGCTTGTACAAAATCCAGTTGTCGGCGTTTGGCAGCCAGTGGCAAATGATCGCTGCCAACATTGCTGATGGTGGCGGCTGACATGTCTTCGCCGTTGACTCCGATTGGCGTACCGTTGTAAATCGAAGGCAGGAAAGCACTCGTATAGATCGAGCTCTTCGATGTGTTCAGACTAACAAATCCGGGCAGGTTCTGATTTTCCGTTCCTAAACCATAGTTGATCCATGAACCAAGACTTGGACGCTTGCGAAGACGCTCGCCGGTATGCAGCTGCAAAAACGATTGAGCGTGAATTCCCGTGTCTGCGTACATGCCGTTGATCACGCAAAGTTTGTCGGCATGTCTGGCGGTTTCGGGCATGAGTTCCGAAATCCAGAGGCCGCTGTCGCCATGTTGACGAAAGCGGGCAATGGAACCGGGGTGCGGCTTTTTGCCTGTTTGCGGCTTATAGTCGAAGGTGTCCATCTGAGCGGGCCCGCCGCTCATGCAAAGAAAGATCACTCGCTTCGCAGTCGCTGGCAGTCGAGGTGTTTGTGGAGCCAGATTGCCTTGTCCGGCGGCTGAGGCTTGCCCCGTGGCCGACGCTAACCCCGTGGCAAATGCTTGCTGTGCACAAAGCCCCTGAAGAGCCAGAAAGCCAAAACCGCAGCTTGCAGATTGCAACATGCTTCGTCGTGAGTGATTCATGGTCATCAATCTCAATCCACGTAACGGAATTCATTCGTGATCAGCAACGCCTGACATAGACTTGCCCATGCCCGTTCTTCTGAGCCCAATTCATTTTGTGTCAGACGCAGAAATTCATCGGCCTGCTGAAGTTCTTCCGGCGTCGCATTGCGACCCAAAGCCCGCTGCCACGCAAGACGGATTCGGTCGTTGTTGTCTACTTCCGTTTTCGTCACAACAGCGGCCAGATGTTGAGACTGCTCAATCACAAACGGATTGTTGTACAGATGCAGTGCCTGGTTAGGCACGGTACTGACATCTCTTTTTCCGATTACGGCTGTGAAATCGGGCAAATCAAATGCTGCAAGTTCCGGCGGTGGCGAGCTTCGCAGATAGCACAAATACACGCTGCGGTGATGACTGGGTTCATGCAGATTACCGGCAAGGTTGACCAGAATGTCTCGGTGCCGAACAATCGAGCCATCTGCGGGAGTTAAGTCCAGCTGTCCGCTGGCTTTCAGGATGCTGTCCCGCAGCGTTTCGGCATCCATTCTCCGGCGCACATGCCGCGTCAGCAACGCGTTGGCTGCGTCGGCTTTGAGCAGCGTTTCATCCGTATCGCTGCTCAGTTGATAGGTTCGGCTGAGCACGATGTTTCGAATCATCGTCTTCATCGACCAGCGTTCGCTGACAAATCGTATGGCAAGATGGTCCAGTAGCTCTGGATGAGTTGGACGTTCGCCGTAAACTCCGAAATCGTTGGGCGTGCGAACAATGCCTTCACCAAACAGATGCTGCCAGATTCGATTGACCATCACTCGTGCGGTGAGTGGATGGTCCCCGCGAGTTAACCACTGAGCCAATTCAAGACGTCCGCTTTGCTGTGGATTGATCGCAGGAATATCAGCCGACTCGAACCGACATGCTGTCAGAAAACCGCGAGGTACAGCGGCGCCCAGTTTCTTAGCTTCGCCTTTGATATTCAGTTTGCAGTCTGCTGGCTTCTCTGAATCACGAACTCCCATTGCCAATGGCGTTCCAACGGGCCACTTCGACTTTGGAATCGGCTTTGAAATTCCAGTGTTGGATTCCAGCACAAGCACCGTTTCAACAAAATCTTTGGGCGGCGGCACATGGGCGGCCGCTTTGAGAACGTGCAGATCCGTTTTCGGAGCCGTGAGGCCTTCATTTGCAGCAGAGCCCCACATCGTTTCAGAACTGGTGAAGATTCCCGCGATGGCGTAATAGTCGCGAGTCGGCACGGGATCGAATTTGTGATCGTGGCAGCGTGCGCAGGCCACACTGATTCCAATGACTCCGCTGCCAATGACATCGATTTGGTCAGCCACAACGTCCATGTCGAAGTTGTCATTCATCGCTTTGGCAGGTTTGGCGGCCATTGCCAGAAAACCGGTGGCAATCACATGCCGATCGTGCTCAGCATCAGTCTCCGCAGGTAACAGGTCACCGGCGATCTGTTCGATCAGAAATCGATCGTATGGTGTGTCAGAATTGAACGCCTCAATCACGTAGTCTCGATACCGCCACGCATGAGGAAACGTAGGATTGCGACCAAGGCCATCGTTGCCGTTTGATTCTCCATAGCGGGCAACATCCAGCCAGTGTCGCCCCCAGCGTTCGCCATACTGTGGACTCGCCAGAAGTTGATCGACAAGTTCTTCAGTGGCCTTTTCACCATGCTGTTCATAGGCTGTCACAAATTCGTCAATGTCTTCGAACGACGGAGGAAGTCCTGTCAAGTCTATGAAAAGACGCCTCACGAGCGTTCGTGGAGCTGCATCCTGATTCGGTGTTAAGCCAGCAGCTTCGATTTTTGCCAGCACGAAGTTATCCAGCGAATCTCGCAACCATGCGTTGTTCTTTACGTCTGGTATTGGTGGATTCTTTGCGGGTTCGAATGCCCACAACGCTTCCGCATCATGGGCGGCAGCTTCCTTTGCCATGGCTTCCGTCGTGCGAGGATCCGGTGCACCTCGTGTGATCCATTCCGCAAAATCGTTGATGACTGCTTCCGGTAGCGGCTCTTCAGGAGGCATCTGAATGCCATCGTAACGGAGCGCCTGCATCAGCAAACTCTCGTCGGGCTGCCCGGCCACGAAAACCGTTCCAGCTTCGCCGCCCTGCAGTAAACCATCGCGGCTGTCGAGCAAGAGTTTCCCGCCGACTTCCTTCGAACCTGCGGAATGGCATTCATAACAATGCTTGACTAACGCCGGTCGAATTTTAGTTTCAAAAAATTGCACATCAGCTGCTGTTAACTGAGGCTCATCACCAGCACAGGCCTGACTGAACATCAGGGTGGAGACAACCAGAAAAATTGTCTTTGTGGCAACTTGCATCGGGTGGTCAACACGTGGAAGGAAAATTGGCGGGGCTCAGATTATTGCCAAAACTGGAACCAAAAGTAAACCTGTTACCGGGGATTCAGGTAAATCTGGATACCATCCCCCAGTGCAGCATCAGCCTCGAAACTGCTGATGACTTAGCTGCTGCAATCGCGGCGTCTTGATGAGAGGCGGCTGCGTTGAAAGGTCGAGGCAGAGGACCGAAGCTGTGTCCGCAGGCTTGGATTGCCGGACGTTCCGGTGACAGTGCGGCGTTTGAAAAGCATCTGACCAAATCGATTCAGCATTTTGAGAAAACGGCAATCGCCCCCCACCTGCCACAGGATGTGATCGCCCTTTCCCCATCGCCGATGAAGACAACGACCTGAAACTCGTAATGCTCAACTGAGGGCTGCAGAATAGAAATGCATTCAAAACCGGGACTGACTTTGACATGCGTCAGGGCCACCCGAAGTCTGTTTTCGTCTAACACGCCCGTCGCCGCAAAGACAATGGACAGGATGACAGGATCAACAGGATGCCTGACTGAAGTTTCAGCATTCTCCTGTCACTCCTGTGATCCCGTCCCAATACAAACCTCGGGGGAGAGAGCCTGGGCAAGGCAGCGTACTTTGACGCGCGTTCGAACGGCCGTTCGGAAGAGAAATGGTCGCTTCCGATGGTCGCTAAGGTGCAGGTCGCTGTTCGGATGCGGGAAGTCCGTTCCGACTTTTTTCGAGCACGGGGGACAATCGCAAAGACAATGGACAGGATCAACAGGATGCCTGACGAAAGTTTCAGCATTC
>JAGQQE010000041.1 GCA_020426345.1 Planctomycetaceae bacterium
CGCGCACAGGGGCGACGATTTTGGACGACAATGACGCGTCCAGCGTCGTGGGGACATTAGGCGAGCGACCGGATCCGGAATTTGCATCTCGGATCCGATTGGATGGGGCTGACCTGGATGTCGATCAAGCTTTTCCCACGGTCCTGGTTCAGGAGGCTTCTTCGGATCCGGTGCGAGATGTTATTGCCAAAGAGGTCTCCTCGCTTTCGCTGGTCCTGGCGGTTGGGCTGGTCTTGATGGGCCTGATTCATGTACCAACCTTTCGGCAATACACTGTTCGGATTCTGAAGCGTGTGTGGAAACTGGTTCATCGAGTGGCAATCGACTGGCCGGCAAGAATTCTGCAGTTGCCGTTCGTTCAGATGCTCTGGCGAAATCGAACATTCGTTCGGATTCGCCGTGTCTTCATCAGTCCGTTTCTGATTTCGCTGGCTTTTTGCCAGTGGCTTCCATGGCTGTTTGGCCTGCAGCCCAGGAACTGGTGGTGGGTGACCGTGATCGGCGCGCTGCTCAGTCTTGCGTTGAACAGCCGACTTGGACGCGATGCGGAAGAGCTGACTGCCGAATGGCTGGCAAATCTCTGGTACAATTTCCACGCCCGAGTTCTGATGGCTGTCATTGACTGGATTATCGACTTCTTCAAGACGTTACTGGGGTTTGTGGAGCGTTTCCTTTATGCGGTGGATGAATGGCTTCGATTCCACAGTGCCGAAAGCTGGTTTACCGTCGTTGCCAAGGCCATTCTGGGTGTCATCTGGTCGTTCGTTTCCTTTCTCATCAGAATCTATGTCAATCTGATGATCGAGCCGACGTTTCATCCGGTGAAACATTTCCCGGTGGTTACCGTGGCTCACAAGATGCTCTTTCCATTTCTTCTGGTGCTCGACCAGATGATGCGGGAATCGTTGACCCCTTATCTGGGTGGACCGCTGGCGTTTTCGGTGACATGGTTCAACATCTTCTTTCTTCCGGGCCTCTTCGGGTTTGCGGTCTGGGAATTGAAGGAAAACTGGCGTTTGTACGACGCCAATCGCGAGCCCAGTCTGACTCCGTCGGCTGTTGGAAGTCATGGCGAAACCGTTCCTCGCCTGATGAAGCCAGGCTTTCATTCAGGGACTCTGCCGAAGCTCTTTCGCCGCATGCGGCGACTGGAACAGAAAGAAGCGTCGATTCGACGTTACAGCCTGCGTCGCGCTGCGCGCGAGCAGCTCGAACATGTTGAAAGAGACGTCCGGCGTTTTGTGGACCGTGAATTCATTCGTCTGCTGGACCTGTGCCCTCCGTGGAAAGACTTTGGGATTGCCTGCAAACATGTTCATGTCGCATCAAACAGTATTCAGGTGCAGATTACCTGCCGTCGTCTTGGGCATATCCCGTTGACGCTGCTGTTTCAGGAACAAAGTGGCTGGGCGGTGGCAACAATCGCCGACACTGGTTGGCTTCGTTTTGCATCCAGCGAACAAACGCTTGTTTTAGAACACGCACTGGAAGGTTTTTATCGCAAAGCGGGCATCGAACTTGTTCGTGAGCAGCTCTGCGAGAACCTGATTGGGGCACACGAATACGACATTAATTCGGTTGGCCTCGCGATCTGGCCCAACCGCTTGTTTCATCGTGAAATCACAGTGGATCTCGATAGAAGCCAAACCCTCCGCCCAACACCGGCAACAGAGGCCGCAACCTATAATCTGCTGCCAATCGATCGACAGAAGGTTGTCTTCAGTGATTCAAAAACGCAGTGGGCAACCTGGAAGGAAATGTGGCAACCCGCAATTCCATCCGGTTCGACAGAAACGCCTTTGGCATCATCGATGCCTGTTCGTATTCGTCTTATTCAACAGGACTGGCGACCGTAGCAGTTCTGAGAATTCATCAGCGCTGAACAAAAATGAACAGGTTGGCATTTCCTTGTTTTCATTACGACGGTTAAATCGCCCTCTCCGTTCAGGGGCAAGTGGCAGCAGGGTCTGACCATATTGATCCGGAGTTTGTCTGATTAACAGAATCAGGGAACGAGTTATGGGTCACAGCGACCAATGGCAGCTCGTCGAGATGGGGTTTATCGATAGCCTCCCTGATGGCGTTGCATTCGTAGATAGTGACCTGCGAGTGCAGTGGACCAACAGGCCATTCCTATCGATTCTTGGCCACGCAGATTCGCCGGTCGGACGCACTCTGACTGAGCTGCTGACTTCGCCGGAGTTTCCGGAGATTGATCTGTCGCCGCTGACCAGTGAGGATCCCGGCCAGCCCCAGCACAGGCTCATTCTTCGTGTCGATTCGCGAAAGTGGCTGGGATTACGCTCGCGACCCTGTTCAGCACGGACGCCCGGGCGGGCACAGGAATCAGCATCAGGATCCCAGGTGGATGCGAATTCAGAGGTGATCGATGGCTACGCCGTTACCGTGCGTGATGTCAGCCTTGAGGTCATGGAACGGCAAAAACAGGAGGCGATTTACAGGGCTGGCCTGGAACTCGGCAATCTCTCTCCGGATGAGGTCACCAGCATGTCACACGACGAACGTGTGGATCTGCTGAAAGAGAGTATTCTGGAATTCACTCAGGATATCCTTGGCTACAAGACGTTCGAGATTCGTCAGCTGAATCCTTTCACTCAGGAGTTGTTGCCGCTTCTGGAATTCGGCATGAACCCGGAAGCTGCCGCCCGGCGGCTGTTTGCAAAACCCGAGGAAAACGGTGTCACTGGCTACGTGGCATACACCGGTACGCCCTACCTTTGTAACGATACACTGGTTGACCCACGGTACTTGTGCGGGATCAACGATGCCCACAGCTCTCTGACAGTACCGCTGATGCTGCGGGACATCGTACTGGGAACATTTAACGTTGAGAGTCCCGGCACACGTGCTTTTGACGAACAGGACCTTGAATTTTTGCTTCTGTTCGGACGCATTGTTGCCAACGAATTGAATCAGCTTCAACTGCTGGTTGCGGAAAAGGTCACCACCGAAACGCAGAATTCCGACCGCCTTCGACGCGAGATCTCTGATCCCAGCGATATTATCCTGCGCGACGCAACGTGGATTCTGGAACGCTATATTGGACACGATCCCGATGTTTGTGATCGCCTGCATCGCATCGTCGAAGCCACCCGGAAGATCAGCGGTCGAATTGATCATGTGGACGAGGGCGGGCCGTCGACGTCCATGGTCGGTTCTGTGATTGCCAGAGAACCCCGACCGAAACTGCGCCGTAAACGCATTCTTGTGATCGACGGGGACATCGTCGCTCGTGACGACGCCCACACATTGCTCGGTCAGATGGGGTGCTTTGTGGAGGCTGTCCCGAATTGTGAAGACGCCTGCCTGATGGCGCGATCGCATCACTACGACGTGATCCTGACCGACATCAGGCTGCCTGACAAAAACGGCTATGAGTGTTTTCGCCAACTCAGGGATATCAACGCGAATGTTCCAATCATCATGATGACTGGTTTTGGATATGACCCGACGCATTCCATCGTGAATGCTCGAAAAGAAGGATTGAAGTCCGTCTTGTACAAACCCTTCCGCCGTGGCCAACTCCTCGATGAAGTCGAGAAAGCCGTCTCGACACCGCCCCCTCATGATTCATAATGCAGGCCCGCCGCTGAATAATGACAACTGACGATTCGGCTTCGAACAAAATGGAAAGTGCGGCTGCGGATATCGATCTTCAACGGCAGGCACGCTGCGGATTTCCTGAAGTCATCTACGGCGAAGGCAAGACAGCCGACCTGATCGTTCACATCATGAAAACGCAGCAAGCCGCCGGCCAGGCCTGTCTTGCGACACGTGTGACGGAGGAACAGGCGAATGTGGTCCGCGCCGCGTTTCCCGCTACGATCTACAATCCGGTTGCGCGAACGGTGCGGCTGGTCGCACCCGAAGCGACGGCTGGAAACTTTGAAAATCCACCGACGAATGCTGCCATCGTGCGAAGTACTCCGGGACCGACAGCAAACGCATCAGGGACGGGGTCTCAGAAGGTACTGGTTGTAACGGCGGGAAGCAGTGACATGCCCGTCGCTGAAGAGGCCCTCGAAACACTTCGGTGGATGAATGTGGCCTGCGAGTTGATCGCGGATTGCGGGGTTGCCGGACCACACCGTCTGCAACGTCATGTCGCACGTCTTCAGGGGGCGAGCGTGATTGTCTGCGTTGCCGGAATGGAAGCCGCGTTACCGTCGGTTGTCGGTGGTTTCGTCAGCTGTCCGGTCATTGGTGTTCCGACATCCGTCGGCTACGGGGCTTCCCTTCAGGGGGTGACAGCATTTTTATCGATGCTCACCTGCTGCTCATCAAATGTAACGGTCGTCAATATTGATGCCGGGTTTAAGGGTGGCTACGTTGCCGGTCTTATCGCTTCGCGAATGCAAGCCAGCGCTGCCCCCGAAAATTGATCGCCGTCTGTTTTCTCGCACCGTTTCAACATTCGATCATCGTAAGCTGCACGCCCGCGAATTGCAGGAGCGAACTCGGGATCGATAGAATGGCGTGATTCCACTTTTCCCCGATGTCCGGCGTGAGAATGCCTGCAGAAATGAAGTCGACATGACTGCAGTTCGCTTGGTTTGCCCGGAATATCAACCCAGAAGACAGACTCAATGCAATTTCAACTGCGATGCGGCTTGATCACGCTTTTCACCATCTTCCTTGATGTTCATCCGGCTTCCGGCCAAACGCCTGAAGCGGGACCGCTGCCAACCACCCATTTTGTGAATCCTATTGCGGAAGGTGCTGATCCGTGGGTGACGCGGGATCCGCAAAGCGGGAAGTACCTTTGGTGTCTGAGCGACGGTAATCGAGCGATTGTGATTCACAGAAGTGTTTCGCTGACAACTTTTGGGGAGAAGCATGTCGTCTGGACAGCACCCGAAACCGGTCCGTATTCCCGCGAAGTCTGGGCACCGGAATTACATTTTGTCGAAGGGCGATGGGTGATTTATTTTGCAGCTTCAGATGGGCAGAATAAGAATCACCGCGCCTATGCGTTGCAATCGAAAACCGATGATCCACTTAGCGAATACGCTCTTCACGGACCATTCGAAACGGGGGATTCAGAGCTAGAGAATCGCTGGGCTATTGATATGACTCTGCTCGAACATCGAGGCCGGAGATACGCTATCTGGTCGGGATGGGATACGGCCACCAGTGACCGACAGTACCTTTACATCGCTCCAATGGCGTCGCCGACCGTATTGTCAGGGCGAAGGGTAATGCTCTGTGACAATGCGGATTTCCCATGGGAGTTTACAGAAGACGAAGGAAAGGGACGTGGATTGAATGAAGGTCCGGAAGTTTTGAAATCGGCGGATCGGACATTCGTCACCTATTCGTGCGGTGGTTCATGGCTTCCAACCTATAAGCTGGGAATGCTGGAACTGGTTGGCGATGATCCCCTGAACCCAGCGTCATGGAAGAAGTTTGATCAGCCCGTTTTTCAAAGCACTTCCAAAACCTACGGTGTCGGGCATTCGTGTTTCGTCCGTTCGCCGGACAGCAAAGAATTCTGGCACATCTTTCATGCAAAAATGGATCGCAGTGGTGGGTGGCGTCGCGCGGTGTTCGTCCAGCCATTCAGGTTCTCAACCGACGGTTTTCCAGAGTTCGGTCAGCCCGTGACAGCTGGGGAACCATTGATGCGACCGTCCGGTTCTGAAATGCCAATGTTGCAATTGCCATATCAAAGCGACCTGACCACAGATCACAGTTACTTTGGACACCACCAGTTTTACGAACCGCTGGACGGAGGGTTAAAGCTTGGAACGCCACCTGCGGAGCCGGTGAACGTGTACCGAAGCGGCGAAAAGATCCTCCTGAATGCTTTGGTTCCCAACGATTTCACGGCAAGTATCAACATCAACTTTAATGGGAATTCGGAGTCAACGGATGCGGGTCTGCTCTTCAGGACCACAGCTCCCGCTGTGGGGTTTGATGCTCAAAGAGGTTATTTCGTTGGCCTGAAGCCAAAGGAAAACACCGTATTGCTCGGCAAAATGGATGGTCGGCAGTGGAAAGAACTGATTCGAAAGCCGGTGTCTATCGATGTCTCAAAAGAGCAGCGTCTGAGTGTGACCGTCGTTGGAGACGAAATTTCCGTAAAAGTGAATGGCATAGCCGTGCTGTCACAGACCGATTCGGCATATGCATCGGGAACGGTCGGCCTTCGGGTTGTCAATACGACGGCTGTATTCAGTAAATTCAATCTGACGAAACCCATGGCCGTTGATCGTCTGTCTGAGTGACAACGCCTTCCCGAATCTCGCAGTTGTCCATGTCCATCATTTTTGGGTGGTGGTGCTGCTGCTTCGGTGGGCTTGTGGTTTACTGACGCGGATACAGAATTGGGCAACCTGGCAGACACCGATTGACACCGATCGGTAATCCGGAGACAGTAATGTCGGCTCTGGCGGTGCGATGCACAGGCTGATGTTTCGTCAGCCAGGATACTTTGCGTGTCCATCAGAATAAGGTGCAAGTGAGCAGAAGCCTGCTTCTGTCACTTGGGCAGAGCTGACGGGGTGATTCGTCACCCCGTTTTGTTTTCAATCATCGTGAAAAGTTTGCGGGCCGCATAGCAAACCTGAGTATTCAAAAATGGCATGGATCATTGCTGCTGCAGTCGCAATGGCTATCGCAGTCGCCTTTGTACTATTGAAGTCGACGCAGGATTCGAAATCCACGCCTCCCCGGCGTAAGCCCGAGCCATTCACGCTGGCGGATTTGCTTGAACGACTCCAACTAACGGAGGAAGACGCCCGTCAGCTGGAATCGCCGCAATGGCGCAAGGCCTTCATTCCAAAATCCAGTGGCGGTACTCGCCTTCTCGAAATTCCGGATGACGTCACTCTGGCTTTGCAACGCCGAATTCTGCATCGACTTTTGTCCGGGCTCAAAAGTCATCCTGCGGCCATTGGCTTTGAGAACGGGAAAAGCATTGTCGATGCCGCCAGACCTCATTCGGGAAAGCAATTTGTCATCCGAATTGATATCGAACGGTTCTTCGAATCAACACCGGTCACGCGCGTCGAGGAATATTTTCGATTCATCGGCTGGACGGATGATGCGATCAGGCTGCTGACGACGATCACGACCTGCGAAGGTCATTTGCCGCAGGGGGCCGCCACCAGTCCGCGGCTCAGCAATCTGGTTAATATCCGCATGGACCATGCTTTGCAGAATGTGGCGGAGCGATTTCACGGGCACTATACCCGCTATGCAGATGACATTACATTCTCATTTCACTTTCGCAGTGGCCGTAAGGCTCGAGGTATCGTTCAGGTGATACGCCGAATTCTCAGGCAATCCGGTTATCGTATGAATTCGGAAAAGACCCGCATTTTGCGAGCACACCAGCAGCAGCAGGTGATGGGCCTGGTGGTCAACGAAAAGGTCGCCATTCCCCGATCGCGACGCCGCCAGTTGAGAGCGGCCCGTCATCGGGTGCGTCAGGGAAAGCCTGCGACCTTCAGTCCTGAACAGCTGCAGGGATGGACTGCCTTCGAAAAAATGGTAGAAGACCAGGCATCGATAGACTGATTGATGCCAGGGTTCAAAATGTCCTGATTCGATCGTTCGGTTCTCAGTGGAGGATCAATCGGAGATGGCGTCTGAAACTGCAACAATGGTGAGCGAAATGTCTGGATATTTTGGGCCCGGTAATGACAGCCGACCAGAACTTAACGACAGATCAGAATTCATGTTTGGCAAAAGACTGCAATACTCGTTAATGCTCCTCTTCCTTCTGCGCGGCGTAGATGCTTTCGCAGTTGATAAGTCACTGGAAGGCATTGCATGTCGGTCGGTGCATTTGGCATGGGCAGAAGTGCCGGATGCGACAGCTTTCTACAATGAAGCACATGTCCAGCAGTCGGCTGACGGAACATACTTTGCCGTCTGTGGTTTCAGCCGCGGATACTATGGCATCCAGGAATTGTACGACGGTCGCAAGGTGATCATCTTTTCGGTCTGGGATCCCGGCAAACAAAATAACCCAAATGAAGTCGACGAGGCTCAACGTGTCAAGTTGCTGTACAATCATCCGGATGTCACTGTGCGAAGGTTCGGCAATGAAGGCACTGGTGGGCAGAGCTTTCTGAATTTCGACTGGAAGGTCGGGCAGACGTATCGGTTCGCTGTGGCGGCAAGACGTAATACCAATCGAACCGAATACGCTTCGTTCTTTTTTCATCCCGACAAGAAGGAGTGGCTTCATCTTGTCACCTTCAGCACGTTGACTCCGGATACGTTGCTTAAGGGATACTATTCGTTTGTCGAAGACTTTCGTCGAAATCGTGAATCCGCCCAGAAGACTCGTACAGCTTTGTTTTCAAATCCTGCGGTGCGGCAAATCGACGGTCAATGGTCGCCGGTCCGAAAGGCTCGCTTTACAGCGGATTCAAATCCGGCTGTGAATATCAACGCTGGTCTAAGGGATGGTCAGTGTTACCTTTCGACAGGCGGAGAAATCAGCAATACAGATACCCCTTTGAACTACTTCATCACCCGAACGAATGTCGAAACTGTGGTGCCGGAAGGTGCGGAGCAGGTGATCCGTGCGTGGCTGGAAAGTCCGTTGAAGTAGCCAAGGGGGCCCCGGGGCTTCTCATGTTTCCCGATGAATCTGGCGGGTCTTCTGTCATAACGACAGACGCACGACACATTTTGTCTACAATTCGTCGAGCCCCTGGATGGCCGTGTATTAGTCGGCCGACTGCCTCCGGGTTGGAATCGGTCGGCGCACGCTCGCCGTTGAATCACATGGGGCTTACCACCACGTCATCAGGGCGCAACGCCCGATGTCTTCATCAGTGAATGAACCTTCCACCGGAGCTTTTCATCATGCGGCGCGAATGGATGATCGTTTTGTTCTGCCTTTTCTCCGTCGCAATGTTCGTAAATCAGGGTACGAATATTGCCGACGAGAAACGACCACTTCGAGTTGACTGGGCGGAAATCAAGATCAGTGGTAGTTATCCGGAAACGTCACAAATGCCGGGCTTGTTTGGCGATTTAACGGAGAGCCTCCCCACGATTCTGGATCGCATGGATCAGGCTGCTCGTGATAAATCGCTCAAGGGAGTCTTGCTGCATATTGATGGCGTGGAGATAGGCTGGGCGAAGTTGAACGAGCTTCAGGCAGGCATTCGCAAGATGCGAGAAGCAGGGAAGACTGTTTGGGCCCGAATGAATGATGCGGGGACCAGGGACTACCTGCTGGCGTGTTCGTGCGAACGAATCATCATGCCGGAGTCGTCTACCATCATGATCACCGGGCTGCGTGCCGAAGTGACCTTCTACCGCAATCTGTTTGAAATGCTGGATATCAAAGCCGATATGCTTCGCGTCGGTGCGTACAAGTCCGCAGCGGAACCATATACACGCACCGAAATGAGCGATGAGTTTCGGGCCGAAATGGAAGAAATCCTGGATGCGTTCTACCAGATTATCGTCACACAGATTTCGGAATCGCGAAAGCTCTCTGAAGAGCAGGTCAAGGCAATCATTGACGAGGGTATTCATTCCGCGGGGCGAGCCAAAGAGTTGGGGCTTCTGGATGACATCGCTTACGAGGACGAGTTAGCGGCCCTGATCAGGGATGGGCAGGACATCGATCTGCGCATGCGATCGGACTATCGTAAGAAGAAACCAAATACGGAACTGGATCTGTTTTCTCTGATGGAGATCCTGGGCGGGGGAAAGAAAGATATGGGCAGCACTCGACCACGCATCGCAGTGGTCTATGCCGAAGGACCCATTACCTCGGGGAATTCACCAACAGGTCTGTTTGGTGAAGCTGGAATCAGTTCTGATAAGCTGGTGCCTTTGATTCAGAAACTTGGCAAAGACGAGAACGTCAAAGCCATCGTTCTGCGCGTCGACAGTCCTGGCGGCAGCGCGCTGGCAAGCGACCTGATCTGGCGAGCACTGGAGGCCACGGAAAAGCCTCTTGTTGTCAGCATGGGTGATGTCGCGGCCAGCGGCGGATATTACATCAGTATGGGAGCTGAAAAGATCTTTGCTGAGCCGGGGACTATTACCGGTTCAATCGGCGTTGTCGGGGGAAAGCTGTCTTTCGAAGGCCTGATGAAAAAGGTCGGCGTGACACAGTCCGTCGTTCAGCGTGGCCGGAACAGCGGGGTGCTAAGCGTCACAGAGGCGTTTACGGAGTCTGGTAAAGAAACCATGCAGCGAATGCTGAACACTATCTACGAGCAATTCACGAGGAAGGCTGCAGCTGGTAGAAAGATGGACTATGAGAAGCTGGAAGCGATGGCACGCGGCCGAGTCTATACCGGCGTCCGAGCGAAAACCCTTGGATTGGTTGACGAAATCGGCACGCTCGACGATGCCATCGCCCACGCGAGAGTGATTCTGAACGACACAGAAAAGAAGCTTGAACTGGATACGCTGCCGAAACCCCAAAGCCCGCTGGAAATGCTGCTGGGGCACGCTCGGCATCAGCAGGCTCAACCTGTGGCTCGGGCATTCGCAGAGCTACTTCCGGCGCAGATTCGTCCTGCCATCAGGCATCTCGACGCGCTGAATCAGCTGGCCAAAGAACCTGCACTGACAATCCTGCCATACTCACTACGGATTGAATAGTTAATTCCATGAATCACCCAGTCATTATTTCGACCGAGGAACTTGCTGCGCAGTCCGGCAACTCCAATTTGGCAATCGTCGATTGCCGTTTCAAGCTTGGGGTTCCGGACTATGGCAGAGAAGCCTATCTGGCGGAACATATTCCCGGGGCTGTCTATGCTCACCTGGACGATGATCTGTCGGGGCCGATCATCGAAGGAGAAACAGGACGCCATCCCCTGCCTGCCGTTGAAATCTTTCAGCAGTTGTTGAGTTCCTGGGGAATCGATTCCGAAACAACAGTCGTAGCGTATGACGACGCATCAAGCGTTTATGCAGGGCGTCTGTGGTGGATGTTGAAATGGATGGGGCATGACAGTGTCTCCGTACTGGATGGCGACTGGCGTAAGTGGAAACGCGAAAACCGACCCGTAAAATCAGGTGAAGAAACGCGGCGACACCGCCCATTTGTCCCCGTGCTTCGACCAGAAATGCAGGTGAGCGTTGATGATGTGGCGGCAAATATCGCTCAGGGACGATGGAAAGTCTTCGACTCGCGTGATGAATCACGTTACGAAGGGCATCCGAATCCACTGGACCCTGTCGCCGGACACATCCCCGGTGCTGTGTCCGCCTGGTTCGCCAGGAACCTGGACTCAGATGGCTGTTTCCTGCCTCCTGAAACTCTGAAGGCTCGCTTCGATCAACTACTCGCCGAAACGCTGCCAGAGGATTCTGTGTTTTACTGCGGTTCGGGTGTGAGTGTTCACAACAATCTGATTGCACTTGCTCTGGCTGGCTTTTCAGAATTGCCCCGCGTTTATATTGGCTCATGGAGCCACTGGATTTCAGACCCCAATCGTCCGGTCGAAACGACACTGCCATGATAGAGGTCGATGAGTCGCAACCCTACATCATCAAGGTGCCGGGGGTGCTATCGGAGGTTGAGTGCAACCTCTTGATAGAACGTATCGAGTCGATGGGGCCGACGACGGCGACAGTCAATACGCTCTCGGGAACTCAGGTTAAACCTCGAATTCGTAACAACGACCGAGTCATCTTTGATGATGACAGTCTCGCGGCATTGTTGATGGAACGACTGAGTTCCGACGCTCCCAAAACCTGCCACGGAATGAAACTGGTCGGTGCAAATGAACGATTTCGGTGCTATCGATATCAAAAAGGTATGCGTTTCGCCCCGCATTCCGACGGGGCATTTTACCGTAACGATTTCGAATTCAGCTGTTACACCTGCCTTTTCTATCTCAACAGCAGTTTCAAAGGAGGTGCCACGACATTTGTTACGGAGCCTGAGATTGTTATCCGCCCGGTCACCGGCATGGCATTACTATTTCAGCATCCGATCATCCACGAAGGGAGCGTCGTCGAATCCGGCGTTAAGTATGTCTGCCGAACGGACTTAATGTACCGCTCGCAAGAGAAAACAGCAGATAAGTGACGCGGCAGAAATCGCAACGGTTGCTTTCGATTGACCTGCAGGCCGTTGGGTGGTACCGCTTTCCTTTCAACCCTCCGTCGCTCCTTTGCGGGCAAGAACGTCGACGCGCCGGCACTCGATGGGTGGTGTCCGTATTTCGGAATTCTGCGCAGAGGGAGTTTTGATGATATCACTTCTCTGCCAGCCAGGCGTGAGAACGTGGAATGCGTCAGGAAGTTCCGCGTCGAATTCCCGGAGCCTCCGCCAATTTTTCCGACAATTTGCCAGTTGCAAATCGTCCGCATCGACCACAGCCCGAATCGTCCTCGATGTCTGCGATCATTGTACAGCTCTGCCTGGAAAGGCAGGTCTTCTGATTCAGTCAGTAAACAGCATGTCGTTTGCTGCCAGTATTTTCCGATCATTCCGATCGCAGAATCTTCTCCATCGGTCTTCCTTTCGCCAACTCGTCCACCAGTTTGTCCATGTATCTGACTTTCTGCGTTAATTCATTCTCGATTTCTTCAACGCGGTAACCGCAGATGACGCCTGTGATCAAGTGTGCGTTGGGGTTCAGTTTCGCTGCCCCAAAGAATTGTTCAAACGTGACTTTGTTTTCGATTTGCTTCTGGAGCTTCTTTTCGGTGAAACCGGTGAGCCATCGAATCACCTGGTGAAGCTCATCCTTGCTTCGCCCTTTCTTTTCAACTTTCGCAATGTAATGCGGATATACCGATGAAAATGTCATCCCGGCAATTCGTTCATCATGACTTTTTCTGCTGTCCATCATTGTGCCTCGCTCAGACTGGAGACTGTCCCGTAACTGAACCACACTTTACATCGTCCCGACATAAGTGTCGCGTTCAACGATCGGCATTTGAACCGCGATACGGGGTTGATCTCATAGAATTGTTATCCACTGCAGCGATCATTCATCAGTGGAGTTCGAATCGCGCCCTCGACGAATTCGGGCATGAATGTCGACTGAAGGTTGGCACAACGCGTCCCCTTCCGTTCGACGTTTTGAACTCGAAACGGTGGATGTTTGGAAAACGGTGAGTTTCCTATGGGACCTGAACAGTCCATCGCCGTGATTGATGGGAGATTCACGGTAGCGGCTGAAATCTTCAGCAGAAAAAAGACCAGGGAGAACTACTTGAAACTGAAGATATCCGCTGTCGGAAGGTCTTTGATCGTCCGCAGGCCGAACAATTGGAGAAACCGTTCCGTGGTGACGTAGCTGACATCGGTTCGCTTTTCCCCGGTACGCTGCAATTCAACCAGTTGAAGCCGAAGCAATTGACGAAGAAGTGACATACAGTTCGGGCGGTCAATCTGAGTCATTTCTTCCTTGGTTAAAGGCTGGTTGTAAGCAACGTAGGCCAGCACTTCCAGAACTTCAGGCGAAAGTTTGACTTCCCGCGGGCCTATGCCAAAGGCTCGCAGACTGACGTCATGAAACTGTTCCCTCAGCTCCAGGCGAAATCCGCCTTCGTGCAATCGGATCTCGTATGGTCGATTCTGACGTAAGTAGGTCTGGTTGAGTGAATCCACCAGCGAAACAGCCACTCGGGCATCAACATCCTGACCAATCAATGACGCCAGTTTCCGGGCGGTGAGGGCCACGTCACCACCGACAAACAGTGCCGCCTCAATCACCTGCCCTGGTGTGACGCGGCGAAGACCTTCGACCAGTAACTTGTCATCGGAATCAACATCGCCCTCATTGCGGGATGCGAGTTCTTCTGCCAACTGCTGACCCACCGAAAGGCCGCTGGTGTTGGCATCATCATCCGATGTATGGTTTTGATCTTCAGCGAAGTCATTCAGCGCAGAACCAACCTGACGCTCGGCTTCGTCCAGAGCCTGCAGGGCCTGCCGGTATGCAAGTTCAATGTCTCCGGGGTCATCAGCGTCGACCCCGGGATCTGATTCCTGTAAGCCCGGTTCGGTGGAAGGCTGAGGCCTGTCGACCACGGACCATTCGGCGCCCGTGTCATCAGTGAGTTGCGGCGTCACTTCATCAGGAGTGGCAACAACCTCCGGATCTTCGCTGTCGGACATCTGATTCTCCGAGCAATGAACGACTGCTTATTCGAAGTTTTCTTTCGAGAATGCCGCGGCCATTTTCCCGGCAAACCGCAGAATGCCTGTCTCCATCGTCAGATCGATGTTTACGACACTATCTGCGACTTTGACGTCGAACACGACCATGTCGTCATTGCCTTTCATCGCGTCAATGGCACGCAGGCGTGTTCGCTCCATGGCACGGCGAGCTTCTTTTTCTTCCGGGGTCTTTCCTTCATCAGTTCCGGTCTTTGCGACTTCCTGGAAGTGCTGAACCCAGGGCAGTCCACGAAGTTCGATGTGAGCCACAACGCCATTCCTGGCTGGTTCCCCAAGAGACTCAATGACGGACTTTAGGGTTGCCGAGGCATCCGGACCTGAGGCAAGCCAGACATGGTTGTCTGCAACACCAACCAGCAGAGCTTGATTTGCGCCAAAAAAGCGGTCGACAATTCCGATGTAACCTTCGGCGAGCTGCACCCTGTGAATCACGACCTTGCCCACCGTCTCAACATTGGTTTCAACTGTATTGCCGTTGCCCGCATCCTTAAGCAGCGGCAAAAGCTCATTCAGGCGAGTTGCATTTGGCGCTGAAAGACAGGCCACCGTGTTGAACTTACCGTCTCCCACAGGCGATGACTCAACCATGGCATTGATGTATCCGGTGGCGATTCCGTCTTTCGTAAGATTCATCAGCCCGTCCAGCAATTGACGAGTTGCTGTGCGCTGTGCGTCATTGAGGTCTTTGTCCGCTTCAATACGACTGTCCAGGTCCTTCTTGATCAGGTCCAGTGTTTCGTTGGCATGGCCCTGACGCATCTTGTCCAGTGGATGGTTCACTCGGACAGACAACGCACTGTCTTTCAGGGGGGCGATTCCATCGAATGCATCCGGCTGCGTATCAAATTCTGCGATGGTTTCTGCCAGATCGGTGCCGGGGATGGCTTTCGCAGTTAGTCCCAACGCGGCCTTGTGATCGCTTCGATCCACATTGAGTGTCGCCCGAATTTCCGAGGCCTGTACCATCAGTCGCTGCAGCTCATTCAGCTGATGCTGCATCAGAGCCTGTCTGAGCTCAAATTCTGTTGTTGATTCAGCCGGGCGTTTCTGGATTGTGTCCATTGTTACCCGACGGAGCTCTGCAAAAGCGGTGACTCGTTTTTCCATGTCTTCAGATGTTTGTGCTGAGTTGACCAGTTCGGCTGCCATTGCCGCGTTGTCGCCCAGCAGATTTTCCACATCTTTCAAAGGGTCACCTGCCTTCATCATCAACTGACGAAGGATAGGAAGGTTGCTGGTACTGGTGGTCAGGGTCAGAACCGCATACTTGAGATCCGGAATGACGCGCATCCAGCCTCCATCGGTTTCGGGACCTTCAACCACCTGAACGCTGTAAAGAGTTCTTTCCTGCGGATCGCGAACCGTCGAATAGCCCAGCGCATCCAGGTTGTCGCGGAATTCATCGCCCAGCGAAGACTTACCTTCCGGGGGGGCAAGCGGAATCCATATCAGGTAACCCGTCGGGGTCATGCCAGTCAGCACATCAACTCGTACGGGACGGCCTCCATCGATTCCGATCTGGAACATATCGATGTAGTCGTTGAGATTCACCCATTGTTCCTGCTCGGTCTCGTTTGTTAAATCGATGATCGATTTGAGATCAGCCTTGAGGGAATCAAATCCCGGGTGCAGCACTGTTACCCTTGGGTGGTGTGGTTCCTGAGAGAAACTACGCTCTGGTGACAGAACTGTGATGCTCGTCACGACAAGGGCAGCGACAAAAGACAACTTCTTCATACTGTTCATTAAAACCACCAGTTCGAAAGGGAATCAGACTGGATGTGAGTGATGGACGAGCCCTGCTGACAAGCACTCCAGTCGCCTGCGATACAGGGAAGTTGGCGCAGATTGTATGCGATTGTGGCAAGACAGGTAAATACACGCTTGGGGCGCCAACCGGGTCTCTCTGAAATCTCGCAACCGGGAGCCGGACGACGATCAACTTTGCTCCCGCCGTGATCGTCTGTAAAGCTAACGGATATCAAGTGTTTCGGCAAATGTTGAGGGCGACTGATGTCAATTCGCAGGAGGCCGAATGAGTAATGCGTTGTACTTCAAGACACAGAGTGTTGAAGGACTGAATCTGGTCGCCAACCTCGAAGAGGAATTCAGTAGTGTCCGACATATCCGAAAGCAGGGGCAGCGGCCTTTCGTTGAGCGTGGCCCGCACGCCTATTCCTGAACAATTCACTGAGATTTGCAGGGATTCGCTGGGCTCTACGCCGGTTGGTGCGTGAAACCGACGAATCAGACGGGCGATTGTTGGATGAATGTCACTGAAGCGAACGGGAAGCTGACATTTCGTTTCAGTTGGCGAGTCGCCTGAAACAGAAATCCACGGACCAGCCAGTCGGATTCGGTGAATGATCATACCGAAAGGGCCTTCACTCACACAAGAATGCGCCGGCGAGACATGTCCGGCACGGGAATGGCGAATGTGGAATCAACCGGTTTTCCAAACCGGTAAACGAAAAAAGCGACCAGCACCGTTTGATGCTGGTCGCTCTGTAAGCGAGGTCGACGGGACTTGAACCCGCGGCCTCCAACGTGACAGGCTGGCGCTCTAACCAACTGAGCTACGACCCCTCGCTTTCGCGGAGACTATCTGAACCTCTCATGAGTTTCAAGTTCCGACACGGCTGAATTTCGGCAGTTCCCGGACAGATCTTTGGGTAATTGTCCGGATTACCGCCGCGAGCCGCGACCTTCTCGATCGCGATCTCCGCCTCTTTCGTTTCCGCCGCCATTCTCCCGATTTCGGGGTGGTCGATCGCCCCGAGGGGAACGCTCTTCACGAGGCTTGCGTTCTGGCCGTTCGTCTCGAGCTGGTCGTTCGTCCCGGACTGGTCGTTCATCTCGAGCCGGCCGTTCACTCCGCTCCGATCGTTCTCCACGTCCGGAACGCTCCCTGGAAGCTCGATCATCTCGTGCCGGGCGGTCGTCTCGTGGGGGTCTTGGGCTTCGTGGCGGTCGTTCGACGCGTTCCTGTCGATCATCTCCTGTCGGGCGATCATCGCGTCCGGGTCTGTTACCCCTCGGCGGTCGAGCTTCTCGAGAAGGCCGTTCACCGCGAGGCGGACGATCATCTCTGGAGTGTCGATCGGGCCCGCGGCCGGAGCGGCTTCCCCCGGAAGAGCGGTCTCCCGGGCCTCGTCCTCGGCTGGACCTTCGATTGTAATCATCTGCTGACGGATGCTTGATTGAAAGGCACCCAATAGCTTCCTCCCAGGACGGGACGTCGGCAAATTCCGGAGCCACATGCTGCACTCCCGAATTTCCGCGGCCTGATCTTCGTCGTGGGCGTGGACGCTCATCAGACTCTTCGTCTCGATCATCCTCGAAGTCGTCGTCATCGTCCTCGGCCGATCGACCACGCGCCGGTCGAGTATCTTCACGAGATTCACGATCGCCTCGGCCGCGTCCTCGACCGCGAGCCCCGCGGCGTCCACGAGGTGGAGCTTTTTCTTCGACCTCAGTATCGTCGTCCTCTTCAATCTCTCCGAAAATCAAGTCGTCATCGTCGTCATCAAAGTCGTCGACTGCAGGACCGCGGTTCGAAGCTCCCACTTTGTCGGCGGGTTTTTCGACACTTTCGCTATCACGATCTCCGCGACCGCGGCCTCGACCACGTCTTCCTCTGCGGCCCCGGCGGCCTGATCGTTCAGGTTTGTCTTCTGCTTCAACAACTGTTTCTTCGTCTTCTTCGTCGTCATCCTGAACAACCGGAGTGATGGGACGACGTTGTGCTCGTTCACTGCTGGCTGAAACGCTGACAAAATCTTCCTGATCTTCTTCGAAAATAATGTCTCCGAGATCGTCATCTGCGTCATCAGACGACGCCCCTTCGTCTCGACTGCGTTCCCCTCGTCGACGACGCCCGCGCCCGCGACCGCCGCGTCGACGACCTCGGCGTTTCTTTCCGTCGGTCTCTTCGGTGTCATCGGCTGAAACCTCAACTCTTTCGACGGACTCGTCTTCGTCTTCCTCATCGTCGACTTTGACAGCGGAAGAGGGTTTCTCGGAATCGTCCCATACCCAGCGGTCGAGCTCGTTCCAGTAAGCATCATCACCTTTGTCGGCTTTGGCCGAATGTTCGCCCGGCTTCGGTTCGCTGCGGTCGGAACGAGCGGGTCCCTCGCTTCGAGATCCACGGTTTGGCGCGTTTCGCTCTGCTTCTGCCTTATGTCGTGGAGGCGATGGACGACGTTCCGCTGCGACCTTCGAAGGTTCCGCGTCGTCATCATCGAAGACGATGTCGTCATCGTCTGGTTCTTCTTCGTCTTCCAGATCCTCATCGTCCACGTCTACATCGTCGTCCTCTTCTTCTTCGTCCAGCTCGTCCTCATCGTCGTCTTCTTCGTCCTCCTCCTCATCATCATCATCATCATCATCTACCAAATCGATGTCGTCGTCGTCCTCTTCTTCGTCGTCCAGCTCGTCTTCATCTTCATCGTCGTCCTCATCCTCTTCTTCGTCCTCGTCGTCATCGAATTCAAAGTCTTCGTCGGCGACTTCCTCATCGTCGTCGTCTTCATCGAAATCCTCGTCGTCGTCCTCCGAGAAAACAATCAGGTCTTCGATATCTTCCTCGAATTCCAGCGAGGATGCAGGCTCGTCATCCCGGACATCGTCATCCTGCCGGGATGAGACTGTGGAGGATCCCTGAGCATTGGCGGTCGAGGCGACGACGTCGTCGTACTCGTCAAACAACAGTTCGCCGCCAACATCTGCAACACTGTCCTGCTGCTGCAGCCAGTTGTACTGGCTGGCCAGGGAAGACGGTTTTTCGCCGATTGGGCTGTTTTTCTCTTCGTCCGACTTGGTCATCGAGTTTTTTCTCTAACAAATTCTCTCATGAGCGTGGGCCACGAGCTGTCCACCGGGGCCGCGCAGAACCGGCCATGAACGCCGTTCAGTTCGCGCTGGAAATGCAACCGGGGATTGAAGCGAAAAGGCTATCCCGTCTGGAGGCAGATTGCAATCGGTGGCGGTATGCGTAACTCCAACAATACCACTCATGCAACTGGATTTTTACGAAATCCATTCTGCCCCCGGGCCAACTCTTCAATTCCACCATTCGAGATTCGGCAATCTGCCAGTGGGGCCGTGAACCTGTGAGCCATTTGAGACGAAACATCCGCAAAGCTTTTGTGTTGCCCCTGTTTTACGCATTCGTTGAATACAGCTATCGTTGCCCAGCCGTTAACTTACGGAAATCATCCACATGATCGAACGATTGCTTGACTCCGGAAAATCCCTGCTCTTGGCCTTCCATGTCCCCTGTCCAGACTCATCTTATTACTGGTTTCCTGGGAGCTGGTAAGACCAGCGCGATTATTTCACTGCTGGAATCGCGACCTGCAAACGAACGCTGGGCGGTCCTGGTGAACGAATATGGCATGGTTTCACTGGATCACATTCTGCTGAACGATCGCAACTGGAATTCAATGGATCCGGGCGAATCCTCCTCGGACGCCGACGAGGGTCTGACAATCGACGAGATGGCTGGCGGCTGTTTTTGCTGTACACTCAGCGATTCGCTGCCTCAAACGCTCATCCGTTTGATCCGTCGTTCTCAGCCCCACCGGCTGATTATCGAGCCAACCGGATCGGGACATCCGGCCTCAGTCATTGACTTACTGCGTTCCGGTCGCATGGCGACACTGGTTGACCTGCGTTCGACCATTTGCCTGATTGATCCCCGCGATTACGAAAACCCGAGGATTACAAATTCCGAAGTCTTCCGTGATCAAATCCAAATGGCAGATATCGCCGTGATCAACTTCACCGATAAGTGCGCCCCGGACCAGATCCGCCGCTGCCGCGACTTCATCGCGGCTCAGGATCCGCCAAAACTCGTCATTTCTGAAACATCAATGGGGAAACTGGACCCTGCCTGGCTGGATGTCGACGGGACGGTCATTCGAGATCCTTATTTCCAGAACGCCCACAATCGGTCACCAATTTCTCCTCAAATCAAACAACACTCCCACCGCCGGGAACCTGAATCCATTGACGATTCCAATGATTTCGCTTCACGCAAAATCACCGAAGCGAAGCCCGGGCTCGGTACCCCGCTCCATTTCCAAAACAGTGGACTCGGGCAGAATGGCGCAGGATGGATCTTTCACCCGGGGGAAATCTTCCTGCGGGAGGCAATCTGCGAAGTGCTGGAAGGCTTGCAGCCGCTGCTGCGATTGAAGGCGATTTTGCATCTCGACGATGACTGGTGGGCGATTCAGCGCCGAGCGAACGATTTTTCGATGACCCGATCGGCCTATCGTCGGGACAGCCGCATTGAAGTCATTTGCGAATCAGATGCGATTGACTTCCAGAAACTTGACCAGGATCTGCGAAACTGCATTGTGAAGTAACAATGCAGTCGCGGATCCCTGTGCGATTGTCCCACCAGTGGCACCCCCACATGAATGATGCGCTGGAAGCCACCAACGCAGCATCCGAAACCGCAGGTGCACAGCGAATTGCGAGGGCAGACTGCGCCTGCCACACTGGCTGACACAGTTTTCGCAGCGGAACGGATTGGAAATGCTTACGCAGTGGCTGCCCTGAGGGCATGGTCAAGGTCGGCCTTGATATCATCAATGTGTTCCAGGCCAATGCTCAGTCGAATCATTTCCGGCGGAATACCACCTGACTTTTGCTGATCCTCGGTCATTTGCGAATGTGTTGTCGTCGCAGGGTGGATCGCAAGGCTCTTCGCATCCCCAACGTTCGCCAAATGTGAAAACAGATTCAGGGATTCGATGAATCTGCTACCCGCTGCCGCACCGCCCCTGATGCCGAAGACAACCATCGAGCCGCCATGCCCGCCAAGGTAGGTTTTTGCCTTTTCATGATTGCTGTCGCCTGGAAGTCCCGGGTACCGGACCCATTCGACCGATGAATGGTCCTGCAGATACTGAGCGACCGCGAGGGAATTCTGACAATGCCGTTCCATGCGAAGTGGAAGCGTTTCAATCCCCTGAAGAAACATCCACGCGTTGTCCGGGCTGATACATGCCCCCAGATTTCTCAATGGAATGACCCGCATTCGAAGGATGTATGCAAGGGGTGACAAATCACCCAGATCATGAGCCCAGCGGATGCCGTGGTAGCTGCTGTCTGGTTCATTCATCAACGGAAACTTGTCTGACTTCCAGTTAAAGCAGCCGCTGTCGACAACGATGCCTCCAATGCCTGTACCATGGCCGCTCATCCACTTCGTCAGCGAATGAACGACAATATCCGCCCCATATTCGATTGGTCGCTGCAACGCTGGTGTGCTGAATGTGGAATCGACAATCAGAGGAAGTCCATGTTCATGGGCAATTCGGGCGATGGCCTCCAGGTCGCTTACCTCCAGGCCAGGGTTGCTGACGGATTCGCAAAATACAGCCTTGGTTTTTTCATTAATCGCCGCGCGGAAATTGTCCGGGTTCGATGGATCAACGAAGCGAGCTTTGATGCCAAATTGTGGCAGGATATCGTTGAACTGCGTGAAGGAACCGCCATACAGGTTATTTGCCGATACAAATTCATCACCGGCCTGCATGATGTTGATCAGACTGTAAAAGATAGCGCTGGTGCCGGATGCCAGGGCTAAAGCGCCAACGCCGCCTTCCAGTTGAGCCACCCGCTGCTCAAGAACATCCTGCGTTGGATTCATGAGTCGCGTATAAATATTCCCCAGTTCCTTCAACGCGAACAGATTAGCCGCGTGCTCTGTATTGTTGAACACATAAGAGCTGGTGCGATAGACCGGTACGGCGCGGGAATTTGTTGTGGGATCAGGAGTGTGTCCTGCATGTAAACAGGCGGTTTCAAACTTCATAGTGGTGAGCTTCTTTAACAGGGTTCGCTGGTTCAATTCTGATCGGACAGAGCCCGGGTCTTCATGTTATCTGAACGGCACTTGTCTGAACGTCTCCGATTACAGCAGGATTGCTGCCAGGTTACAACAATTGCTGCCGGGGCTGTCGCCATCAATCGTTGAGACTCTGCCCGCAGGCATCAGTCACGTTGAGCCTTTGCGTTCGAAACTACGGGTCGAACCGGGGCGGGATGAAAGTGAAACAGCGGCGTGAATGAAGACATTCACGCCGCTGGCACAGATTCTCAGAGTCTCACATCCAAAACGGATGTTTAGTTATTATCACCTTCAGCAGCTGGTCGGTCACCGCGATTCCGACGGCCTCCGCGTTCTCCATCCTGACCTCCACCGGGAGGGCCTCCCTGACCGCCACGTCCCCCCATCAGCTGGCGCATATCCAGCTCAAAAGCTGCGCCTTTCAGTCCGTCAAGAGTCTTGACCTGATCGGCACTCAGCACGGCCATTGCTGAATCTGTTGCTTCTTTCTGGAGCTTGTCGCCCTCAGCCCGCATCTTTTCAAAGTTTTCGCGCATCGCTTCGCGGTCACCACCGCGCTGAAAGCCACCCTGCATACTGGCCATCATCTCGCGGCGTTTCGCGTTCATCGATTCTTCGATCGCATCGAGTTTTGAGATTTGCTCATCAGAAACACTCAATTGTTTTCGAAGGTCGTCACTCTTCAGCGTTGCAATTAACTGCGTGCGAAGTCGACTCTGCAGCGCAATCTGTTTGAGACGTTCCATTTGTTCCGGCTGCAGCAGCAGAGAGAGAGTTTCGTCAGCCTCTTTGCTGAGCACTTCCATCTTCTTCTGGTTGTCTTTCATCAGCGCATCGCGTTCTTCCTGCGATTTCTCACGCATGCTCCGAAAATCCGGCATCGCTTCCCGGCGTTTCTCGCGATACGCCTCCAGAGCAGCGTCAAGAGTGGCACCGTCAGCTTCTTCGATTTTCAGTTCGTCCCGCACCTGAGGCGACCGCAGAAGGGTGGCGTTGTCAATCAAGAACATACCGCCAAAACCACCACCAAATCCGCCGCCGAATCCGCCACCTGGCGGTCTTCCGCCACCAAATCCCCCCGGACGACCTCCCTGAGGCGGTTGGGCAGAAACGGTGGACGCAACAAACGTTGCCGCCAAACACAACAAACACCCCGTAAACAATACTCGCTTGATGCTCATACGATGACTCCTGACCTGTGCAGTGAAAGTCCACCTGACTTCGGCCCGGAAGTGCCGTAGGGGACCACGACCGGGTTAAACACGTCACCGACCTCTTAGGGTCGCTTAAAAGTGCGATTCTGCACAAACAGATAGTGAATGTTGAGTGCCCAGACCTGGAAAACGATAAAAAAATCAGTCTGCGTATGACGGACCGGTCCGGGGGAATTTGTCGCAACGTCCTGAGAGGCTACGAAGCCTTTGCACTATCTGGCGCTGTTTCGGTTCAACAAGGACGCGGCCCTGGCCACGTAAATCAGTCCACTCCAGATCGTCACGCCTACTGCCAGCCACAAGAGTGCATCTCGGATCGCAACGATATGCCGTGCCAGCGGATGTGGCAGATCGGGTGACAAAGACAGAAGGCTGGCGGTCACAGCAACGCATTGCAAAACCATCTTTGCCTTACCGCTCCAGTTGGCAGAAAAGTCCTTCCCTTCCTTCTCCAGAATGCCACGCAGACTGCTGACAAACATCTCACGGCCGATGATAGCGATCACCATCCACGCCGTGACGCCCGACTCCGGATTGCCCTTCTTCTCCAGGAGAAAGATGAACGATCCGCACACGATGACCTTGTCAACGAAGGGGTCCAGAATCCGGCCAAGAACCGTTACCTGTTTGAATTTACGCGCTAAATAGCCATCGACTGCGTCTGTGGATGCAGCGAAAACGAACAGCAGTGCCGACGTCATCCAGTAGCCCTGCGAAGCAATCAGGCTGAAAAGGACAAATGCCAGCCCTAACCGAATGGTGGTCACGAGGTTTGGCAGATTCAGCGATTCACGACCTATGCCCCCGGTTGCCTGCTGGCCATCGAACGGGATGGACGTCGTTGAGGATTCGACCTGAACCGTTGGAGTGGAATCGGAAGAATCTGACATACGCACAACTTTTCGGGGATGCTGCATTCAAACGCCAAACTGAGCCCAATCGCACCGATGCGAAGCTTCCATTCAATTGAGTGGTCGTTCGCAATCGGGGCTCAGGCTTCAGATACCTCTACTCGGATACGATACCCACCAGATCGTAGTCCTGGCGTTCGATAATCTCTACCGGAATCATGTCCCCGGGAGAAAGTTCACCACCTGTCACGATCACATTCGAATCGATTTCGGGAGCATCGGCGAAGCTTCTTCCGGCCCAAACGCCTTCTTCCAGCTGCTCGTCGATCAGTACATCCAGTTCGTATCCGACCAGCGAGTCTGCATGCTCGAATGCAATTTGCTGCTGGATTTGCATGAGTTCGTCGCAGCGAGCCACCTTGACATCCTCGGGCAGATGTCCATCCAGTCGCTCAGCCGGTGTTCCGGGCTCCAGGGAGTATGTAAAGACCCCCATCCTCTCGAAACGAGTGTCGATCACGAATTGACGCAACTCTTCAAACTGTTCGTCTGTTTCGCCTGGAAAGCCCGCAATGAACGTTGTTCGCAGCACCAGGTTGGGAATTCGGTCTCGCAACTTCGAAACCAGCTCGCGGGTTTGATCACCATTCACGCGCCGCTGCATTCGCTTCAGCACCGGCGAACTAATGTGCTGCAAAGGCATATCCAGATAGGGAAGGATCACCTGTGAATCACGAATAACATCGATCAATTCGTCATGAAAGTTGATCGGATACAAATACATCAGGCGGATCCAGTCGAGTCCATCGACTTTCTCCAGTTGACGCAGCAACTCCGCCAGCCGAACTTCGCCGTAAAGATCCATACCGTAATAAGTCGTGTCCTGTGCGACCAGAATCAGCTCTCGGACACCATCCGCAACCAGTTCCCGGGCTTCCTCAAGAATCATCTCGATTGGCTTCGTCACATGCTTGCCACGCATACCGGGGATTGAGCAAAACGTGCATGTGCGATCACAGCCTTCAGAAATCTTCAGGTAGGCAAAATGGTCAGGCGTGATTCGAAGGCGAGCCCGATCGTCCATTGCAGTAATCGGGGCGGGGCGAAATAACTCACGCTGTTCATTCAGTCCGCCTACAAGTCGGTCCGCCACTTTCGTGATCTCATCCCGCCCAAACACTCCGACAACGTGATCGATTTCCGGCATCTCTTTCAGAAGGCTGCTTTCGCCTTCCAGACGCTGTGGAAGGCATCCCGCGACAATCACACCTTTGGTGCCTCCCTGCTTTTTCAGGTCCAGCATTTCCTGAATGACCGACCGCGACTCTGCGCGGGAACTCTCAATAAAGCCGCAGGTGTTTACGATGACAAAGTCCGAACCTTCTGGTTCCGAAACCAGCGAATATCCATCCAGCGACAAGCTCCCCAGCATCTTTTCGCTGTCGACCAGATTCTTGGGACAGCCCAGACTCACGAAAGCGTAGGTGCCCTTGCTCATCCGCGGATCTCGTGGCGATTCCGATCGCGTTGCGGGGCTGGGGGCGTTGGGATCGACGATGGGAAGTAATGACATGGGCAGAAAGGGCCAAAAGTGTTTCAGGAATGGAAAGCGTCGCCGAAACCAACGAAAGTCCGGCCCTGCTCTACGGTCGATCGGTCTACGGTCGATCGGAAAGAATGCAAAGGCAAATTGTCTTCTCAGATAAGCCGCCCGACAGTTTACCTGCCCAGATCCCATCCGCCAGAACAGAACCCGCTTTTTCGCCACAAGCACCG
>JAGQQE010000419.1 GCA_020426345.1 Planctomycetaceae bacterium
TGATGCATCTCGGCCGACTCACTGTGCTTTTCGCCTGTGTGGTGGTGCAGCTCTGCTGTCCCCATTCCCTTTCCGCGCAGAATGATGGTCAACTGACCACGGCCGATCGTGAGTCCCGGGTTCAGAAACTTCGCGCTGCCGGCGAGCAGTTGCTGCAGAAGGAAGATCTTCGAGAAGCGGAGCAGATGCTGCAACAGGCGGCCGAGTTGGCTCGGCCACTGGGGATTGCTCACCGCGAGGTCCTGAAAACCGCGATGCCTCTTGGTCAGTGCCATTTGCTGAACGGCGATTACGATCTGGCGATCGCGAAGCTCGCTCCATTGCTCTACTACTACCGGCAGTTGAACATCATCACCGCTGACGTTGAAATGTACATTGTTGAGTGCTACCTGGAAAAAGGTGACCTCGGCTATGCCATCCTTTTCGCTGAGGCCGCCGCGGAATCCTGTGGTCGCAGCTACCAGAACACTCATCCGCTTTCTCTGGAGACGCTGGTGCTGCGTGCCCGTGTTCTTCACAAAGTCGGCCGCGTCGCTGAGGCAAGAGCCGATATCCGCGATGTCGTCTCAATGATTCCTCGTCTGTCTCCTGACAACGTTCAGGCGCGAATGAGGATTCAACTGGCGGTCGGTGAATTCTTCATCAGTGACGACGCGGCGGATCTGGCCGCAGCACAGTTCGAAGCCGTTCGGACATTACTGAACTCGCGGCCGCTTCCGCTGACTCATGCACGGCTGACCTGCGGATTCGGCAGCGTCCTGCTCGCACGCGGCAAAGCGGGACAGGCCATTCCAATATTTCAGGCAGCACTGAAGGACGCGGTTTTACAGCTGGGAGATAGCCATCCTGCGGTCGTGAAGCTGAAGCTCGGACTGGCCGCAGCCCGTGCCGAACGGGGAGAGAAAACTGCGGCCGTCGAGCTGATTCAATCCTGTCAGCAGATTCAGACTCAGCGACTGGGTGCGAGCCATCCGTCGGTGATTCGTCTGTCTCGTCAGCTCGCCCAACTGTCCGATCAGTCAGGGCAGACTGCAACGGCGATGCAACACCTGCAGGATGCCAGACAAAGGGGGCGAATGTTTCTGACGACAGTGCTGCCGACATTGAGTCGTCAGGAACAGCTGACAGCGATCGCGGAACTCCAGACAAACAATGATCTTTTGTATGCCGTTCAACACATTGCGCAACCGGGAGTTGCTGAAATGTCCGCAGATTGGGTGATCAACGGGAAAGCGGCAGCAACAGAAGCCATGGCAACTCAGGCGGTGATTCTTCGAGATGCCGACGGCGACGATCAACGTCAGCGAGTTGACGCACTGAGTCAGTTGCGGACAGAAATCGCCAGGCTCGCCACCCTCCAACAGTCAGCGGCTCCGCTTCAGTCTCGGGAACTGCTGGAGTTGCGAATTCAGGAACTTCGTCTGTGGCGGGACATCGTTCTCAGGCATCGGTTTCCCAAACAGCCATGGATCACGCTGGATTCGCTGCGGAAGGCTCTGCCGAGGGACAGCGTTTATGTTGACATCGTTCGAGTGACCGGAAACTCATCGGCGCCGCCGTGGACAGAAGATCGCTACGTGGCATGGATCATGCCGCCGGAAGGTTCCGGTCGAGTCACCGTTGTCGATCTGGGATCGGCTGCAAGCCTTGATGCGGAAGTTGTCCGTATCCGAACGGCGCTGGAAAAGTCGTTGCAGGATCTGCCGTCCATTGGCGCGGAAGAGGCCGTGAAAGAAGTCAATCAGGAATGTCGTGTGCTGGAAACGATGTTCCGCGAAAAACTACTGCCGGGAATGACCGGTTATCACCAAATCCTGATCAGCCCGGACAGCCAGTTGTGGCTCCTTCCTTTCTGCTCCCTGCATCTTGATGACGAAACCTACGTTATCGAGCGTTTTGTGGTGAGGTATGTCACGTCGGGACGCGACCTCGTCATTGACGAGACAAAGCCGGAGATTTCCAACCCCACACTCAATGCTCTGCTGAACGACCCGGAATTCGCCGCATTCGTGAATGATGAATCGCTGAGTCAGCTGAAGGCGACTTTAAAGGGTGAAGGAAATCCGGCTGTGATCTTTGCTGATCCCGACTTCGACGCGGAACCCGGTTTACCGGCACCGGGCAAGGCTGATCGGGATGTTTCAGCTGCGTCGACATCACTTCGCAACAGTATTCTGCAGAACAACGCTCAACGGCTGACCTTCAGTGCAGCCGAAGCTGCGATTGTGGCTCCACTGCTCACGTCTGCCACCAGACTTCGCTGCTCCGTACATCAGCAGGCACAGGCCACGGAAGGTGCATTCAAGGCTCTGAAAAGTCCTTCCGTGCTGCTGGTCAGTTCTCATGGCTTTTTTCTTCCCAGCGAATCGGACCTCGCCGTTCAGTCTGAACCTCTGCTGCGCTGCGGTCTGTTACTGGCGGGCTGCAATCGTCCATCTGCCGAGGGCGGGGAAGACGGCATTCTGACGGGGCTGGATGTTGTTGGAACGGATCTGCGGGCGACAAGAGTGGTTGTGCTGTCAGCCTGCGATTCCGGCGTAGGAACACTGCAGAACGGGGAAGGAGTTGCCGGGTTGCGACAGGCGTTTCATCAGGCGGGAGCCACCAGCGTTGTGGCGTCTCTGTGGCCGGTTCTTGACCGAGAGACAATGAATCTGTCCGGAGCCTTCTTCGAAGCACTGGCAGGTAATCAGGATGCCGCTGAGGCACTGCAGACGGCGCAGATCAGGATGATTGAAACTCTTAGAAACCGCTACGGCGCAGCTCACCCCTGGATGTGGGCAGCCTTCACATGCACGGGAAGGGTCACTCCATGAACGTTCACTTCGTCAGAGGGCACATCGCATTCGCTGTCTGTTACCTGTTTGTCGCAGCCCCTGATGTTCACGCTCAGTTCATTTTGAAGGTGACAACTCCCACCGCGTCCATCAAGGCCGGAGAGAATGTACTGACGAAAGTGCCGATGGGGACAAGAATGAATTCCGCAGTCATGCAGCGTCTGAGCGGACATCTGTGGGCCAAAGTTCAGGTTCCCGGACAGGACGGCACTGGTTGGATCAGTGCTTCTGAATTTCAAGTGGTCGAGTTCACTCCGAACGAAGAACGTCGCCGGAAGCAGGCCGAAGAAGCAATGACCAAAGCCATGGAAGTCCGCGAAACGAAACCGCGAGATGCTGTTCCGCTGGCTGCTTACGCTGTTCAGGTGACTCAAGACATTTACGGGAGCCACTGTACTGAAACTGTGAATGCACTTGGATTCGCCGGCATCACGGCAATGATGGCAGGGGACCCGCAGCAGGCGGAAAGATTTCTGAAAGAAGCCGTGACGGCCAGTCG
Organism: Planctomycetaceae bacterium; assembly: GCA_020426345.1. Classification (GTDB taxonomy): domain Bacteria; phylum Planctomycetota; class Planctomycetia; order Planctomycetales; family Planctomycetaceae; genus F1-80-MAGs062. The sequence goes on from JAGQQE010000419.1 coordinate 3,337, forward strand.
AAACGCTCTGGGACCATCTGCCGACAATTCATTGCTCATTCTGCGCATGTTCGGGTTTTCACTTGAAGAGCAGAAGAAAGATACAGAGGCGATGTCTGTGTATGACGAGTGCATTCGTCTGCACCGCTCGGCGAAGAAGGAAAGCATTCCGTTGGCTCTCGCTTTTCACGGAAAGGCAAAGCTTCTGGAACAGCAGAACTCGTATCAGGAAGCTGCCGCTCAGCAGCGGGAAAGTCTCAAAACACTTGAGTCGGTGCATGGGCCACAAAGCCCGGAACTGATCGACGAACTGCATTATGCTTCGCGACTTGAATTTCGCAGCGGCGATCTCGCTGCCGCTGAAGCCAACCTGCGCTCCGCACTGCAGATTGCGAAACAGAACACCGACGACGAGCAAACATTTATCGCTCTGATGAAATTTGGCGATTTCGAAGTGGCCCGCGGACAGTTCGAAAATGCAATCAGCCTGTTTAAGGAATCCCACGCTCTGACCAGCCGTTTGTATGGCGTCTCTTCGCCGGAAACCACCGCCCTCCAAAAAAGAATCGACGCCGCCCGCGCGAAAGCCTCCCAATAAGCCCGGGAAGTATGAACTGCGTGCCCCGCGTCCCCTACCTTTCGCCCCCTCTTCTGGATGATGACGAATGGGTGGCATCGGTTTCGCAGCACAGGTTTTGCCTTGGTCAGTCAGCAGGTGAGCGGAATGAAACTACATCTTTTTACAGAGGCTGTGCCCGATCGGCGACGTTTACTGTTTGCGCACCGGTTCGCCACATTGGTTGACCTTGATGAAGAGGAGTCGCTCGAAGCCGCTCAGCGGCTGTTCGATTGCCATTACGGCACGGACAATCCGCTCGTTGTCCAAGCTCGCATTAACGTGAACGCTGCAGACATCGACGCACTCTGCTCAGAATTCGGTATCAACGTACGTTCATCGTAGAAAGCAATAAGGGGAAGAAAGAGGAATTGCTAAAGGAGGACATTCTACATTATGGGGGATTCGAGTGAGGTTAGAGTTCGTGAATGCCACGCACATCAAGAGCATCACTGGGTGGGTTTGTTGACCATGTCCTGAACCAGGACAATGGCGGCAGTGATGTCTTTCACAAGGATGATGACTTCACTGCGTTTGTGATTCTGATGCAGCAGGCTCACGAAAAGGTGCCGATGCGGCTGATCGGGTATCGTCTGAATGACAAACCAGTTCCACCTGTTGATGTGGCCGCATCAAGATGCGGACCTCCGTCGCTGGATGCAGTGGCTGATGACGTCTCACGTTTGCCGTTATCATCGGCACTATGAAGGCATCGGCTATGTCTAGAGGGGGACTCAAGGCGTTTCCCGTCCAGTCCAATGAACACTACCTGACGATGTTGCGTTATGTGGAGCGGAATCCGCTGCGGGCGAACATGGTCAAGCCTGAAACCGACGGCTCGAAGCGGGCCAGACGGACTTCTTTGCGAC
>JAGQQE010000420.1 GCA_020426345.1 Planctomycetaceae bacterium
CACTCGACTGAGCTCCGATACTGCAATGGTTGATGTGAAGACTGAATTGGCACACCAAATCCAAACGTTGCCCACTGGGTCTACTAGGTTCCCAGCGTGGTCAAAGCCGTTTTCTTTCAATCGATTATGAGCCTGCTCCGAGAGTTCTCTCTTGCGGGTCGCTCCAGTCTGACCTTCTGTGTTGTAGAACCATCCGCGATCCGAACGGTAGTGATTGCCCCACCAATAAACGTCGTCGTGTTGATCACCCCAGCGCACGGCACATTCCCATTCCCATTCACTCGGAAGACGATAAACACGACGGTCATTCAACGTACGAGTCAGCCATTCACAAAAACTGCGCGCCATATACCAGCTCACATAAACCACCGGCTGATCTGGCTGATCACTGTACTCATCACGCCACCAACGGTGCGATGGGTCATATAACTCATACAAAGCGTTTGTCACAAAGAAACGACCCATTGACACCCCGCCCATCGCAAGCGGGGCCACCCAACGATCCGCACCGACGCCAGTCATTTCCAACCCCGCCTCCTCAAGACGCTCCAGATCGTGATGCTGTCGCGGAGGAACCCACGAATCCACCGGCAAAGGGACAAAATCCTTCACAAAGTCATCGAGAATCTTGTTGGCTGGGCGACGCAGGTAAACATCCGGCAGCACCAGACGCCCTTCGTCCACCGACGGTTTCCAATCCGTGCCAGCGGCCCACCGCCCAGAACGTTCCACTGCTGATTTCAAATCCAGCAACGAATCAACGTAACCCGAATCCAGATACTCACGCGAATACAAAGCATCGCCCACCGCAGAACCGTTTTCTCGCCACCAATCAATCACGATATCTGGCAGGGAAGAGCTACTGGCATTCATTGCCTCTGTGTAGTCGCGACGAGGACTCCAGTTGCGATGCACCAGCCAGCGAGCCAGCAGTTCCACAGGGCGGCCTTCGACTGTGGCCTGCCGACCGATCACCAGGCCGTCCCAATCAATCGATTCGTAAACGACCCAGGGATTACCCCAACCAATCAGCTCCACGGCAAAACGTTCGTCCGCTGACAACTCCTCACCAGGTCGAGCAGCCAATGTCTTCGCATGACACAATGCAAATCGCAAGGTCCACCACCACGTCGCGCGGCGATTCGCAGCCTGGTCAAAGCGATGCACCTTACGCAGGAAAATTCTGGCTTCTTCCTGGGCAACCTGATCGCCATTCAACAACATTTCTGCCAGATGGCAACCACCCAGAAACTCAAAAAAGCTTCGATGTCGCCAACTGAACGCTGCTGGCTTTGGAGCGTCTGGAGCAATGTCAGCAAACGGATCCGGAGAATTCTCCATCTCAAACATGCTGCCGACGGTCAGCATGTTCAATCGTTGAATCGCCCTTTGAATCCACTGCGGTGACTTGTCCGTTTTCAGCAGGGGCCCGACATAATTCAGCCAGTCACCTTCCAGGGTCTGGGGAATCTCGTTTTCTGACAAGTCCTGCTGCAAATTCCACCAGGCGAGTTGTCGGCACAGTTTCACCGTTGGATCAAGATCACGGAACAGGTCTTTGACTTCCTGTTCCGCGTCTTTCTGTATTTTCTGCAGTCCATAATCAATTAATCCGCCTGGGCGGCACAGCACACTGCGGTAAATGGCGTAGCGGTTCCACATTGAGAATTCTGACGGAGCAATAGACAGGAAGTTGGTGCCCTGTCGCAGTGCAAACTGTTTTAACAGATAAAGAATGAAAGGAATTGTCAGGATGCTGCCGGCTTCGCTGTCTGCTGGCTCAGAAAGTTTCTTAAAGACAGCCTTAGCGTACTCACCCAGATAGGATCGAGCCATGCTCTCATCGAACGGTAGCACCGTCAGATCGTCAAATGTGATGCCAGTCCACGCCTCTGGTTTGGAAACCACAGCGTCACCTCGCAGCGTGATCAGCCACGAACAATTTGGAAACCACTTCAGCAGCTTCGGCAGGTTTCCTGTGTCTCCTCGCGTTTGATCGACTGCATCCAGCAACCACACCACCTCGCCTCGGTTGGCTTTCTGCTGAAGCCACTCGATGTCATCTTTGCATTGCAGTTTGGCTGCCACATCCCGCAAAAACTCGAACTCCGAAGTTTCGTGCAGATATTGTGACAAGTTGTCCAGCAGGATTGGGATGCGTCCATCCTTGCCACTCGCCACCTTCCATACAATCAGATGCAGCAATGTCGTCTTTCCCATGCCGCTGTCGGCAATGAGTCGGATGGGACGCAGGGTGGTCGAATTCGGTTTGACTTCAAGTTCAGCCGGGTCAAGCCGACTGATCCCGTTGATCAGATCCACCAATTCGTTGGCACGCTCTGCATCGGATATTAACAGTGGTCGAGCTTCGGTTTTGGTTCCGTCAGCGGTGGTCACTGCCACATGAAGATGCGGCGGGTCACGATCATCCGGCTTCCGCTGAAAATTGTTTAAAATGTACGAACCCAGCAGTGGCACCGGACTTTTGATGATGTCGTCCGGCAACAGTGATCCGAGTTCATATTCTTCAGACAGGAAGCAGTGAACCCGAAAAAGGTTTTGCATCCGGTTCCGCTGTTCGGTGTTGAATTCCTGAGTCCTTGCAGAAGACTGGGTCAATTCTCTCCACGCGTGTTCGAACTGATGCTTCCTTAACAACTCCGCCGACAGGATGCCTTCGACGGATTGCGGTTCTGCACACACGATCTTCTTAATTGCCATGCGATGCATGGCACGCGTTGCCCGGTGCCAGCTTACCGGAATGCTCAAACCCTTATCCTTGTTGTCCACAGCAAGGACGGCAGCCAGTATTGGATTCAGACCCAGCTTGTTGACATCCCGTTCCGCAAACCGAGCGGTCGCTGCCCGTGTCCTGTCGGTCGGTGTCTTTTCCACCACGGATTTCAGGGCGGTGGCTACCGCAAGCTCGACACTGTGGCCGCTGAGCCTGCAAAACAACGGCAACTGACGCAAATCATGATTGTCCGAATCATCAATCACTGTCAGAGACCAGCGATAATCCACCTGACGCACTTCGGGTTCCCTGGATCCGGACGCATCGTTGATGGGCTCGTTTGCTGTACGTGACTTCAGCGGCATTTGCCCAACAACCACCTGCCACGCATTGCGAAGAGCCTCCTGAAACGTGTGATCCAGACTCAGGTACCCGGCAAGAGCCGGATCAGGATAAAAGGCCCCGCACCCGTCCGGGATTTCGTCAACCCGCAACAGCAGCACCATGCCTGTCGGGTTCACATTCGTCTTGCGATCGTCATCGACGGAAATCAGTATCCATGTATGCCCCGGCAGCCAGTCGTTAGGGGAATCTGAGTGTCCCGTGGACGTGGCCCACGCATCATCCGACGTTCGCGACACCTGCATCAACAAATCCGCCAAATACGCAATTGCCGGGTCCCGCCAGGGAGTCAATTCGTCCTGCTTGCATTCGAACAGATTGCGAACCGCCGTTTCGAAGGACTTCGCCAAATCAGCCTGCGTCCCTAACGCCGCAACTGCCGCCGGTTTCAGGTGGCTACCAACCGACGACAGTTGCTGCCACGGCTGGTGCTGAGGATCGATACAGCATCCAAACTGCTTTCGAGCACCACTAAGCCAGATGTTGAGATGTCGGGCAGTTTCATCGCTCGCCGCATTGACCGGTCCGAGCAGTGCACCCAGGTTCTTCATGAGCTGTAGCCGCAAAGCCAGCGGCTCCAACAGGGCTGGCCAATCCAGCAACGTCCGCGTCGCATTCAGCTCTGCGACGAGTATTGGAAGCCGCTTTTCTGTTTCCTGCTGATCTTCATTCCAGGCGGCCAGCAACACACATTGATTTTGATGGCCGTGTTTAGCCGCAAAGCATTCGGCCAGTAGGGTGCCGAGTTGAATTGAGAATGAATCGTGGTGTGGTCTCTGGGGTGCAGCAGCATCAGACTTTGGAACAACGGCAACCCAACTGTTGTATTCATCCCATGCCTCGATCAATACATCCAGGACGTCAATCCAGCGTGTTTCACCGGGCGGCTGTTTGATCAATTCACGGATCGTTTGCAGCGGGTTATTCATAAGAATTGCAGGGTGTGATGAAAGGTGGCCTGAGACTCAACGATAGTATTCCAAAACGCAACCAAATTGTCTGCTGAAGTCGACTTTTCGGTTCCGACTCTGCCAGATCCCCGTGCGGATACAATGATCAGTGTCGAGAGATACGTTCGGCAAGCCTGTTCCCTTTTGCACCGCGGGCCGTGACTTCGTCACGGCGTCAAGAACGGGAAAGCACAAGAATCGCAGCAGAGAATCGCACAGAGGGCAGAGTCACAGAGTCCAGATTAGCCAGAGGCCGTGGATGACGGGCAAACCACACGCTCACAATACACCAAACGCATTCCGCCGTAGTAGTAACGGTTGACAGGCGTGTAGTTGACGCGATAGGCGGCTCGAGCGAAGTCACGAACGTCGAGGCCGCGGAACGACGAGCCCCGCAGCACGCCAGAAGAACCCGACGCGGAATAGCGATTTCCGCACCAGCACCACACATTCCCCACCGGATCAAGCATGCCGCTCACATGACCATCCTCGTCCTCCGCTGCAGCCTGCTGCGAAGCACGATAAGATCGGGTCTTTGTCTTGCCGCCGATCCACACCTTGTGCTTCTCAAATAATCGATACTCACTTCCCCACCAATAAACATCGTTGTAGCGATCACCCCAGCGCACGGCACATTCCCATTCCCATTCACTCGGAAGACGATAAACACGACGGTCATTCAACGTACGAGTAAAAAAAAAAAAAAAACT
>JAGQQE010000421.1 GCA_020426345.1 Planctomycetaceae bacterium
TGCTGTAATCGAAGAGGATGACGCTTTCGATCACATCGTTGCCGAGGAAGTTGAAGAGGTCATCGAAGAGGTCGAACCGGAGACTGTTGCGGAAGCTGAAGTCTCTGAAGACGCCGAGGACAGCGCATGGGCGTTCCTCAATGACGACGATGACGAGGTCGCAGAACCCGTTGCTGTAATCGAAGAGGATGACGCTGTCGATCACATCGTTGCCGAGGAAGTTGAAGACGTCATCGAAGAGGTCGAACTGGAACCTCTGCCTGAGATCGAAGAGGTTGTCGCCGAAGAGGTCGATGAATTTGAAGGTCTGGACGATGAACCAGTCGCCATCGTCGATGAAGTCAACGAAACAGCCACTTCCGCAGGCGATGAATTCAACTGGGACGGTGTTGATGATTTCGGCTCACTCGTCAGTGATGTCCCCCTGCCTTCTGCAAAACCCAAAATGACGCGACCGGGTAATGCAAATCCGGCCCGTATCGCAGCAGCAGGAATCCCCGATGCAATGGATTTCCTCGAAGAGGATGAGGAAGAAGCAGACGCCGAAGAAATTGCAGTTGCCGAAGTGCAGGAAGTGGACGAGGAAGTTGAGCTCTTCGAAGCCACGGATGCGGAGGCAATCTCGGACGAAGACGACGCATTGAACTGGCTATCGGACGACGAGGAAGCACCGATGGAGGTTGTCGATGCGTTTGAAGAACAAACTGCTGACGCAGTGGATGCCTTGGATGACAACGCCTCAGATGACGACGATGCCATGAGCTGGTTGTCAGATGAAGATGAGGAGGAGCACGACACAGGGAGCACTCCATCAACAAGCGTTGCTTCCGAAAGCGATGATGATGACGCCCTGAACTGGCTCAACGATGATGACAATGACAGCGATGGAGACGACGACGAGTTGCAGAAATTCCTGAGTGGTTTTTAGTCATCCCAGAATCGTTCAACGGACTTTACTCATTCATCGCGTCAGCGTCGTCTGTTGCTTCTGCTGCGGGCGCGGACACTGCCGGTGCCGTTAACCAGATCAGATTTCTGTTTGCCGTCGCAGGTATGCTGGTCGCTGCCGCCTCTCTGCGACGTCCGGACTCACTCGTAGCCACGATTCTTATGTGTCCGTTGAAGGCTTCTTTGGCAGCACCGCTAACAGACAGCTTGACGCTCTTCGACGATTCACCTTCACTTGACGATGTCATGCTTTCGCAGGATAGACCTTCCGGTAATCCCTCCAGTTGAATGGTGATCGCTTCGGAATAGTTCTCCATGCGTTTGACGGACACGTCAATTTCAAGTGGCTTTTCGGATGACATCGCAAACCGGTCATTCCCAACAGTCACTTCAAAGTCGGCGTCCGCGGGCTCGACGTGCAGGCGGTAGAAGTATCGAGTTCCGCCGTGCCCAAACCGGTCCTGTAACGCCACAGAATAGAGTCCATCCGCTGGCAGCGTCACCGTCAGGTCCGCGTCCAGATCATCCTTGCTGACATCGTCCGCCTGTTTGATTTCTTTCCCGCCTGAATCACGCAGAATCAGCAGCGGGTCGAGCGGAGAATACACGGCTCTTGAAACCGTTCGAAATCGTAGTTTCTGTGATTTGCTTCCTGTAAATCTGTACGTATCAACCTGGTTCACTTCTGCGATCACTCCGGAAACGCAAAACGGAGGATCAAGCTCACCACCGCTGTCAGCCTCAATCAACGATGGTATCAAAACGGCGTCGACATTTGTTGACTCTGCAAACGGTCCCTGTATTCGCGTGTCCACGGTCGCATCGATCGACTGAGTTTTCAAATTGAACTCCGGATCACTTCCAGTCAGATTCCAGCCAACAACATTCACGACCTGCGGCATCGAAGTGCTGACAGCAGTCGGCAGACAGTAATCCACAAACGGACCGGTTGTCAGTGTGAGTCGGTAAACGTAGTTTGCACCGCCTGCAAACTGAATGGTGCTGTTTGGTGCAGACGGGAACGCGAATATTCGGACAGTCAGTGTGTCATCGCTGAGTGCTGTATAGACAAGTTGTGGGTCGAGCCCGTGATCATCATCATTTTGCAAAAGGACCGTACCGCGAGAATCGAGCAGCTGTATGACAGCATCCATCGGGGAATTCAGCTGCCGATGAGCGAGAACTGAAATCACCAGCGTCTCGTCCGTCCTGATGGGTATCGAATAACAATCGACGTCGCCGGATTTCTCCAGAACCCCATTGACAACGACCCTGGAGGAATCGATTGATTGAATTTCATTCAGCCTGTTGTTGGGTTCTTTTTCAATCACTTCGTCCAGGATCCCAACGACGAACGGAAGGAAGCTTGTCGCACCGTCCGCATTAAAAAAACGAATCCAGTGGATACCAGGGGTCGCCGATTCCGGGACGGTCACCGTCGCAGTATCCTTCTTGTCGGAAAACTGAAACTCTAACTCGTTGAGTTCCGACCAAACGTTGAGTTCACCGTCACCCGGCTTTCCCGAGACTTTAACATCAATCTTCGACCCAACCTTCGCGCCAGGAGGATACAGTCGTTCGATTGCCGGAGGCTGCCCTGCCAGCGAAGAAGCTGGTACCACCGCGCAAAGAACGAAGACGAAACCGAAAATGACATATCGGCAACTGCCCCTGACGGTCACATGATTCTCAACGGTTTGCGGGAGCATCGTTTGGGGGGGACTCGCTGCAGAATGCATGAGGATTTCCAGGCGGGAGGTGTGATGTAGGGGCAGAAGTATTCGGTCAACAACCATCGAAAGTGACGGGGTCCGTTCCGGGGCATTCTTCGACGATCACTTGTAGACCGGGGGATGGAATGGCATCTTAATCACTTCCTGATTGAATCGTGAACCGTTTCTGATGAAAGCCCGATTTCTAAATGAGCAGTTTTTCTGATGATGATCACGGAAACCGCGCGTCTGGTCCCACTCAACGGCATGCCTACCGCAACGGACCTCGCATAACATCAATTGAGACTGCTGTGCCGCACGATGTGATGCCGGGGCTGCTTGCACTGCGAATTCATACCGACGCCGGAGAGATGAATGCCGGCCCCGTGATTGGCCATGGTGAAACCTACTATATTCCAACCGCGGCAGCCGCTGTGATTCACGACTTCATGGCTCCAAGGCTCCTTGGGGCCGATGTGCTCGCCATTGAAAGTCACTGGCGGTTTCTTTACGAACGTATGACGGCATTTGGCGGAACCGGTGCTGAACTGCGTGCGTTGTCTGCCGTCGACCTGGCACTGTGGGATGTCGCTGGTCAGCTGATGCAACAACCGGTCTGGCGTCTGCTGGGAGGACCGGTTCGCGATTCGATTCCTGTGTACAACAGCTGTGGAGGTCCGTTTTATGGCCGGACCAATCGACGAATTCCTTCCGCTTCTGGCTGGCCCGGTCACGGCGACCCGGGTCAGCCAGGTCCCCTGGAAGACAACTGGGCCAGCATGAATACTCCAGGAGATTTAGCGGAAGAGCTGATTGCACTGGGATATCGCGGAATGAAATTGTGGTCGTTCGATGCGGTCTATCGTCGAGGCGGCGGACACTATCTTTCACCACGTGACCTTGAAGAGGGTCTTGCGCCATTTCGGCAAATCCGAGAACGAGTTGGAGACAGAATCGAATTGATGCTTGATGGTCACGGATTCTTTTCCCTGGCCGCGGCTCGCCAAATTGCGGAGGCCATAAAAGAATTTCGCCCTCTCTGGCTGGAGGACATCCTGCGTCCGGATTCCGTCCGGACAATGGCTGAATTCCGTCGCCATTCTCAGGTGCCCCTTGCCGTCAGTGAAATGCTTGTTCAGGTTGATCAGTACAGACAAGTCCTGGACCAGGGGGCTGCCGATTACATCATGATTGACCCAACGTGGGTCGGCGGGATTTCACAGACACGTCGGATCGCGGAACTGGCCCAGATTTATAACACTCCAACTCTGATGCACGACTGCACAGGGCCATTCACCCTGCTGGCAGGCGTCCACGTAGCATCCGCAAACTCAGGGGTTGCGTTTCAGGAAACTGTCCGTGCCCACCTGCAGACGTTGTATCCACTGCTGATTGATCAGCCCATCGAGATTCAGAACGGGATGCTGGCTCTTCCGACTGCACACGGTATCGGTGCACGGTGGCTGCCGGAGCTGTTTGACCCGTCGCATCCGGGCTATCGACAAACCGGAATCTGATGAAGTTTGCAGTTGACACCCCTGCAGAAATGAGCCATCAGAATTCTCCCGAGACATCGCATCATCTTTGGACACAGCCTAATGCAGCTTGCCACAGTCCTAACACCCATCACTGACCAGGCACTGGAGTGGTCAGCCCAGTGCGGCGTCACAGATCTTGTCCATCGGTACCCGGGAAAAGATATTCACCCACTTCGTGCAGCCATCGACCACGCTGGCCAGTATGGACTTCGGATTTCTGTCATCGAGGGCTACCTGCCAATCGAAAACATCAAACTGGGTGTCGACGACGGGCGAGAACTGGAGGCCATGAAAACACTTATCCGACAGATGGGAGATCTGGGTATCGGGATTCTGTGCTACAACTTCATGGCGGGTACGGACTGGACGCGCACCCGGCTTGACGTTCCTGCACGCGGCAACGCGCGGGTCACCGAGTTTCGAAAAGCAGATGCTGAGCAGGCCGTTTTGCTGGGTTATCATCCGACAAATCCGAACCACGAAACAATCGCCCGAAAACTATCGCCTGACGCACTTTGGCAGCACCTGCAGCGAACACTCGACGAATTGCTTCCAATCGCCGAAGCATGCAGTGTCACGCTGGCGAT
>JAGQQE010000422.1 GCA_020426345.1 Planctomycetaceae bacterium
AAACGGAGCTGGCTGAATCGTTTCCACTTCAGGCGGTCACAGCATGGATCGGAAACAGTCAGTCCGTTGCGGCAAAGCATTACCTGCAATTGACGGACGCCCATTTCGATCGAGCATCAACGGAAGCCACCCACCCTACAACCAAAAGTGATTCAGTGGCCCCATCAGTGGCCCGAAAGACAAGCGAAATGAAGAAAACGGGTAAACCCACCAAAGCAAAGAACCCCGAAAAACGCTCGGGTTTTCGGGGTTCTGATGGTGTCTTCGCTTCTGTTCGAAGCGATCTAATGGGCGATGAGGGACTCGAACCCCCGACTTCCTCGGTGTAAACGAGGCGCTCTAACCAACTGAGCTAATCGCCCTGACGTTCCGGTGAACAGGAGATGGACACCACTGCCAACCGGTTGGTTCGGGAGTATAGAAAGACCATGAATCTGGTTGCAAGTCTGTTCGCCGGGCAGTTCAGGAATCGGGAGGAACGGGAAAAGCCGCGTTGTTCAGCCTGTCCACTCGTCAAAAATTGTGTAACCGAAAAGGCTGCTCGATCGCCAATAATAGCTACACTTCAAAATTCCGGGGCCCCGGGAAATACAGTGCAGCTCATTTAACGCAATGGATGAAGCGCCGGGACGCCCGGGCGGTTTTGGGCGACGATTTTGCTCGAATGGCGGCGGTGACCGCCATGGGGCACGATCGCCCCCAGCAACATCGAAACGTGACCAGCTGACAAGCCTGTCGCAGGAGGAGTAAAGATGCAAAAGACCGGGTTCGGCTGCCGTATTCTGGTTGCTTTGCTTGCATTAGCATTGGCGAGTGGCCGTTTCGCATGGTCTCCCGGCGGATTCGACCTGGACCTGAGCACGCGTGCGCAGGCTTCGAATAATATGGCCGATGAATTGTCACCGCAAATTGATGCCAGCATCCGGCGAGCATTGTCGTGGCTGGCCGCAGAGCAGCGTCCTTCCGGTGCCTGGCGCGCGGACGAATATGGTGAATCGACGGCTGCAACTTCTCTGGCCATCCTGGCGTTTCTTGCGGGCGGCCATGTCCCGGATGAAGGTCCCTACGGAGATAAGATTACGAAAGGAATTGCCTGGGTTCTGAGCCAGCAGCTTGATAACGGCTTGTTATCAGGACGCGACAACAGTCACGGCCCCATGTACAGCCACGGCATAACAACCCTGATGCTCGCGGAGATTGCGGGTATGGTCAATCCCGATCAGGTGGAGGCCGTGAATCGATCGCTGGAACGCGCTATCCGGCTCATTATTGATGCGCAGAATGTGCCTCGACCGGCACAGCATGATGGCGGCTGGCGATATCAGCCTGCCGATACGGATGCCGACTTGAGCGTCACGGCCTGGCAGCTGCTTGCATTGCGGGCGGCTCGGGATATCGGGTGCGATGTACCGGTCGAAAACATCGAGCGTGCAGTCGCGTATGTCAAGCGGCTGCGCGTGCCCCATGGAGGTGGCTTCGGTTACATGGCAGGCCATGGTGCAACGATTACTCGTTCCGGAACTGGCATCGTGGCGCTTGAGGTGTGTGGAGAACATCGTACTGACGAAACGATGGCGGCAGCAAATCTGATTTTGTCTCGACCTCTCACACAGCAGGAACACTACTTCTATTACGGTGTCTACTACTGCACCGTCGGGATGTACAAAATCGGTGGCAATGAATGGAAAGAGGCGCGTGCCCAGCTCTATTCAACGACGCTCGATCTGCAGAACCCGGCTGGCTACTGGAATCCGACAGATGGAAGCGAACGCCGCGCGGGTAAGGTCTACGCAACATCGCTTTGCGTTCTGGCACTGGCCATTGAGTATGGCTACCTGCCGATCTATCAACGCTGAACGGCAAAGGTGTATCAGCGCGGCAACTGGTTTCGATCCAGGGCCCGTCGCGCACACCCGGCAGCTCCGATGAAGCCTGCATTGCCACCAAGGGATGCGTAGTCGATGATGATCCTGTGGGCGATCGTCCGAAAGGTACGTGAATGGAACTCACGGCGAACAGTGTTCAGAAATTCTCTTCCAACCTTTGTCTCATTCCGTCCAAACGTCATCGCTCCGCCCAGCAGGACCATATTCGGGTCGATCACGTGAACGGCTGAGGTGACAGACACGCCCAGACAGCGAGCCATCTCCATGATCAGTTCTGCCGACAGCTTGTCACCGTGCTCGGCTTCTTCAGCAATGATCAGCGGCGAAATGGCAGTTGACTCGTTGATTCTTTGCTGGACGCTGCTGGTTCGCCCCGATTCGATGGCTTCTTCGAACATTTTCAGCAAAGCGGTTGCGCTGCAATAGGCTTCGCCCGTTCCATACTGCCCCGTGGGGCAAAGCCGACCATCATCCATCTCGATGATTGTGTGGCCGCATTCTGCACCGTGAGAGTGTTCGCCTTCGATAATGAAGTCATCAATGATGATGCCGCTGCCCAGGCCCGTACCCAGAGTGAAGAAGATCAGGCTGTTTGCCTCTTTGGCGGACCCGGCCCAGTATTCTCCATAGGCAGCCGCGTTGGCATCGTTTTGCAGGACCACGGGCAACTGCATAGCGTCGGCCACTCGCTGCCGCACAGGAAAGTCTTTCCATCCGGGCAGGTTGGGTGGATCGAGCAGCATTCCGGCGGGAATGTCCATCGTGCCGGGAGTCGCAAGGCCGACTGCGTGAATGTCTGCTGGTGACAGATCGGCATCGCGGATTGCCTTCATGGCAACCTTGTGCATCTGCTGCACTCCGTGATCCGGTCCTTTTTCAGATTCGGTGGGAACACTGCTGGTGGAAATGACAATCCCATTGTCATCAACAACACCTGCTTTGATGTTTGTTCCACCAACATCGATCCCCAGAAAACGACGGTCAGAACGATTGGGGCCAGCATTCATGGTAGGGTCAGCCATCTTCTTTATGACGCATCTTCAAACAACAGTGGGGTCGGTGAATCGGCCGGGGCGACCCGAAAACTCATCCGTCCGTCAAGCACTTTCTTAAGCAGTTCGCCGCAGACATCGCCACGCCAGCCCGTTAAAAGCCTTGCATTGACCTCGCCTTCATGAAAACGAACGCAACGAACCAGTTCCATCAGGTCCCGATTCGTCCCGACCAGGGTCTGAGCGATTTCCAGTTCGGCACACCGGTTCGCGAGCGCGAGTGCGAGCAATTTAGAAATGACCTGGTCATCGGACGAAGTTTCTTCGCGGCGGTTCTTCATGCGTTTGGGTAACTGATCGTCAGAAAGGCGGTTGACGTCTTCAATGACGGCAAGCATGTCGTCGAGTCGTTTTCGATATTCCGGCCGATTCAGGTCGCGTGTGGCCAGAGCCTGTTGCGCTGTTTTGGGGCGACGTTTTGCCAGGTCAATCAGAAGATCATCTCGCAGAATCCGTCGGGCAGGACGGTTGCGAAATGCTGCTTCTTCTTCCCGCCATTGTGCCAAACGCTGGGCGGCTGCCAGTTCGCGGCGTGGCAGTTTGTGAATCCCCGTGAGTCGTTCCCAGGGCTGTACGCGCTCTTCCTGCTGAATATCGTTGATCATCCGGTCGAATTCGGCCCAGGCCCAGTCCAGTCGGCCTTTTTTCTTCAGCCATGCACTTTGAGTTTCCCAGATATCAAGCACAAACGAAACGTCTTCCAGGGCGTATTCAATCTGCTCCGCGGAAAGCGGCCGACGCAGCCAGTCTGTTCGTGTCTGATTGCTTGCAACACGTTTGCCGAGCACCCGTTCGACGATACCGGAATACGACAGGGGGTAGCTTCGGCATCGCAGGCCTTCCGCGATCTGGACATCGACCAGTTTTTGGGGAGGGCGACCGCTCTGCTGAAGGCAAAATCGAATTTCTGCCTGACCGCCATGCACGACAACTGTGGTGGAATCGTCCGCCATAATGTCCCACCAGGCAGCCAGACTGGGGACATCCAGAGGGTCAACTGCGACGCAGCGTTCGCGAGTTGCGAACTGCAACAGACCAAGTTCCGGGCGGTAGCCGGAATCGGAGACAAATTCAGTATCGAAGGCGACAATCCCGCTGGCTCGGATGTGCTCGCAAAGATCCAGGAAATCTTCCTGATAACGAATGATGGACGACTGCATGGAGATGTCTGACAAACGGACGACTACTGGCAACGCGTATCCGATTTTGCGCAAAGCATTGTCGGCAGACGTGTTGGGGGCGTCCAACGGCCAGGGCAGATTCCGTAGCTGCGGTCGACAGACGGTTGTGAAAGCATCTGGCGACGGTAGCTACGAGGTAGAATTCCGGCGTCGAATTCCCGCAAAATGATTTGACCGGGATGTTAACATTCCTCCGGTTCCCGCGTCAGGTCGAATTTTTCAATTCGAATTCAAAAAACACGGGCTAAAAGTCCGTTTTCTGTCGGAATAAGCGGTCATCAGTACCGTCAGCCATCGCGGCCGGCCCAGCTTTGACGGAATTGTCCGCCGTAACGGGCGACTTTCGTGCTGGCTGTCTCTGCCCCGATACGCTACCTCCGACCGTGCGATCCCAAAGACACGAGCTCTGACAGTCGAAACACACCAGGCATCAGCAGAAGCATTGGTAAGTGGCCTTCGCCCAGATGGATCAGTTGGCCATCCATGATCCGGGGGCGTTAACTCATCGTCAGGTTGTCTCGCGAGTTGTTACACGCCAGTGCGAGTTCCATGGGGATTGCAGTCATCGGTTTGCTGGTCACCGTCTTCATTCCACGATGCGATGCGTAGGAACAGGTCGCCCCGGTCGAAAGCTCTGCAGGGAAATCACTTTGTGTGAAAGCATCA
>JAGQQE010000423.1 GCA_020426345.1 Planctomycetaceae bacterium
CGAAGAACACAATGCAAAAACAATCTCAAACAAATTGGTCTGGCGCTACATAACTACCACGACATCTTCAACACTTTTCCACCGGGATACACGTCCAGAAACGTGACTGCTTCACAACCTGCTTCTGCAGACGCTGGTCCAGGCTATGCGTGGTCTTTCGCCATCATGCCGCAAATTGAACAATCCAATCTCTCGAACAGCGTGAACACGCTGCTTGATGCGTCCAACCCGGCAAATATGTCCATCGTCAGCCGGCAGGTTCTGACCTCCTTCCTTTGCCCGACAGACCCGGCCCCGGAAACCTTCGACGTCGTCGATGGAAATGGCACGACACAGTCGCTGCCCAGCTCGAATTACGTTGGAATTGTTGGCTACGCAAATATCACGAGTCAGCCGGGAATGGGAACAGGCATCTTCTTCCGCAACAGCCGTGTACGGTTTCGTGATATTACGGATGGTACTGCAAACACAATTTGCGTTGGTGAACGAAAGGCAGAACATAAATTTATGGGAGTCTCAACACCCGTGAAAGCAAACAGTACCTGGTACGCCGCTATTCCCGGTGTCATGCGCCCGGCCGGCATGATGACCATGCCCATGATGCAGGAAGGCCCTGGCTCCATGATCCTCGGTCACGTTGGTCAACCGCCGATGATGGGAATGCCCGCCATGCAGAGAACTCCCAACACGACCAACCACATCGTTCACTTCAGCAGTTCACACGTCGGTGGTGTCCAGTTCCTGCTCTGCGATGGCTCGACACACTTCATCAGCGAAAATATCGACTACGGCACATTCCGAAGTCTCGGTGAGCGTGCCGACGGTAATGTCCTGGGTGAATGGTAGCCCGCTGGAACCCGCTGGGAAGAAGTGCTAGCATTTCGCTATCACTTCTTCCCAGGGACCTGATGATGCCCAATTTGCTCATTCGCGACGTACCAACGGCAGTCAATGAACACATTCGCAGAGAATCGAAACGTCGTCTGATGAGCCAGAACTCCTACATCGTTTCGATTCTGTCTGAGACGATGGAAAAACACCTGCCGCCAACCCTGTTCGATTCTTTGGAAGAAGATCCAGCCGACTCACTGCCAGACGACTCAAATTCTTCAGGTTACCAGCCGCCGTCCGTACCATTTACGTTTGTCGATCTGTTCTCCGGCGTTGGAGGAATGCGAATCGGACTGGAAGCAGTCGGCGGTCAGTGCCTGCGTTCCTGTGAACGCGACAAACACGCACAGAAAACATACCTTGCCTGGTTCGGTGAGAACCCTGCGGGAGATGTTGTGGATCTGGCAGCAGCCAAAGACCTGCCACCGCACGACGTACTGGCAGCCGGATTTCCCTGTCAGCCATTTTCTCTCGCAGGAGTCTCCAAGAAGAACAGCCTCGGACGCGCGCACGGTTTTAAGGATCAAACTCAGGGGACGCTCTTCTTCCATCTGGCAACAATTATTGAGCACCATCGCCCGCCTGTGCTGCTGCTTGAGAATGTCAAGAACCTCCGTTCACACGACAAAGGAAACACCTGGAAGACAATTGAGGGAACGCTGCATGACTTGAACTACACCGTCTTCAACAAAATCATCGACGCGGCATCATGGGTTCCCCAGCATCGCGAACGGGTCATCATTGTGTGCTTTGACAGGGATGTGTTTGGTGACAATCCCCCGTTCCAGTATCCCGAGCCCCCGGATCAGCCCCCCCCGCGTCTCAAAGATATTCTCGAACCAAAAGCAGACGGCAAGTTCACTCTTTCCGACAAACTCTGGCAATATCTTCAGGACTACGCGGAACGCCATCGGGCCAAAGGTAACGGATTTGGCTGCAGCGTTGCAGATCCGAATGGAATCACAAGAACTCTCAGCGCACGTTACCACAAAGATGGTTCTGAGATTCTGGTCCCGCAGGGTCGCGGCAGGAATCCCAGACGCCTCACACCTCGAGAAGCCGGGCGTCTCATGGGATTTCCGGAGCACCTTCTCCAGCAACAAGTTGTCTCGGACACGCAGTCATATCGGCAATTTGGAAACGCTGTTGTCCCCGCAGTGATCGAAGCTGTGGCTGGGCAGATTGTCAGGGTGATGCAGTGGCAACTGCTGCGAAACAATGGATGCCTGCTGAAGCGATAGATCAGCCGAATACGGGAACCGGCTGGAACCTGCCGCGCAGGACTTCCTGACTGCTGCATTGCAACCAGTCCTCAAGCACTGCAGCATAGACCTGACGAAAATCGGTGTGATGCTTCAAATCGCCTTCCTGCAGATCCTGCAGCGAAGGCAGATCACCGATTAGTCCGGCTTTCACTTTCGTCCCGGCAATAAACATCGGGCCTGCGGTTCCGTGATCCGTACCCTCACTCGCATTTTCAGCCACTCGTCGGCCAAATTCACTAAAGCACATAACGGCAACCTCGTCGCCATGACCCTGCGCAACCATGTCGCTCACGAATGAATGAACGGCATCCCCTACCTGTCGCAAAAGGCCTGCATGAGCGTTCGGCTGCTGCGAATGTGTGTCAAAACCGTCAATCTGCACGTAGAACACTTTCGTGGAAAGTCCCGATGCGATCAGCCCTGCCACTGTTTTCAGTTTTTCACCAAGTCCCGTCGCGGGATAGGACTTTGCTGGTGTGTAGCCTTGACCCGTGGTCTCGATCCGTTTGCTGGCCGCAATTGCCGAACTGGTACTCGACTGCACGAATCCCAGCAGATCATTCGTACCGCTGCTCCTTGCATCTGTCAGCTCCTGCACTGCAATCCGAAACTGCTCACGGTCAATGCCGTTGAGCCGAAACTGCTCAAGTGATCGAATCGAAGGGACGCGCACTTCGCGCGACATCAATGCAAAAGGCTGCTTGTCAGCGCCCAGATGAAGAGCCAGAGGATCGACGTTCTCTGACGGGGCAGCCGACTCCAGAAACCGTCCCAGCCACCCATCGTTACGAGTCTCATTTTTTCGCAGGCACGTGTGCCAGATGTCCATCGATTCGAAATGGGATCGACTCGGATTGTCGTAACCGACACCCTGAACGACCGCTAACTGATTTTGCTCCAGTAAGTCGGCGAATCCGCGCAACGAAGGGTGAAACCCGAGCTGATCATTCACCCTGATCACCTCCATTTCCGTCAGTGCCAGCTTGGGACGCAGCTTTTGATATTCATCGTCCGCGAATGGAACAACTGAATTCAATCCATCATTACCACCGGCCATCTCCACAACGACAAGAATGCGTTCATTCTTCGATCTCGCAGCCGCGGACTGAAGAAAATCCGGGGCAAATCCCCCCAGCGTAAGAACCGCAGCGCCAGCACCAGCCTGATTCAGAAATCGACGACGTGAAACAGAATGCATAAGGAAACTCCTTCAGGCCAGTTGAAATTCAGGCAACGTGCACAATGCGTGAATCCCTTCGATGAGATTCCTCCGACGATCACCCGCCGCGTCAATCAAATTGATAACCCGCTGGCGAGCCCCGTCAGGCAAAGGTACAGCAAACAGAAGAATCTCGAGATGTTCCAGAAGCTGTCCGCTCGTCCCCGCACCTATCGAAAGCAGGTACTCATTGACAGGCCGGCGATCAAAACGAGTCTTTTCATCTTCCAGCAGGTCGCGAATCAGATTGGACCGTCCAAGCAATGTAGAAGAGTTAATCCAGGTTCGGCCACCATCCCATCCTTTGACGCTTGGCGGGTAAAGCAAGCCCTGCCCCAATATCTCAATCTGATCCGCCAGTTCAAAAGTATTAACAGATGCCTGCATTGATCGCAGAAATCCGATGGCCAGCTCGACCGGCGACCGAATCTTTCTGGCACGGGAATGTGAAGAGAAAAACAGCTGACTGCAGAGCATCGTCCTGACGACGGGAGCAATCTGCATGTCCGAATCGCGCATCAGTCTTGCAAGTGGAGCAATCAGTTCAGGCGAAGCAGCCGGCTCATCAAACAGGAAGAACCGAATCAACTTCGACACGATGAATTCTGCCGCACCGGGTTGCGAGACCACAATGCGAACCCCATCTTCTCCGGAAAAATCACCGGTCTCACCAAGGACTGTCTTAGAACCATTGTCATGCTGATATTGATTGACTCGAAATTTGCCGCGACGAACTTCCCAGCCGGTAAAGCATCGAGCCAGTTCACGAATATCGTTTTCTGTATAGTTGCCTTCGCCAAGACAAAACAGCTCCATGATCTCGCGGGCAAAGTTTTCGTTGGGATGCGCCTTTCGATTTGTGGCGGAATCCAGGTACAACAACATTGCGGGATCGCGCGCTATCTCCTGAACTATGAAAGAAAAACTGCCCGTCGCAGATTCCCGCAACAGCTGATTCTGGTGCAGCATGAGCTCCCCATCCTGCACTTTTTCTGCACTTGTCGCAAAGTGCCCGTGCCAGAACAGAGTCAGCTTCTCAAGCAGTTGCACCGGAGTCGAAAGCATGCGGTAAGCCCACCATGCCGATAACTGTCTGACATTTCCCGTCGCCAGTGCAGCACTGGCCAGTGACTGCATCTGCTGAACAAACACAGCAGGCTCAGCAGTGGACAACATCTGCTGGACAACATCTGCAGGCGAAAGTCGCACTGCTTCAGTCAGCTCATTGAAAGTGGCCCCGAAACCGGCACGTCGAAACAGGTGAGCCGCAGCTCGCAAATCCCATGGATTCTGCGACGATGGAGTAAATGGTTCCCAGGCCCGCTGTGGGTCGATTTCAATCATCATCTGCTGTGTCATTGCTGGCTTCTCACAGAGAGATTCAGTTTCAGCTTCAACGTGTCGT
>JAGQQE010000424.1 GCA_020426345.1 Planctomycetaceae bacterium
AAAGAATCCAGTGATGAATGTCAACGGCATGAAGACCGCGCTAAGCACGGTCAGACGCTTCATGATCTCGTTGGTACGTTGCGACAGGCTCCACAAGTGGCCGTCACGAACGTTCGCGAGGAGTTCGCGAGCGGCCTCGATGGATTCGTGAATTCGCAGGGTATGGTCGTAGACATCTCTGAAGTACAGCGTCACACGATCGGACACCAGAGAGTCTCCGCGTCTGGCAAGATTCGACAAGACGTCTCGCTGGGGGGACAGGATTCGTCTCAACGAAACAAGCAGGCGTTTGAAGTCAAGAATCTCCTCCAGCGAAACATCTTCGCCTGTTGTCAGAATTCGATCCTCAACGTGATCCAGCCGTAGTTCAATTTCATCCAGTATGGGAAAATACGAATCAATCAGGACATCGGCAATCAGATAGGCCATGTAGTCGCCGCGTGATTCTGATAAACGCCCATCAGATGCAATTCTTCGCCAAACCGAATCGATGGCAGCGATCGGCTCATCGTGAACTGTCACCAGGTAATTGGGAGCAATAAACAGGTGCAGTTCGACTGCGTCGGAGTTCTCGAGCTGTTCCCAGTCAACCCGAAAGCCCTGGATCACGAGAAACAGATACCCATCATATGACTCAAGCTTCGGACGCTGATCAAAATGAAGACAGTCTTCAATCGTCAGTGCGTGAAATTGAAATTCTTCCGCCAATGATTGCAGCCACGCCTCATCAGGTTTCTGAATGTCGACCCAGAGAAACTCATCGTCAGTCGGTATGGATGCCTGAGTTCCATCTTCATCAATGCAGACCTGGGAATTCCCTGTAATCTTCATGACTCGCTGCATCAATCATTGCCTCCGAATCGCTTTCCTACCATCAAGCGTCCTCCCGAAATAGGCGCCGCCCCGACGCAGACGCAGCTGGTGAAATCAAGATACAGGGACATCCAAATGGCAGCGACATTCAAAACAACGTGTCACTTGTAGTGAAATCCGCCGAAAATTCCAGGGCAATCGCAGCTCTCAGGGTTCCTGTTGTATTCTGCGGTGACCGCCGGTGAAGAACCGCCCGCATGGAAATTACTTCGACCGTCGGGAGCCTGCGCTGTCGGAAATGCAAACAACGGGTCGTCCGCAGTTGCGAATCGCAGGTCCGGGGCGTGAAAGTATCTGTCGCCTGTAAAACCCTGACCATTGAACTCGGCATGACCATCGGATTCTGTCAGAATCGTGAAAGGGCTGTCCCTTTTTTACTCCCGAGGCTGGCGAGAGGAAGAATGGACGCGGATGTCGTCTCCCTGTGGCCAGGCCGTGCCGGAGACGCAATTGATCGCTTCGAAAAGGGAAACTGTTGATGAGACCATGGATTCTTGCTGAAACCAATTACGCTCACGTCAGGGAGTGTTCCTACGACGTGGCAGTGTTACCGATGGGAGCGACAGAACCTCACAACCTGCATTTGCCTTACGGAACCGATACGTTTGAGGCAGAAACAATTGCTGGGTTGTCCTGCGAAGCCGCATGGAAGCGTGGCGCGAAGGTCGTCATGCTCCCCTGCATTCCATACGGTACGGAAACCAACCAGGCCAGGTGTCGCCTCTCGATGAATGTGAATCCATCCACGCTTGGGATGATCATACGGGACCTGGTTGATTCGCTCGACGGCCATGGAATCAAAAAGCTATTGATCCTCAACAGCCATGGTGGAAATGAATTCAAGCCATTGCTGCGCGAACTGATGGGCAAGACTTCCGTTCAGTTATTCCTGTGTGACTGGTTCCGGTCCATCTCTGCTGATATTCAGAAACAGATCTTCGAAGACGCTGGCGACCATGCAGGCGAAATGGAAACGGCCTTCGGGCTGGCATACTTTGATCACCTCGTGAATAAGAACTCCGACGGTACCCTGTTTGCCGATAACGGCGATGTTGCATCCACGCGATTCAGCGCTGTCAACAATGGCTGGGTATCGATCACTCGCCCGTGGCATTTGCTCACAACAAACACCGGCAGCGGAAATCCGCACGAGGCAACCAGGGAGAAGGGAATTCAACTGGTAGAAACTATCGTCGAACGCCTGTCATCGTTTCTTGTCGAACTTGCCGCAAGTGAAATCGATGACCGTTTTCCATTCTAATGCCCCCGTGTCGTCGAGGCACATCCGATGGGCTATGAACAGATTGGGTTGCGTTTGCATTGCCCGGTTATTTGGGGAATGCATGGCGAACAAGCCCCGGCAGTACATCGGCATCGAGTTCAGCCAGTTGATTGTTCTCGAACCTTTCCCAGGCGATGGCTGCCATGGCTGCATTGTCAGTACAGAGTTCCGGGGGAGCGATAAACAGCTGGAACTTTTCACGCTGGGCAGCTTGCTGCAGACGCTCCCGCAGCCTTTGATTGGATGCCACCCCGCCACCGACACAGAGCGTTTTGTATCCCGTCTGTTTCAACGCGGCCTTTGCCTTGTACAGCAATACATCAACCACTGCTTCCTGAAATGACGCCGCGAGATCATTCACCCGTTCAGCGGGCGTCGCAGTCAGTTGATCCGGACCGGGAACACCCCGCGCCGCATAAAGGACGGCTGTTTTCAGGCCACTGAAGCTGAAGTCCAGCCGCCCGCTGTGCATCAGAGGCCGCGGCATCCTGAAACGCTCAGGGCTACCCTGCAAAGCAGCCGCCGCAATCGAAGGACCACCGGGGTAACTGAGCCCGAGAATGCGAGCCACCTTGTCAAACGCCTCTCCGGCGGCATCGTCCGTCGTGCCACCGATGGATGTGCACTGAGTGGCGGATTCACAGGCATACAGATTCGTGTGACCACCACTGACAACGAATCCCACGCAGGGATAAATCGATTGACTCTGACCAATCCCGCAGGCATAGATATGGGCGTCGATGTGATTCACGGTCAGCAAAGGAACTTGTAGGCACATCGCCAGTGTTTTTGCGGCTGTCAGACCGACCAGCAATGACCCGACTAAACCCGGTTCTGACGTGACGGCAATGGCGCTCAGGTCTTCCAGTCTGCAATCAGCTTCTTTCAATGCCTTCTGAATGACCGGAAGAATGTTCCTGACATGTGCGCGGGATGCAATCTCAGGAACCACGCCGCCAAAGTCTTCGTGCAAATCAAATTGTGACGCAACAACATTTGACAGTATGACACGGTCCTGTCGCACGACGGCAGCCGCCGTTTCGTCGCAGGATGATTCGATAGCCAGAAGAACGGGTTTCGACATTGTCACTTTTCCCAGCGTGCCTTTATTTCAGTTTGCGTGATTCTGACGACGCATCGGATTCTGTTTTGGCATTTCGCAATCGCTGTGATGCATAAATTCCGGAATGCCCGCTGCACAAGTAGGCAACGAAGCAGGCGATGCACAGGTACAGGGTGTATTGCCCACCAAAGAGCTCAATCCCCATGACGGTGCAGGCCAAAGGTGTATTTGTTGCGCCGGCGAATACGGCTACGAAGCCCAGACCAGCCATCAAATCAACCGGCGTTCCTGTCATCGTTGCAACTGAATTCCCAGCCGCCGCTCCAATGAAAAACAATGGGGTTACTTCGCCTCCTTTAAAACCAGAGCTGACGGTGATTGCAGTCAGCAATAGTTTCCAAAGCCAGCTCCAGTGAGTCGCCCCTCCTTCACGAAAACAGGAGACGATGGTGACAGCATTACTGTCGGACGACTGGACACCAAGACCAAGATAATCCGTCGTCCCCAGCGATAAGGTCAGGATCAGGACAAGGCATCCTCCGATCAGGGGACGCAGTGCGGGAATACGAATATGCGTCCTGAACAGCTGCTGAATATGATGAGCGAGTTCGCTGAACAGGCAACTGATCATGCCAAAGCCTGCGCCGGCAATGAGAGTCACTGTCAGGATCCGAACATCGACAACCGCAAGATGCTGATGCAGTTCATTGGGCATCAATGCTGCGATGTGATACGCCGTGTGTCCGATTCCCCAGGCAAGGCACGTTTGATCCGCGATCAGACTTGCCATCAGACAGGGTAACATGGCCGCATGATCCAATCGGCCAATCAGAAGTACCTCTAAAGCGAAGACTGCTCCCGCGACAGGCGTCCCAAAGACCCCGCCAAATCCGGCGGCGACGCCGGTCATCAGCAGCACACGAAGATCTTTCCGCGATATCCAGGGAACCATCGAGCCAATTCCACTGGCGATACTACCTCCAATTTGCACTGCAGTACCTTCGCGACCGGCGGATCCACCAAACAAGTGGGTAACGATGGTGCCAATGAGGATCATCGGGGCCATCCGTACTGGAATTCCACCGCCTGGCTCATGAATTTCATCGATCACCAGGTTATTACCCGACGCAACCGTGGTGCCGAAACGGTGATAGACCCACCCAATTGCAGCCCCGGCCACCGGAAGCAGCCAGATCAGCCACATATTGCCATGCCGAATGTTTGTTGCAGCATCCAGCATCCACAGAAACAAAGCGCACGCAGAACCGACCAGGATTCCAACCGGGCCGGTCAGCAGCAGCCACTTCGCAGTGAAACGAATGGCTTGTCCGAAGTCCGCCAGCCGTTGTGGCACGGTCATTAGCGTTTCCTGAGCTGCTTCTGGAAGAGAAATCAAGAATGGCTGAGTTCAGCTCAGCTGATAACCAACGTTGTGTGAATCACCAACAAAGAAAATACCCTGGCATGAGCGATGCCAGGGTATGCGAACCAATTTCGCAGACGACAGTTGTTACGGCTGAAGAATATGCTT
>JAGQQE010000425.1 GCA_020426345.1 Planctomycetaceae bacterium
CGTGCGTTTGGTCATCCAGCAGTGGTTCGATTTCCTTCATCAGGTCAACAAGTCTGGCCTCCTGATCGCTGATTTCCTGTTCTGAAATGACGCCGTCCGAAAACGCCGTCGCGAAAGTCTGAAGCTTCTTTGCATAGTCGTCGATCAATGGTTCATTTGTGTCCGGATCGACCCAGCTTTTTCGTGCCATTGTTCAAGAACCTTAATGAGAAGTTTTCTACGTGGAGTTGTAGAGGTGGATGTTATCTGTGTTGCACGTGCTCTGCACGTGAATCGCTTTGAAATCAGGAATTTGATTCCGCCCGAAGGTAGGTCATTTGCTACATACTCTCAATCAGATTTCGCAGGTGCGTCATTCTTTGCTGCATCCGTGATCGTCCATCCTGAGACTCGATCGATTCTCTCCATGAGTCATTCAGAAAGTCGAGCTGCGTGCATTCCAGAACAGCAGCCAGCTCCTGCATTTCTTTCTCCATACCCTGAGCGGAGGGGATAAATTCAGCCACAGTATCCAGTATGTCCTGGGCAGTCACGATATCACGACGGGCGAGGAGTGCCTTTCTTTTTGCAGTCAGGACGATGCTTTCGATATCTGCACCACTTAGCTGACCAT
Organism: Planctomycetaceae bacterium; assembly: GCA_020426345.1. Classification (GTDB taxonomy): domain Bacteria; phylum Planctomycetota; class Planctomycetia; order Planctomycetales; family Planctomycetaceae; genus F1-80-MAGs062. Next base: position 614 of record JAGQQE010000425.1, read on the forward strand.
GTTTCTGAGGAAATGTCAGTGCCGAGGGGTCGATGGAGATGTTGTTCTTGCGACACATCACCCGAAACATTTCCCGGATTTCTTCGTCATTGTCCGGATAGAAGAGAGGGATATGCACTTCTGCTCGTCCCTGACGTTTCAGGTCGATGGGCAAAAGATCCGGACGACATGTCAGCAGCATCCAGATGATGCGGCCACGATAGCGTGTGTCTCCCATCTGCTGGGCAATCATTGAGAATACGCGGCTCCCTGTGCCTGAGTCGCCATTCTGGTTTCTGTCGCCAAGCGACGCATCAGCTTCATCGATAATGACGACGACCGGTCCCAGACTTCTGAGTACAGTCAGCACTCTCTGGAGGTTCCCTTCCGTCTCGCCCACGTACTTCGACCGGAAGTTCTTCAGTTTCACACACGGGATTCCAATTGAGCCAGCATAGCATTCCGCAAGGAACGTCTTTCCCGTGCCCACTGCTCCACAGAACAAATATCCCATGGGGGATGCTTCGGCGTAGCCGTTTGAGATCAACTCTGCATCTTCTCTGAGCCGACGACAGGCTGCTTCATGGCCAACGACCAGGTCCAGAGTATGTCGAGGTTCCACGAACTCGAGGTACCCACCACATTGTCGCTCGATCGCTGTCTTTTTCATTTCGCGAAACTGTTTCGCGGAAACACCTCCAGCGCGGGCTGAATCTGCCAGCAGATGTTCGAGACTCAGCAGGCTCAGGCCATTTGACCCTGCAATCAACTGCGTGGCGTCCAATGGCTCCTCTTGTGGTCTGGTCGGGTCGGGAGCAGATGGAAGGAGCGCCGGGGAGTCCGACTTTGTCTCAGATGGATTTGAGAGTCTGTGTCTGACAAATCTGTCGCGGGCCGTTCGGTCAGGCATCGGGATTTCAATCGCAGCGACATACGGGCTGGCCGTCAGTCGCTCATTGACCTCGGACAGACTTTCGGCGATCAGGCAGAAAGCCATGTTCACTCTGCGGATGTATGGGTTGCGAGCCCAGTCAACGAATCGAACGACTCTGGAGGCAATTCGCCCTGAGATTTGCACCGGGTCACCTGGCGGGACGAGGTATTGTCCAAAGTCGAAGAGGACTGCCATTCGTTTACGTTTGCGTGGGTCACTTTCTACCAGGTATCGCTCAATCATCTGGTCCAGAGTCAGGAGAATATTGTCTGGGTCGCGCGACCAGTTTCTGTACGGGCCGAATAGTGCCGTCAGTTCTCGCATCATTTCCTGGTGACGTGCGTTATCTGAACCGGAGAGTGCCTGAAGTCCCGTACTCAGGTTGTGCTTCAGCACCAGATCCCAGCGGCCAAAGATAAACTCTCCAAGGAACTCGGAAACACTCAGGAATTCGGTGTTTCCATCACGTTCGCACGGGACGAGGTCGTGGATGTTTCCATGAAGAACGAAGAAGCAGGACGTCCCCGCAAAATAGGCTTGTGAAAGTCGGACGGCCCACGATGGGTACCATTCCGGCAGAGCCAGTTCAGTTACAGTTGGGGATGCATTCTCAATGACGTCAGACATGATTCGCGCTTTCGCATGGGTCGGCAGAATTCCGTCGCCTTCTTTCTGGACCTTCTGTCGTGATCTGATTGGATGACGAACGACATGCATGTGAAAAAAGCCCGACAGTGTCTGCCGGGCTTTTCCTGCCGTTTTCGGAAGAGCTTAGTTGAGCTCCGTTGTCTTCTGCGAAGGTCCCAGGTCTTTTTCCTCCTGTCCGATATTAACGGTCTGTGGTGAAATCATGCCGAGTTCCAGTTCGAACTGTTTGAGGGCATCCTCAGCCATGGCAGCTTCCGCAGCGGTTTCTCGCTCGATTTGTTCGATGCCTTGTTCCGACAGGTCGGAGGCGACACGAGCCTTTGCCCTGTTCTTGTTGATTTGGTCCTGCAGTACGTTTTCAATTTGTCCCAGATCCGTCGTGACATCGAAGTTGAAGGAGCCTGCAATTTCGGACAGCTCTGCTTCCGCCCGGCTCATCTTCAATTCCGCATCGTACTTGTGCATCTTCTCTTTGATCTCGCCGACTTTCTTCGTGGCATTCTTAATTTTCAGCAGGTTGTTTTCGTAAGCTTTCTCGTGCATTTCCAGCTGGGAAATGTTTTCTGCGAGCTGGTCTTTTGCCTTCTGCATCTCCAGCGCAAACTTTGCTGCCGTTTGTCGGTCACCCGCCTGCAGGTACGCTTTCACCTGGCCTTCAAGTTTGGCCACGTGGCGTTTGTCATTGGCAACCTGCTGGCTGACGCGTTCCACGAGGGCTCGATACTGAGCGAGTCCGTCTTTTCCACCTTTCAGTTGCTCAACAGCCTGATCGTATTCATATTGCATCTGCGCTATGGGATCGGCAGTCCAGAAGAAGTTGGCCAGTTTGTTCATCTGAGCCTTGAAGGCACTCCAGATCTTTCCAACGATCATGTCTAAGGTCCTGTTTCAACAACTGACGCGACTGTTTCGGTAATTGGATGCTAATTCCGGCGGCGGTATGTCGCCCAAACACAAACCAAGGATGGGATAGTAATTGCGTTTCTCAACTCACTCAACCAAGCAAACTACTGAGGGACTCTGAAAACTCATGAAGGACCGACGCAGGTATGGTGTGGCCTCCCTGAAATTCATGAAATTCGGTCCTGAAATCGGCGTCAAACAGCATTTGGCTGAGTTCCACAGCGGGCCGAAATGGCAGAACCATGTCCTGTTGCCCATGGGACTGGAATACCTGACAGCCCGGATGTGCCTTTGCAAGATTTGTCCAGTCTTCCCGACAAAGCATGGTGCCGGAGAATAACGCGAGCATTGCCGGTGAAAATCCGTGCCGCAGGACGACATCGGTCGAACACATCGCTCCCTGAGAGAAGCCGCCCAGGACCACCTGATTCTGACTCAGGCTTCTATCGGTGAGCAGCTCTTTGATCGACTGATTGAGCTGTTCGGTGGCCGTCAGCATTCCGTCAGGCGTCAGCTCCGTTAGCTGTTGGTAGTTTCGAGTCTGATTGATTTCGGCCAGTAACGCCATGTTGATGGGCCACCAGGCACGGGCGCCAGGCATACCCATTTTTGTTAAGTCGACAGGAGCTTCCGGACAGGCAAACTGGCATGTTGATGCAATCAGATCGCTGCTATCAATCAGCCATTCAGCAACCGGGACAAGATCGTCCCCGGAGGCTCCGAATCCGTGACAGAGGATCACCATCAGCTTTGGCGCGGAGTCTCCAAGATCGTCGATCACGCGAGTTCTGAGTCCGCCCGGAGAAAGCAGTTCATTTTTCATTGTTTCTTCTTTTCCTTGTCTCGTTCAGCCGCTCGGGCTATCCACTTTTCAGGGTCTTCGTCAAATGCAGCCTTGCAGCCTGTGCAGCAGACCCAGTAGTCGCGACCCTTGTAGCTGACCTGAATTGTCCCGAGCCCCTCTGAGATGATGCAGGTTTTCTCGCCGTAGTCGGAATCATTGATGGCAAAGGATGTGCCTTCTCGTTGAGTCGACACGGTGTCATATCGACGGAAATCTGTTTTTGCGCGACGGTGGGCCACTTCAAGCAGGTACCGGTTGTTGTCTTGTTGAGCAAACGCGATTTGCCAGAAATCGTTCGGTTGGCTGCCATCCACATCCGTTTCTGCATCTTGATCGAATTGGAGTCGGAATACTCTGTGAAGCTTGTCATCGCTTCCCACAACTTCCTGCACCGGTTCTGTAAAACGGCCGTAGAAGTCCCTTGTGATACCCTCTCCATCAGTCGCCTGCAGTGCGAACTGGCCCCGGGACTCGTCCCACGTGATACGTCCCTTTCGCAGATAGGGGCTCTTATCGGATTCAATGATTAATGCAGGTTGGGAGGGGTTTGTGCGCAGATCCCAGATCCATTCGTGATTGTCGACTGCCTTGAAGCCCTCATATTCGCGTCGCGTAGTTCCTCGCCATCCTCCCAACATGACCTGAAGCGGTTTCAGGTGTTGCATGATACTCCGAATGCTGGCTTCTGCGTTTGTCTCCGATGCCCCGGTGGCATTCACCGAACCACCACCGAGTGCGTTCAGGGACAGAGGTTCAAATGTCACTTCCTGGTCGACAACTTTGTTATCATCAACAGCATTGCTGTCCGGAGTGGATTCCGATG
>JAGQQE010000426.1 GCA_020426345.1 Planctomycetaceae bacterium
GCGTTCTACTTCTTCAGGCTTTACGGGATTGTTTGCGAATCCTTCCACAGTATCAATCAGGGCCTGTAGCACAGTTCCTCCATCGACCCCCTGTGCTGCGTCCGCCAGTAGGATCAGGCTTCCGGGGTCGTGCGCTGCGAATGTTGTCCCGTACATGGATGCAGCGATGCGTCGCTTGACGAGGCTTTCGTACAGTCGACCGGATGGTTCACCTGCAAGGACTCCAGTCAGCACATCAACTGCAGCAAAATCGGGGTGACCGCCTGCTGGCAGATGATAGTGCAGTCCCGCCATAGGCACTTCACCAACTCGGCGAACCGTGACCAAACGTTCTCCGTCCTGAGCGGGTTCTTCTGTGTAGGTCTTGTCGAGCTCACGATCAGGCCGGGGCAAAGCTCCAAAGTACTGCTGTGTTAACTGCATGGCCTTCTGTACGTCAAACTTGCCGGCAATAATCAACATGGCATTGTCAGGCTGATAGAACCGCTGATAGAAGCGACGCAGATTCTCAACGGGCACTCGTTCAATGTCTGCCCGATTTCCAATCGTCGATTTGCCGTAGTTGTGCCAGTCGAATGCCACAGCAGTCATTCGCTGCATGAGAACACGCTGGGGACTGTTTTCACCGCGTTCGAATTCGTTCCGCACCACCGTCATTTCGGAGGCCAGATCTTCCGCCCTGATCAGGCTGTTGACCATGCGATCTGCTTCCATCTTCAGCGCGAATTCCAGATTTTCGTCGCTGGCATTCAGAGTTTCGTAGTAGTTGGTTCGGTCGAGCCAGGTTGTTCCGTTAAACCGTGCGCCCCGCTTCGCCAGGTCGGCCGGAATTGCAGGATGAGTGGGTGTCCCCTTGAAAACCATGTGTTCAAGAAGATGCGCCATTCCCGCTTCTCCGTAGCCTTCATGACGAGACCCGACAAAAATGGTGACGTTCACCGTTACCGTCGGACGGGAAGGATCGGGAAACAGGAGAACCTGCATTCCGTTTTCGAGCCTGAACTCGGCAATTCCTTCCACCGCGCGCACGAATTGTGGCTGAGCCACCGACGTTTCGATCATTATGAAACTCACAAACAGCGCGGCGACCAGATACGATGCGCAGGTTCTCAGGAAAGTTGTCAAAGTCATCGTCGTCTGCCCCTGGTTTTACTTGTTGTCGGTCATGTAACGTTGTTTGAACTGAGCATCTTTGGTCTGGCGCATTCGAAGTCCTTCGCGATACATGTTGATGAAGTTTTCGGCTCGCTTCCAGGCCCTTTGAAATTTGTCCTGAACTTCAACAAACAATAAGGCAGACCAGTCCCATCCGCCCGGGTGCCAGATGTATTCGTGCGTCAGCAAGTGGATATGATTGTATTTTTCGAGAACGCCGGTGACGACGCCCTCCCGCCATGCCTGAGTACTGTCGCTCAGATACTTCATCTCGGTCAAAAACAGTGGATCGTAGGTGTCGATCACACCGGGAAGAGAAAATGTCTTCCCGGATCGCATCGGCATATGCGAACTCATGGCATGGATTTTGGTGTTAAAAAACGCTTCGAACAGATCCAGCTGAGCTTTCGCAGTGCGTTCCGGATCAAGCCCCAAACGTTCAAATAGTGCAGCGTCGTAATGGAGCCCAATATCGTGACCAAGCTCAAGGATTCGACGAATCAGGACGGCTTCATCTTCCTCGAAGCAGTTATAGTCACTTGTCTGCAAAAGAAAATAGGTTGCACTCACACCATGTTCGGCTTCGATTTCGGCCATCCGCAACGCTGCCGGAATACTGAACTCAACGTCATGCCTCATGATGACGAAATTCGGTAGGGAGAGGATATCGCGGCCCATGGCGTGAACGTCGCGAAAACAGATCGTCTTATGGCTCTTGACGATCGCGGCGACCATTTCCCTGTAATGATCTGTGCTGAAGTCTTTATTCGGATCAGGATCTCGGACTGGCTTCATGCTTTATTGCCTGCCTTCAGTTGTGCCGTTCGGCGAGGTTTTCATACTCTGGAAAAGAAAGCCGCACACCACTCGTGCGGACTCTCCCCTGTCAATCTGTCTGGAGGGAACGAACGCGTGAATGCGCGGGTAACAACAAATTTCGGCCGTCACCGCGTCACCAGAAATCGTCCCCCAGACGAGTCGCGTGCTGAAAGTACCTTTCAGGAATCAAGAGCCAGGAACGATAGCGGGGCCATTCCGACTTCACAACTCTGTGCTGCCGGGGCCGAGAATCCGGACTCCAGATTCATCCTTCATCCTCAGGAAGACGCACGTGCCTAATCGTGTTTTTGCCGAATCTCTTTCACAGGACTGCATCCGAATCACGGATGCCGAAGCTCACCACCTTCTCAACGTGCTGCGGCTGAAGGCTGGCGATGAAATTGAGATATTTGATGGATGCGGGCAGTCGGCCCGGGGGATTATCGAAGCAACCTCGCGAAAGCACGCTGACGTCACGATTACAGCCCGGCACACCGCCGACCACTGCGTCGATGGCGTTGAATTGACCGTCGCCGCTGCGCCACCAAAGGGGGACCGCCTGAAGTGGATGGTGGAAAAACTGACGGAACTTGGAGTTCACCAATTGATACTCACACAAACCGAACGAAGCGTCGTCAATCCGGGCGATTCGAAACAGGAAAAGCTCAAAGCGAATGTCATTGCGGCGTGTAAACAATGCGGAAGGAATCGCCTGATGACGATCAGTTCACCTGTTGAACTGTCTGCGGCAATTGAAAATGCGATGTCTCAGCAACAACAGCTTCTGGTCGCCCACCCTGGTGACAAGATTAAGTCAGCAGGCCTCCGACCGACGGTCGGCGTATCAGATCCAACTTCGAAAAATGTGACCTTGTTCATTGGGCCTGAAGGTGGTTTCACAGATTCAGAAATCCAGCAGCTGCTGGATGCAGGGGCCAACACCATCTCCTGGCCTTCAACGATTCTGAGAATTGAAACAGCAGCTTTAGCCCTGGCTGCAGTGGTCATGTTTCTGGCGAACGGAACCGAAAAGTGATGCAGAATGTTCTGTCCTGCGCACGCAGGTTCAGGGCTATGGAGGGCTTCGGAAGAATGACGATTCAAACCATCACCTCAGAAGAAACACTCGCACGACTCCTATGCTAGACACGTCGCTTTGGCCGGTTTCAGACGATTCCATTCGAAACGTCTTCCTTCAGATGCTGCACGATGGATCCTGGGGCAGATACCATGGCCCCCATTGTGACCAGTTCCGCAGGGAGTTTGCTGAGTACCTGCTTGCGGACAACGTTCAACTTTGCAGCAGCGGCACAAGTGCGATTGAGCTTTGCCTGCGAGCAGTAGGCGTTGAGCCGGGCACAGAAGTCATCATGGCTGCCTACGACTATAAAGCCAATTTCATGAATGTCCTGGCGCTGGGAGCCACGCCGGTACTGATCGATACGCAGTTCAATTCGCCCGGCATTGATTGCAGCCAGATCGAACAAGCTCTCAGTGAGCGAACTCGCGCGGTCATTTGTTCTCACCTTCATGGCACCTTTGCGGACATCGACAAAGCTGTCGATCTGGCACGGTTCCATGGATTTGCGGTCGTAGAAGACGCGTGTCAGTGCCCCGGGGCAGAGATCAATGGTCGCAGAGCCGGCACCATTGGCGATGTCGGGGCATTCAGTTTTGGGGGAAGCAAACTTCTGACCGCCGGGCGAGGCGGGGCTGTGGTGTCAAAAAACTCAGCCATCATGCAGCGCATCCGGCTCTACACGCAACGTGGTAATGACGCGTACCCCCTGTCTGAAATGCAGGCCGCTGTCCTGGTCCCCCAACTGCATATGCTGGATGAACGCAACAGACGGCGGATGGAGCGGGTCGGGCAGCTGGCATCTTTGCTTGCATCCGACAACGCCATCGATGTCATTGCCGCATTGGACTCGGCCACGAACAGTGTTCCGGCATTCTATAAGGTTGCCATGACACCGAGGCACCTGAATGATCGAACAGAGGCAACGCGATCTCTGCTGGATCGGATTGAGCAACAGGCTTTGCAGGGCCCGAAAGACTCAACAGCGGAGTTTGGTCCGCTTCAATTGACCCTGTCACCCGGATTCCCGGCACTGCATTTGATCCACAGTCGAAAGCGATACCGGCAGGCCGCAGAACTCACAAATTCAGAACGCTGGCACAATCAGCTTCTGACCCTGCACCATCCAATCCTGCTGGAGTCTTCAGTCAGCGTTGAATCCATCGCGAAGGCGATCCAGTCTGCTGTCGACTGCGTCCTGAAGAGGAACTCGTAACGCTTCTCTGTGGTCGCTGCTCTCGAAAACTTTCTGAGCGTCCACCTTGATTTATTCACGATGGCACACTCGATACCCGATTCGATTGTTTGTCTGTGGAGTACGCAAGTGAAGACGATACCGCAGTGGCCGGCACGGCGGAATCCCTTGGTGATTATGAATCAGTCAGTGGTGTCCTCGGGTGCCTGTGTTTGGCGATGTTATTCCGGAACTCGATGAGACCTTCCGTCTGCAATTGTCCAACGCCCCCGCGGGGATCATTCAGAGGCCGGTCGGACGAGGCTTGATCGGAGCGGATGACCTGATTTTGCTGCAGCTTGACGCGGCAGATGGCCCAAGTGACGTTCGTGTCCTGCTGGATAATGAAAACGTATTGATCAGTCAGGACGGCACCGTTCTGGTTGACGGACCACTGAGCGCAGATGCTCCGTTATGGATACAGACTCCGGTTGGCGGTGAA
>JAGQQE010000427.1 GCA_020426345.1 Planctomycetaceae bacterium
CAATCGAAGTTTGAATTCGGCCTCCCGTTCGCAGTTGTCATAAGCCTGAATATCGCACCCATGCGACGGTGGTGTGTTTGCCTGACTTGATACGGCCCAGTACTCTATCCGGGGTGTTTCAGGCCGCAGGTGGAGCAATTGTGAGTGGAGTTTAGGGCTGGCGTTGCCTGCTGCTGCGATCGGTGGAACAGGAAAGTCAGACAATCAAGCCGCACGTACAAGGGAGAAATCAATGAAGGCTTACCAGATCCAGAGTGATGGAGGCATCGATGCCATCGGGCTGATTGACGTTGCCGAACCGAATCCGGGACCTGGCCAGGTTGTTGTCAGAATGAAAGCTGCCAGCCTGAATTTTCGCGATCTGATTATCACACGTGGTGGATACCCACGGAATGATCGTTGTCCGGTGATTCCATTGTCAGATGGGGCAGGCGAAGTCCTGGCTGTTGGTGAAGGCGTCACTGGTCTCCAGCCGGGAGACCGCGTTGTCAATTGCTTCTTCGAAGACTGGGAATCCGGCGACGTTGACGAAGCTCAAATGCAGACGGCTCGCGGCGGTGGAATCGATGGCGTTTTAGCCGAACAGGTGATTTTTTCCGAACGAGCCTTGTTGCCAATTCCATCGCACCTCAGCTTCGAGCAGGCGGCGACTCTACCATGCGCCGCTGTCACGGCCTGGCAAGCGCTGGTTTCTCTGGGTGGACTTCAGGCCGGCCAGACCGTGTTGACACTCGGCACCGGTGGAGTCTCACTCTTTGCGCTGCAATTTGCAAAGATGCACGGAGCCAGAGTGATTATTACTTCCAGCAGTGATGACAAACTCATGAAGGCGCGACAACTCGGTGCGGATGAGACAATTAATTACCGCACTACGCCGGAGTGGGAAAACGAAGTACTGCGATTGACCGACGGTCGAGGTGTGGACAACGTTATTGAACTGGGTGGCCCGGGCACATTGCCGAAGTCTCTGGCGTGTGCGCGGGTCAGTGGTCGGGTTTCCATGATTGGCGTACTCACCGGTGCGGCAGGCGATGTCAATCCAATGCTCGCGCTGTTCAATCGGGTTACGATGCAGGGAATCTATGTCGGAAGTCGATCGATGTTCCAGGATATGAATCAAGCCATTTCGGCCAACAAGCTTGAACCAATCGTCGATCGTGTTTTCGATTTTTCGGAAGCCAGGCAAGCGTATCGGTATCTCAAGTCCGGAAGTCATTTCGGGAAGGTCGTGGTCCGAATTGGCGAATCCTCCGACGGCCAGGCAATTGCCTGACACTGGGAGCAATTTGAATCGAAGGAATGCAACATGGTGGACGTTCACAATTCTGAACAGCGATCGTTCAACATGTCCCGCATTCGATCAAAAGATACGAAGCCGGAGATCATTGTCCGTTCAGTCGTCCATCGCCTTGGGTATCGATTTCGGCTGCACCGCAGAGATCTGCCGGGAAAGCCGGATTTGGTCCTGCCAAGGCACGGCAGGATTATCTTCGTACACGGCTGTTTCTGGCACATGCACCGGTGTCGGTATGGCAGAGTCGTGCCCGCTACGAATACTGAATTCTGGCAAACGAAACGCAGCGAAAATGTGAAGCGTGATCAGCGAAATCGAAAGCAATTGCGGCACGCAGGCTGGAAGGTGCTGACCGTTTGGGAATGCTGGACCAAAGATGTTCCGGGACTGCTCATTCCCCGACTGGTCGACTTTCTGTCGGAGAATGACTCCCCACCCAGTCCCGAGTGTTCGGGCGAACCTGTCAGCACTTAACGCACAAGGTCATCAATTCGGAACTGCTTTCAGAATGGATTTTGAAGTCAATGGTTGTTGGCGTCACGCTTCGGTTCTTTCGATGCCCTGCTAGACTTCGGATTCATCGAAAGCGATGTTCCGCCGGATTTGTCTGGAGCCTGGGGTTGTGCGGATCGCCAGTCATTCAGACACAACAGGAACCATGGCGGCGTTTACTTCGAAACGCGGAAACGTGTAAGAATCGACCGTATCCGCAATTGAAGACAGCCGCAGTGTCTGCGTCTTCGCTGTCATCAATGAATTGATGGCACAGAAATCCAGTCCCGATTGAATCAAACATACAGTTCATCAAGCACACAGTTCATCAAACACGAAAAAGCATCGAGCATAAAGAAGCCTGAAACCATGACGAAACCCATCATTCAATACGTTCCGGAAGCTGCGCTGAAATTACTGTCTGCGGATCGGCTCAGGTCCGTTCAGCCAGCGATAGATAAAGCCCGTGAAGAAACGTTGAACGATGTTGAATTGTGGCAAAGTGGTGCGGAGGTCCCTGCGGAGAAGCAGCCGCTGGATGCAGGATTCATTCAATGGCCGGAAGAACTTCTTCAGGACCTGAAAGACAATGGCGACACGAGTCTGGTCGTTCGGCTCGAAAAATGCGCAGCGCGCATTCGAAACGAAGTTGATTCAGTTGTCGTCCTTGGGATCGGAGGTTCCTACATGGGGATGCGAGCCATGATGGAGGCGTTGCGAAATCCCTATCACAATGAGCTTGGCCGAGAGGAACGCAACGGCATTCCGCGAATTTACTTCGATGGGTGGAATGTCGATTCTGATAACCAGTCAGCTCTTCTTGAATTGCTTGAACACCGGGCTGCCGCAAATCCGGCAGATTCGCCGCTGGGTCGCACTGCTGTGGTTGTGATCAGTAAATCTGGTGGAACGCTCGAAACCGCAGCCGCTTTTCGAACATTTCGTGCATTAATCGAACGTCGATTCGGTACCAAAGCAGCCGAGCTGATTGTTCCGGTCACGGGTGACGCCGGCAGACTTCGAAATCTATCCAACGCTGCGGGCTACCAGGATGTATTTTCAATCCCGGAAGGCATCGGCGGACGCTTTTCTGTGCTGACAGCCGTCGGTCTGTTGCCTGCTGCCATTGCGGGGATGGATATTCGGCAACTGTTGCAGGGTGCTGCAGATATGACGGAACATTTCCGAGCCGCTCCATTTGGCAACAACGCAGTCATGGACTACACGGCAGTCGGGCACGTATTCGAAAATGATTGCGGCATGATTATTCGGCTCCTGTCGACATGGGGCAGCAAGCTGGAAGCTGTGGGGTTGTGGTACGATCAGTTGTTGAGCGAAAGTCTCGGCAAGCACGAACGAGGGGCGACTCCCATCACGGTGGTCAACACGCGTGATCTGCATAGTCGAGGTCAGCAGCATCAGGAAGGTCGTCGCGATAAGCTCATCACGAATCTACTGCCCGGAACTCCATCGAAACCACCATTGACACTACCATCGCACAGTCTTGATCAGGACCAGCTCAATCAGTTGGCAGGAGTCGAATTCCCCCGCATTCTGCAGGCTGCGATTGACGGCACCAATCAGGCCTATGCTGACGACAAACGACCCACCGCGGATATCATGCTTCCGGAAATCAACGAACACACGATCGGCCAGGTGTTCCAAATGCTGATGCTGGCAACGGTTCTTGAGGGACGGCTTGTGGGAACCAATCCTTATGGGCAGCCAGGGGTCGAAGCATACAAGAAAAACATGCAGGCCAACCTCGGTATCCGATAAACGGCCCGTTGCGACGAACTTACCAGAAAGATGGCCAGCGTAAAGATTGATTCTGGCCGTGTCTGGATTCGATTAGTGCTGAGTACTGGCGGCATTCTGATCCTCAATTCCGAAACGACATTGCCTGCAGACACCAGTTGGCTCGTGAGGTCGCAGGAATGAAATCGACGATTGGACGGGATCTGATGGTTTGCGGCCTTGCGCGTTGAAACTGTATTCAGCGATCTCCCGTTGGTTTAACCGCCGAGGTCAGATTCAAGTCGTTCGAGTCGGTCTCGTAATTCTTCGACCGTGGATTCCAGCGCGGAAAACTGTGCCGTGAGTTCGGTTAACCTCAGCATGGCCTGATTCAGGGCAACAGAATCCCCATGACCGCTGGCAGTTCTTTCGTTCGCAGGCGTGCTTGCGGGCGCAGCAACAGGCGTTGAAACACGAGTGGGAGTCGCTGGTGAGGCAGACACGGTCGGTTCGTCCGCCATCTGCTCCATTTTCTGACCTTCTCGATCCATGTAGAACGTGTGATCGACTTCCACCCCACGTCGTTCGAGCGCGCCATTGGCCTGAATAAATCCTTTTTCCTGAAGGTCCTGCAGATCCGCCTTCAGCTGTTCCTGACTTTCAATTTTGACCATCCGACTGGCACGTGTGCGCAATTCACCAGGTTGCTGACGACCTCTGAGCAGCAATTCCGCGATGACAGCAAACTGTGTTTCGGAGAAGTCAAATTTGTGCCGCATGTAGTGGCGATAGCGTGCTGCTCTGCCACCATCGGTAAAGACTTCGGCGATCAGCCCCAGTTGCCTTAACGCCTCAAGAGCATCCGCCACCTGCGATTCGCTGTAATCGGTGACTGGATCGCGGTTATTCTTCTGGTTGCAGCCGGTGGTCGTTGCTTTCAGTGTTAATGGGTACTGGTCCGGTGTCGTGAATGCCTTCTCCATCAGGACGCCAATGACGCGCCTTTGAGTGCGATTCAGCTGGCGAATTTCGTTCTTAACATCATCCGACATTACGTGCCCTTTGATCTACGCTGAATTTGTTCAAATCGAGTCCTGGAGTCTATGTCTGAACGTAACCCGCCGTCCAAGTGCTGGCAATTCCGCAGACAATCACCGGCAGCCATGCCGCCAGATCCGGTGCGA
>JAGQQE010000428.1 GCA_020426345.1 Planctomycetaceae bacterium
GGACGAAGCAAAGACCGAAGAGAATCGGGTCCATGGATGCCAGAGTCAGGTTTGGATGGTTGCGACCAGCGATAGCGATGCAGTTGACGCACCGTTAACCATTCGCGCGGACAGCGATTCTCAGATCGTAAGAGGACTCATCACCATTCTTCTGGCTGCCTATTCCGGCAAGACAGCGCAACAAATCCTGGATTTTGATATTCAGGACGTATTCAAACGCCTGAATATCCAACAGCATATCTCTCCTCAACGACGCAACGGATTGCGTGGGATGGTTGAAAGAGTGTTGTCGTTCGCAGCAAGTCGAGCCGGTGGAACACAAAAGGCATCCTCAACTGAAACCGCGGCCAGGGGGAAATCGGCGGAGGTTGTCATCCGCGCCGGCGATCCAGGTTCCCCGGTTGAAAATCACACACCATTCGACGTCGAAGAGATTCGATCGCAGTTTCCTGTCCTGATGCGCCCACTCCCCGGTGGCCTCACGTCTGCCTATCTGGACAGCGGAGCTTCTGCGCAGAAGCCAGTCTGTGTGATTGAGAAGGAACGTGAAGTTGAGGAGCAATACTTCGCGAATGCGTATCGTGGTCGTTACGCATTCGGCGCGCGGATCGATGATGAACTGGAGGCTTCACGAAGTCGAATTGCATCATTCCTGAATGCTCCGTCCAGCCAGCAAGTTGCCTTTACTGCAGGCACGACGATTGCGCTGAACATGATTGCCTTTGGATGGGGGCGTCGACATGTCAAAGCCGGGGATGAGATTCTGATCTCTCTCATGGAACACCATGCGAACTTCGTTCCATGGCAACAACTGGCACTTCAGACAGGTGCAACCCTTCGATTCATCCCGCTCACCGATGATGGACAGTTCGACCTGACACAACTCGACAGCGTCCTGACGCCACGCACAAAAATTGTTGCTGTCTGCGGTATGTCAAACATGCTGGGTACGGTGAACCCCATTGGTGTCCTGACCGAAAAGGCACACGCGGTCGGGGCAAGAATTGTTGTCGACGCGGCACAAAGCGTTCCGCATCTGCCCACCGACGTTCAGTCGGCCCCAGTCGATTTTCTGGTGTTCAGTGGACATAAGTTGTACGGACCAACCGGGGTCGGTGTTCTCTATGGCAGCCGTGAGGCTCTGGAAGAAACAGATCCTGTCCTTTTCGGCGGGCACATGATCAGTCGTGTCTTCCGCGATCGTTCTGAATGGGCGGAGCCTCCGGCAAGATTTGAGCCCGGAACATTGCCAATCGTTCAGGCGATTGCTTTGGGAGAAGCCATCCGCTGGGTTCAGGACGTTGGACTCAACCAAATCCACAAACATGAACAAGTGCTTCTGGCATCTGCATGGGAGAAACTGCTGGAGGTGGATGGCCTGACAATTTTTGGTCCTCCACTCAGAGAACGGGGAGGGATCATTTCCTTTCGTATCGAGGGCGTCCATCCGGAAGATCTGGCGGCAATCCTGGACCAGCATGCTGTATTCACACGCCATGGCCACCATTGCACGATGCCTCTGCACGATCATCTGGGAGTCACGGCGACCACGCGTGCAAGTCTCGCAGCGTACAATACTCTGGACGATGTGGAACGACTGGTGTCCGCAGTCAAAGACGCGATTAAGAAATTGCGGCGTTGACTTGGAAGGATTCAGGAACGGCATCCGGATTCGGGTGCATCGGCGAATGGATGGCGTCCGGCCGACACGTTTGGTGGGGGCCAGTCCGCTTTCCCTGTGCTGCTCAGGCGATCACTCTGCGCCGCTGGCCTGATTCGCGCAAGTGCGACTTCGAATCGGCCCTCTTCGGAACTCTCTGAGACATGATCTCATCTCTGTCATTTTTGGCACATTAAATTGCCAAATTGATCGAAATGAGTATCATCCTGACGTTAGTAGTCGATATCTGCTGGCATTCAGGAACCGAATCTGTTCGTTGCGAAATATCCAATGCAGTTCTCCATCGATCCTCGCGACCGCGAAATTCTCGAATTTATCCACCGGTGTTCCGGTGCGGATATTCCGGAACTTTGCGATCTGCTGGGAGTGACGCGGACGGCAATTCGGCAACGGCTGGCGCGTCTTGAATCCGCCGGGCTTTTGTTTTCGGACTTGCAAAGTCAGACGCGTGGGCGACCACGCCACTGCTATCACCTCAGTCCGGAAGGATTGCATGCCCTCGGTGAAAACTATCGGGAACTTGCGATCGTCCTGTGGAAAACCATTATTGGTGTTGAAGACAGCGAGCTGCGAAGTCGGCTGATCAGTCAGGTTCAGGATGCGTTTGCGAAGCGATATCAGCAGAGTGGGAAAGAGGAATCTAACGTCGATGACCGGGTTCGGCGTCTGGCGTCGGAGTTGAAGGCCAGTGGATTCAGTGTCGAGGCCGAGCGATCTGGCGGTCTTCATATCCTGCGGGAAACCTTTTGTCCGTTTCCGATGCTTGCAGAGATTGACGAGACGATCTGTCAGGTCGAACGTCAGGTTCTGGAGCAGGTCCTTGGGTCTCCTGTCGAGTTTGGAAATCGTTGTCGAGACGGGCATAGTTGCTGCGAGTTTCACGTGAAAAGTGAAGAACCCGCCTCGGGATAAATCGCAGAAATTCAAGTCATTTCAGGGAAACAGACATCGTCGATTGCATCGAATACTGAGGCTGGTAGATTCCGTGACTGCACTTCCCGCACAGGTGGCATCTGGATGGGGTTCAGTCAGTGCAATCGATGTATTTCTCATTGGGTTTTGAAAAGGTTCGAGCGACATGACATGGATTGAAGGTCGGTTCGAGGAGAACGTGATTACGACAACTGTTGAACAAGCCCTGAACTGGGGTCAACAGTCAAGTATCTGGCCGATGACATTTGGCCTGGCATGTTGCGCTATCGAAATGATGGCGGCGGGTGCCAGTAAATATGACATTGACCGTTTTGGGGCAGGTGCCTTCCGGGCAACGCCAAGACAGGCCGATCTGATGATTGTCGCCGGTACGGTGACATTCAAGATGGCCAGCCGGGTGCGTCGTCTCTACGAACAGATGCCGGATCCCAAGTATGTGATTGCCATGGGAGCCTGCACCGTCGGTGGTGGCCCCTATTTCAAGCACGGTTATCACGTCGTCAAGGGCGTTGACCTGGTCGTTCCGGTTGATGTTTATGTTCCGGGATGCCCGCCTCGTCCAGAAGCGTTGCTCGAAGGCCTGATGCGGATTCAGGATAAGATCAAGGCAAGAAAGATCACTCGCGCTGAGCAAACATTGCCAGTGCCACACCACTCGGGTTACTCGGCACTAAACGTCTGAGTTTCCTGAACACGATGGTGCGAAATCAGCGAGGAATGCCACTCCTCAGTTTCGTGTCACACCGGGGCTCAGCCTTGCTGATCCCTTAGAAAACTGACTGAACTCCCATTTCAATTCGTCAAAGGTGCTGCGGTTTTGCCGTGGCGCCCACAGGAAGTGCATATCAATGACATCCACATTGCGCATCAGCAATCTTCATGTTTCCGTTGCGGGCACGCCCATTCTTAAGGGCGTGGATATGGAAATTCGTCAGGGCGAAGTTCACGCTTTGATGGGTCCCAACGGCTCTGGCAAAAGCACGCTGGCCTACGCTCTGGCCGGACATCCGAACTACGAGATCACCGACGGCAGCATTGAAGTCGACGGAGTCAACATCACTGAATTCGCGGCTGACGAACGAGCTCGTCTGGGCATGTTCCTGGCCTTTCAGTATCCGGTCGTCATTCCCGGAGTAAAAGTTGCCGACTTCATCCGTCACGCGGTCAGTAACATCCGCAATCCCGATCGCAAAGAAGGCGAAGGCCTGATTGGCATGCGGGAATTCCGCAAGGAAATCAAGTCGAAGATGGAAGAACTGGGGATGGACGTTGAGTTCGCTCGACGATACCTGAACGACGGATTTTCCGGCGGCGAAAAGAAGCGGATGGAGATTCTGCAGATGGCGATGCTGCAGCCCAGGTTCGCCATTCTGGACGAAACGGACAGCGGTCTGGACAGCGATGCCGTGCGAGTGGTCAGCGAAGGCCTCGCAAAGCTCAGCGGCCCTCAGATGGGCGTGTTGATCATCACCCACCACGAACGACTCCTGGAATACAATCCACCCAAATTCACCCACGTCATGCTGGGTGGTCGCATTGTTGAAACCGGCGATGCATCATTGGCTCAGGAACTTCACAACAACGGTTACGCTTCCATTCGTGAACGCCATCCGGACGCCGATGCCGACAACGCGAGGGCTGAAGCAGCGGCGGCTGTGTAACGACATTTGCACCACGTCCGGTGACAGCCTCTTCCGGTGGAACGGCGTGATGGAAAAGAGTGTGCAGGGAATGAATGTGTGATCCGAGAAACAGGTGGCAGTGCCGGCATTCGAGATAAAGGACTGCTCGAATCTGCTGTCGCTCAGCCAAAGGCATCGTTCGAAAAAATCGAACTCTACCGAACGCTGGAATCGAAGGCTGCCGCCTACTGCTTTTCCACAGTGATGAATCATCCATTCGTGGATGGCAACAAGCGAACAGGCTTTGTAGCAGCGGACACGTTTCTGCGAATCAATGGATACTTTCTTGAGGTCGACCAACAGTTGGGCGAAGAATCGATTCTCCGGCTGGCGTCAGGACAAATGTCGAAAGAGCAGCTCGCAACGTGGTTCGCTGAGAATCTA
>JAGQQE010000042.1:0-17307 GCA_020426345.1 Planctomycetaceae bacterium
CAGGCTGCTCAGCTCAGTGCTGTTTGAACACGACGAACTGATTCGAAGTCGTCGCCTTTCAGGGATGGCTGCTCACCCCATCACTGGGTTTTCGCACGAACCACCAGAACAGAACGCCCACGACCAGTGTGATCACTGTCCCCAGAATGCGAGCCGGGTAAAGTACGGTCATCATCACCGCAAAAGACAGGGTTGCTGCAACATAAATCACCGCAGCAAACAGACCGGGCAGTCGCGGTTTTGAGATATCGGCAGGGGTCGGCAACAGAAGACAGGCAACCGTCAGTGCAGAAGACAGGGCCAGAGTTGTCCCGAGGTACTGAAGGAGTTCCAGCAGAGTGGACCAGTAGACCAGAAACAGAGAGATCCCTGTTTGAAGGAGTACCGAGCGGGGCAGTCCGTTGCGGTCTGATCGGAACGCGGCTGGAAATACTCCATCCAGCGCCATTCGGCTATAGACACGCGGGCCCGTCATAATCATGCTGGCGACGGATGAAAACGTGGCAATGATAATCACGATGCGAATCAGCAGCTCGAGCCTGTCGCCGCCCATACGTTGTGAGGCGATCGTCGCGATTTCCGGCTGTCCGGCGATTTCTTCCGAAGCACTACCTGCGAGAAAAAGGAAGTTCAGCAGCAAATAGACAATCATCGTTGCAAGCGTGCCGAGCAAGAGACTTTTCGGCACTGTCACCGATGGAGACGCCGCTTCAGAGGCGATATATACCGCCTGATTGAAACCAGCATAGCTGAACGAGATCCACATCACAGATGATGCAAATTCATAAAGAATATTGGACGGCTGGGCTTGCGCAATGGGCTGCCACTGGATTCCATTCGCACTGACCCAGAATGAGCCGACGGTGATGAACAAACCCATTCCCAGCAGCTTGACAATGACGACCGCATTCTGGAGTTTGGCCGTTTTCATCTGCAGAAACGAGTGCCCGAGACCACAAAGAATGATGATGGTCGCGGCAATTGAATGTGGCGGAACCGAATTGGGCAATGGCACCAATGGCGCTGCGTAGGTCTCGCAGGTCATGGCCGCCAGAGCGACCGGACCGCTGAATCCAGCCGTCAGCGAGATCCAGCCAGAGACAAACCCGGCAAGGGGATGCAATCTTTTCGACAGGTACAGGTATTCTCCACCTGATTCCGGCAGCTGGCGTGCCAGATCACCGTATGCGACTGCGCCGCACAGGGCGATGAGACCGGCAACGAACCATGCCAGCAGAACGATCGGAGCAGAACCAAGAGAGGCCAGCGAATAGCCAGACGTGGTAAAAACGCCTGAACCGATCATCCCTGCCACAACAGTACAGACCAGGGTGACCAGGCCGAACTGGCGAGAGCCCTGATTCATTCTTCACTCGATGCTGTCGGTCGCCGAAACCGAAGGAAGTAGTTTTCGTGGAATTCCGGGATCTTGACTTCTTCCACGAATTCAAACCCAGCCGCTACAACTTCGTCTTTCACGGTTCCTTTGCCAGCTCGGACATGGGTGAGTAGCCAGTCGCGTGAAACTCCGGGAATTCTGTTGAAATCCACAAGCACCAGCTGCCCGCCGGGTTTCAAACCCGCCCGAATGGACTGCAGCATTTCCGGATAGTATTCGAAGTGATGATAGGTATCGCAGACAAAGACGAAATCAACGCTCTCCGGCAACAGTCTGGCAGATTTCTCTTCCGACTGGATCACTCGGACGTTGTTGAGCTCATCAGCTTTGACGCGGCGCTGAATATGCTCGATCAGACGCGGGGAAATATCGACGGCGTAGACTCGACCGCTCTCCCCAACTTCCCGGGAGAATAGTCCAAGATAGAGTCCAGTCCCGCTCCCTACGTCCGCGATCGCACTACCCTTTTTCAGCCCAATCGCTCGAATCACAGATTTCCGCCCCGCGAATACTTCCCGGCTTTCGATTTCGAATCGTTTCAGCCACTCCTCCGGATTCAAATCCGGACTGAGAAATTCCTTATTGATATCAGCAGGAACCCTGGATTGATCTTCGGCCGGGGCATCAAGAGTTGCCAACGCTCCGACGTTGTCTGACGGAACGACAGGATTTCGGGGTTTTTCATCGGCAGATGCACCCTGGCCGGTCGGTAAAATCAAGAGGACCAGCAGGGACACCTGGCATAGACGTTTTACGAGAGTGTCGTGACAAGCGAAACTGTCAATTCCGGATTTCGTGGATAGCATCTGGTGATGACCTCGAATGAAGGCGTACAGGAATTCAAATCGCCCGGCAACGGTGCGTTCCGTTCGATCCGATATGGGACCAATGCAGCATGACAAAACAGGATCAGACGTTCCAGGCAGAAAGGCCAAATTCCCGCCCTCGATCGGTTACGTGGGTCATTGTTTCCCTCACCGTGATTATGTGTGCGTTTTTGGTGACGTACCGCACACTTCTGAGTCGTTCGGATTTGACGGATACGACGGACGCGAAAAGCATCGGAGTGCTCTCATTCCGTCAGCGATTGCCAACCAATGAAGAATCAGATCTGGTTAGTGTCGAAGCAGCAGCTGTGGTCGGCAGAGTGACGATTGCCGGAAAGGAGCCGGACAATAATTCCAATGCACTGCGATTCAGTAACATCGTGATCTACATCGATGGTCGCGACCAGCTGCAAACGGGTGAAGAAGCAACATCAGTTGTGCTTGATCAAATCGAAATGGCGTTTGTCCCTCACGTTGTCACACTTCACGTGGGGCAAAGTCTGGAAATCAGAAACAGCGATTCTTCACTGCACAATGTGAATGGGCTGGCAAAGCGAAATCCGCCGTTCAATGTGGCGCTCACGCCTGGAGCTTCGGATTCGATTTCATTTGTACGGGACGAATTTATTCCCGTCGCATGCAACATGCATCCCCGGATGGCTGCGTGGGTTGCCGTCCTGCCGAATCGATTTCATACCAGGCCCGATGCGCGAGGTCAGTTTAAATTGCCAATGCTACCGCCTGAGGAATCTCAGCGCGATGGAGTTCGACGTCTTCTTGTTTGGCTTGAAAATCCCTATCCACCAAACAAACCACACAGGCTAAGCATCGATATCCCACTGAAACCTGGTTACGTGACGGATGTCACGCTGAACCTGAACCGATAGAAGCTTCATAAAGATACAATGTGAAGTGTCTGCAGGGTGAAAAGCGAAGTGTGGTACGTTGAGGTTCCTGCGTTTTCCGACTGATAGCGGGCCCAGTCGCGCCAGAAACAAAAAGCGTACCAGGAACGAAAATCGTACCGGGAACGTTGGCCAGCCAGGTCGCGCGACTATCCGCCGACGGTCAATTGTATTGCAGCTATCAGCGTATTTCTCAGCAGCATTGCAATAGTCATCGGCCCAACGCCACCAGGAACGGGTGTGATCGCCGAAGCAATTGCAGCGGCCGCTTCAAATTCGACATCGCCCACCAGACGGTCCTGAACGCGGTTGATTCCGACATCAATCACCACTGCCCCGGGTTTCACCATGTTGCCCTTCACGAATTCCGGGATACCTACCGCCGCAATAAGAATATCTGCCTGCCGAGTGATAGAGGCGATGTCACGTGTTCGACTGTGGCAGATTGTCACAGTCGCGTCTGTACCTTTCTGCAGAAGCAGGGCGGCCATTGGTTTGCCGACAATATCACTGCGGCCGATCACGACAGCGTGAGCGCCGCTGGTTTCAACGCCTTCATACTCCAGCATCTTCATCACACCATGGGGAGTGCAGGGAAGGAATCGAGGGCGTCCCTGAAGCATCAGACCGACATTCTCCGGGTGAAACCCGTCGACATCTTTGGAAGGCAGGATGGCGTCCAGGATCTGTGTTTCATCCAGATGTCCGGGCAGTGGCAGCTGCACCAGAATTCCGTGCACCGAGGTGTCGTCATTCAGTTGCTCAACCAGAGACAATAAATCCTGCTGAGTGGTGGTGTCCGGCAAACGATGCAGGACGCTGCCTAAACCCGCTTTCTGGCACGCTCGTTCCTTGTTTCGCACGTAGACCTGGCTGGCGGGATCGTTACCCACAAGAACTGCTGCCAGTGTCGGAATCACGCCGGTTGATTCAATAAAAGCGGCAGCCTCAACGGCCACTTCATCCTTCACCACCTGCGATATCTTTTTTCCATCAATCATTCTTGCGGACATAACACCGACGGCCTTCGATTGGCAACAGACGAAGTGGACGAAGCAAACTTGCGATGGTTGCAACAGCAAAGCCCGACTCGTGAGAGTCGGGCTTAACCAAAGCTAACCAATGCCATCAGTCATTGATGCTGGTTTCAAGAAACCGAGCCAGTTTGTGGAAGTCGCTCCCTGCCGGAATGAAACGCACTTTCGTCACCAGGGTTTCAGGGTCAACCAGTTTTTCGAAGGGTACGTAGTGCAGGTCCAGCTGCCCTGAAACGGACACCATCACTCCGTTGTGCTTTTCTTCACACAAAGCTCTGTAGGCCCCAACCCCCAGCTGGCTTCCCAGCATCACGTCGAACGCGTGCGGTCGAGCACATCGGCATTCGTACCCAAGCTGCAATCCGGTGACTTTTCGTTTAACCCCTGTCTGTGATTCGTACCGAGCGGCGGCGCGTTTCGCAAACATCTTGCCGAGGTCAACATGCGCAACTGAGATGTGACCATGGTCGTCTCGCGGCACGTCTTTCAACGCTTCGTCTGGCAGGTATTCTGCCAAACCTTCGGCAAGAACAATGACACCGTATTCCTTGCCCTCTTTCTCCTGTCGATATCGCATAACACGGACAATCTTGTCAACTACCTTGTCGATGTCCATCACTTTGCGCGTCGAGGTGGAATCCGCAGACAGGTACTTCTCGTTGATATCCTCGACACTGATCACGAGGCTGGCTTCACCAGCAATGGCCGCACCATACGCGAGCCAGCCGGCGCTTCGACCCATCGATTCCACCATAAAGTAGGCTCGAGCGGCTTCGGCATCAGCGTGCAGATTGCTGATTTCTGTTCCCAGTGTTTCGACTGCGGTAAAGTAACCAAAGGTAAAGTCGATCCCCATGTAGTCGTTGTCGATTGTCTTCGGCACGTGAACAACCGGCATCCGTTTCTGATCTGCCGGCAGTTTGTCCTGGTACATCTTCAGTTTATTCGCGGTCTTCAGAGTGTCATCGCCACCGATTGACACCAGCGCGTCGACGCCGATTGACCGTAACCCCTCGTAGACTCGTTTCATCGGTGCAGATTTTTCTGCATCTTCAAGATGTTCGGGAGCAGTGATATGCTTCCCCGGATTGGCTCGGGCTGTGCCGATCAGGATCCCCTGCTTGCTTCGTGTCCGTCGAAGCATAACTTCAGTCAGCTTCATGTAATGGACACCTTCGATCAGCGGCTGACTGGGGGCAAAATCAATCAGGTTTGAATAACCATATTTGATGCCAACAACTTCAATGCCGTTTTTGATGCAGGAGATCGCACAAGTTGAAATAACTGCATTGGCCGCCGGAGCCGGGCCACCTGCAAACAGCAACGCAACGCGCTTAATACCGTGAGACATTGGGAACTAAATCCTTGAAGGCAAAAAGTAACGAGAGGTCATTTCGCAACCCTGCTCCCTGTAGTGATTCCGGAGAATCCAACGAGTTTCCAGAAGCCTCTCAACTTCCGCGATGGGTTGTGACTTGAATGTGTTGCCGGGAAGGTGGCGGCTGGAAAAGTTTTCCTCCGTCACACAGAGTCGTCAGCGTACGACCTGCCTGTCTCCGTCCCATGCGATTTGTTTCTCACGGTTCACCACCATGTCCCAGTCCATACGGTGTGGCGGATTCAGGTAGTGACGGAATGCCGCCGACATTTGTCGTGCAACTTCCCAGTAACTGACACCACCAAATCCTGCACCCAGGGCCGGAAACACAATCGTGTTGATCCGATTTGAATCGAAGTGCTGAGTATTGTGCCGATAGACGGCAAGAAATGCTGCCCAGGTGGCAACATAAACGTGACCAGTCCCGTCAATCGATCCCGGCACCCTCATTGTTGGAGTGTGAGCGACAAACGGATAATCAGGCGTACCTGTGCTTTGTACGAAACTTGTCCCGACGGGTTGTTCTCCCAGATATTCATCCATGATTCGAAACTGAATCGACTTCATCAGTTCTTCACCATGGAAACCAACAACTGCGGCGTCAATTCCCGCGGTCATGATTCCGTAGCAATTACCAGCCGTCACAAAACAGTCGTGTGGCGGCAACTGCTCAAATCGTGTGTTCAGAATCCGCACCTCCGACAGGCCCGAAAAGTGATTCCTCCAGGCCGAACACATGTGCTCGTCCGGATGGACTAACCACACTTCAACTGGTAACGGCATTTGAAGGGTTTCTGATGATCCTCTCGATCGTTTACCAGGTTCGTTCGACAAACGTAGTGTCGACAGTTCCTTCAACGAACGCCGAATGGTTAAACATTTTGCGAGCCAGCGGCAGCGTCGTCTGAATTCCTTCGACCACAAATTCTCTCAAACAACGCTTCATACACTGAATCGATTCGTCCCGCGTGGGTTTGTGGACAATCAGCTTTCCGATCATTGAATCGTAATACGGACTGATGCGGTATCCTTCGTACACGTGCGAGTCAAATCGCACTCCCAGACCGCCCGGCAGGCGCAGTTTTGAAATGGTTCCCGGACTTCCTCGGAAGTCATTGTCCGGGTCTTCTGCATTCACACGCAGTTCGATCGCGGACCCGGTGCACTTGATGTCTTCCTGAGTAAACGGCAACGGTTCTCCGGCTGCTACCAGAATCTGCTGCTTGATCAGGTCAATCCCCGTCACCATTTCCGTGACGGGATGTTCCACCTGGATTCGGGCGTTGACCTCAATGAAGTAGAAGTTGAAATTCTTATCCAGAATGAATTCCACCGTACCGGCATTCTGATACCCGGCCTCTTGAATCAGCTTCACAGCGCAGTTGCAGATGTTCATGCGAACTTCGTGCGGCAGATTCGGGGCGGGGCTTTCCTCAATCAGTTTTTGGTGGCGACGCTGCATTGAGCAATCACGTTCCCACAGGTGCACGGCGTTACCATGCGAATCCGCAAGAACCTGAACTTCAATGTGGCGTGGCTTTTCGATGTATTTTTCCAGATAGACACCGGCATTCTTGAACGCTTTTTCAGCTTCAGCAGATGCAGCCTGCAGACCGGCTCGCAATGAGATTTCATTGCCGGCCACTCGCATACCTTTTCCACCTCCACCCGCCGTAGCCTTAATCAGAACCGGATATCCGATTTTGTCCGCGATGCGTACAGCTTCTTCGACATCCGTGATCAGACCATCGCTTCCCGGAACGCATGGCACGCCAGCCTGCATGGCGATTTCGCGTGCGCTCACTTTGTCTCCGAGCTTTGCCATGGCTTCATGGGGCGGGCCGATGAATTCGATATTGCAGCTTCGGCACACTTCGGCAAAGTGGGCGTTTTCAGCGAGGAATCCATATCCCGGATGGACGGCCTGAACGTTGCCGACTTCAGCCACACTGATAATCCGATTGATCAGCAGGTAGCTGTCTGATGCTGCCGCCGGGCCGATACACCAGGCTTCATCAGCAAGTTCGAGATAATGGGCACCTCGGTCGGCTTCACTGAAGACCGCAACCGTTTCGATACCCAGCTCACGACAGGCACGAATAATTCGAAGGGCGATTTCGCCGCGATTCGCAACCAGAATTCGTTGAAACATGAACGGTTATCTTCCTTGCAGGAGTCGTTAGATCGCTTCCAGGCGAAACAGCGGCTGTCCAAATTCGACAGCAGCGCCATTCTCTACCAGGATCTCAACAATTCGTCCTGACTTTTCAGCCTTAATTTCGTTGAATACCTTCATGGCTTCGATCGTGCAGACCACAGATTCAGGCTTCACCACGGTTCCGATTGTCACGAACGGCGGCTCTTCCGGATTCGGAGCCGCATAGAATGTGCCAACCGTCGGGGCTGAAATCGTAATCCCCGCAGGTTTTTCTGCCGGGACCGCAGGAGCTGCCGCCGGTGCCGTTGCTTGTGGTGCGGCAGGAGCCGGTGCGGGCGTCATCATGGGAGCAGCCATCGGCATAGCAGCACCGTAATTGACCGTTCGAGGACCGCGTCGGACCTTCCATGATTCCTGCTCGTTCTGCAGATTGGCTTCGGTAACGCCAAACTTCTCCATTAACTGCAGCAGCTTCCGGAATTTCTCCAGATCAAACGATCCACCTTTGTCTTCGTTTTCGCCGGGCTTTGCCATTGAGTCCATTGCCTCCAGAGACGCCAAATCTTACCCCGTCAATGCGGGGGGAATGAATTGCTGAAACGCCCAATTGCGGGATGCATCGGCGGCGGATGATTCACAGCCAGCGTGCAGTGTGTGCACGTCGAACCGCGCGGAATTCCTCCGCAGACCGCCGATACGGTGCAAAGCTTCGTGGAGTTTGCCCATTTATGCAAGGAATCAGACGATTGACGACTCGAAATCCCGAGGAACGGAGGACATAACCTCACATCCATCCTGCGTGACCAGTACATCGTCCTCAATCCGGACACCAAACTTGCCGGGAAGATAGATGCCCGGTTCCACCGTCACCACCATTCCAACCTCGAACACCTGAGTCGCAAGGGGGCTCATGCGTACAGATTCGTGGATCTCAAGACCGAACCCGTGGCCCAGTCCGTGACCAAAATATTTCCCGAATCCAGCGTCAGCAATCATTCCCCGGGCGATCGCGTCAACCGCCCGGCACTCCACACCGGGACGAATGGCCGCGATTGCGGCCTGCTGGGCCTGCAACACAGTCTCATAGACCCGCTGCATCTGCCGAGTTGGTTTAGCGGTAAAGAAGACGCGAGTAAGGTCGCTTCGGTAGCCACTGGGAACCGCTGCGCCCCAGTCAATCAGCAGTGCAGGACTATCGCCTACGCAACGATGCCCCGCATGCGCATGTGGCAGTGCGCCAGTGGGACCGACTCCAATGATTGGCTCGAAGGCCGGTCCCGTTGCCCCGAAATCGCGCATGGCGGCTTCCAGAGCGTAACGGATTTGTATTTCTGTCAGATCCGGTCGCAAAGTGCTGCGGACCACTCCGATCCCGCGCTCGGCGATCCGAATGGCTTCACGTGTTTGCTCCAGTTCCCATTTATCTTTCACAGCCCGCAGCGTCTCAACGACGCCGCTGCACGCCGTCAGTTCCGTGGATGGCAAATGTTCCGAGATCGTCTGGTGCTGAGCAAATGAGAGGTGGTCAGATTCGAATGCCAGCCGGCTTACTTTCGCTTTTCGGCAGACGTCAGCAATCACGTCGTTCATCGTGCGCGATGCATCACGAATGATGACCTCCAGGTCTGCACATTCTTCGGCCAGCTGAGTTTCATACCGAGTATCGCTGAGCATGAATGCATGCGAACCGGTCAGCAGTAACCACGACGAATCTCCGGTGAACCCTGTCAGATAGCGGACATTAGCCAGACCGGACACCAGAATCGCATCGACCGAAAGGGACTTTAACTGACGTGTGACTTTACTGCGGCGAGCGGAATGATTGGGAGACGACATGAAGAGGGTCTTTCAGACTCGAACCAGACATAATAGGTCAGTGCACTTAACCCGTGGCGCAAAAAGATCTCTTCAGGCCGAATGGCTCTGCTTTTCCGCCACGGGTCAATCCATCCAGCAGGCGACCTGGTTTCGGCCGCCTGATCTCTGGGTCAACAATGCACCAACTATTCTTTGGCCTCGACCGGGCTGGCAGATTTTTGAGTGCCAGCAGTGCCTTCTGCGCCTTCCACTGCAAACTGATAAGCCGTTGTCGATTCGAAGGTTTCCCCGGGCTTCAGGATCGTGTTCGGGAAGTTAGGATGGTTGACGGAGTCCGGATAATGTTGCGTTTCCAGGCACAGTGCAGAGCGGTGGGCGTAGACCTTGCCCCCTTTGCCCTTTTGGCCTTTCAGAAAGTTGCCCGAATAAAACTGAATCCCGGGCTGATCGGTCATGACACGCATAATTCGGCCTGAAGTTTTCTCTTTCAGGACGGCAGCCAGGCCCAGCCTCTGGTCAGCTTCCTTTTCGTTCAGGACGAAGTTGTGGTCATACCCAATCGCGCCAGTATCGTTCAATGGCTCAATGCGTTTGCCGATCGGCGTCGGCTTGCGGAAATCCAGTTCCGTTCCTTCGACAGATTCGATCTTACCCGTTGGAATCAGCGTTTCGTCGGTTGGTGTGTATCGATCTGCATTCAGACGAAGCACATGATCAAGCACCGTCGCGCTGCCTTCACCCGCCAGATTGAAATAGGCGTGGTTTGTCAGATTGACAGGAGTGGCTTGATCTGAAGTCGCCTTGTAGCTGATAGCGATCCGATTTTGATCGGCCGGGACAAAGAAACTCACAGTCACGTCCAGGTTGCCGGGATACCCTTCTTCTCCGTCCGGGCTCGTGTAGGAGAATCGGACGCCCTGGCCTTTGTCATTGCTGTAAGGCTTTGCCTTCCAGACGACCTTGTCCAGACTTCGCTCTACTCCCCCATGCAGATGGTTGGGTTCATTGTTGATGGCCAGAGTATATTCTTTGCCGTCCAGAGTGAACTTGCCTTTTGCGATGCGATTACACACCCGACCTGTTGTGCACCCGAAGTACTGGTTATCTTCAGATTCATAGCCGCTGACGTCGTCAAAACCCAGCAAAACGTCGGCGTTTTTGCCGTCTTTGTCCGGCACGTGCAACTGAACCAAAGTGGCGCCTCGAGTCATGATTCTTGCAACCAGACCCTTGTCGCTTTTCAGGGTAATCAAATCGACGGCTTCACCCGACTTTGTCTTGCCAAACGGTTCAACAGTCGGTTCAGCGCCAGAAGAAACGGATGACATCCAAACAGCTCCGACAATCAAAGAAAAACAGAAAGCTTTCATCGAGACATTCGCCTTTCGTGGAAGAAACATCTTTGCAGGCGGATTAGAAGCGACCTGCGTCAGCCTGGCAAGCGATGCCCTGGAATGGTGAAAACGCCCCGCGCATTGCCACAGCCTAAGTTTTCCGAACCGCGTTCGTCATTCGAGAGCCCCGAGCATCACTGGCGCAGCCTGCCAGCACCTGGCATCATTCTGACTTCGTGAAATGATCGGCCCGAGAACTGAGGCGATGGAGCCGTGTCAAATCGGACCGAACGATTTCATTGGTGGCTGCTCGGTCGGTGCCGGAGAATGGGCGACCCATTCTCCGGAGCAGACTCAACCCGGCGACATGCCACCGACGCATGGCATCGAAACTAACTTAGCTGTCCGTTGCAAAACCGGGAGCAAAACCGGGACAGGCAGGCAGGACGACCGGAAACCGTCGTGTTTTAAGGTCTCCTGTTCGAGCCAGTCCCGTTTTTCAACGGGGGCCACTAAACTAACGGTCGCATCTGTGGTCAGGAATGCACCGTTGTGATCGCTGGCGTCATCAATGAACGCGCTGTCCCGGGACGGATCCCGAATCCGGCGAAAGAAGAAAGACTTCTGTGCCGCCACTTCCGCTGGCACAAACCATCCCCTGGCTCAATCCAAACTTCATCTGCCGCGGTTTCAGATTAGCGACGCAGATCACCAGGCGGCCAACAAGATCTTCCGGTTTGTACGCCGCTTTGATACCGGCAAATACATTGCGAGTTTCGCCGCCTCCGAGAGAAAGAGTCAACTGAAGTAACTTGTTGGCACCTTCCACGTGATTCGCTTCAATGACGCGAGCCACCCGCAGGTCCACTTTGACGAAGTCATCAATGGTGCATTCATCAGCCAGTGGTTCGTTCGCCAGAGCATCTCCGGCATCCTTCCATTGGTCGGCTGCGTGAAATGTCGGGCCGGTAGCTTCTGCTTCGGAAGCGTTTTCTTCCTTACTTTCTTCGATCATGGCTTTAACCTGAGTTTCCTCAATCCTTTTCATCAAGTGTTGAAACGCACTGACCGGAGAACCAGTCAGCGGCGTTTGTGAATCGCTCCAGTGTTTGATCGGTGCATTCAGCAGCTCAGCCGTTTGCTGCGCCAGATTTGGCAGCACAGGTGCCAGATACGTGACGATCTGCCGAAACAGGTTTAGTGTCACCGTGCAGACATCACGCAGTTCAGCCGATCGTTCGGCATCTTTACGAATGACCCATGGCTGTTTGTCGTCGACGTATTTGTTGGCTCGATCAGCCAACGCCATGATTTCTCTCATGGCTGCGTTGTAATTGCAGTCTTCATAGAACGCTGCAATCGCATCCCCCCGCTCGGCGGCGTGGGTGAACAGTTCGTCGTCGTCCGGGTAGACGTCAGACAGGTTCTGGCCTGAAAGAAACTTTGCACAACGGCTGGCCAGGTTGACAACCTTGCCCACCAGATCCACGTTGACCTTGGTCACAAATTCATCCAGGTTCAGATCGATATCATCCAGTCCGGAACCAAGCTTGGTCGCGTAGTAGTAACGCAGTGCCGCCGGATCCAGATGATTCAGATACGTCGAAGCCATGACGAACGTACCCCGCGACTTGCTCATCTTCTCCCCGGCCACCGTCAAAAATCCGTGGATGTGAACCTTGCAGGGAAGATTGTGCCCGGCCGTTTTCAGCATGCCCGGCCAGAACAGAGTGTGGAAGTAGGTAATGTCCTTGCCGATGAAATGGTGAATCTCTGCTTTTGAATCCTGCCCCCACCAGTCGTCCAGGCGTTCTCCCCGGCGTTTGCACCATTCCAGGGTCGAAGCAATATAGCCAATCGGTGCATCGAACCAGACGTACCAGTAGTTGCCGGGGCTGTCGGGGATTTCGAAACCAAAATAGGGAGCCGGTCTGGAAATGTCCCAGTCGCGCAGCGGATCACCCAGAAAGTGGCCCTTCAGATAATTAGCAATTTCCGGTTGAAGATGTTCACCCGACTGGCTCCATTCATTCAGAAAACCATGCAGCTGTTCAAGCTCAATAAACAGGTGCTTAGCTGTGCGAACTTCCGGTGTCGCGCCGGATAAAACGCTTCTGGGATCAATCAGATCGGCGGGAGTATAAGCCGCGCCACACTTGCTGCAGTTGTCCCCCGGCTGATCGGTCGTCCTGCACTTTGGGCATGTGCCTCGAACAAAGCGGTCTGCCAGAAACGTACCTGCATCCGGGTCAAACAGCTGCTCAACATCTTTCTCAACGACCAGGCCAGCCTTTCGGATTTCGCTCCAGATTCGGTCGCAGCATTCGCGATTCTCCGGACTATTGGTACTTCCGTAGTTGTCGAATTCGATTGAGAATCCACCAAAGTCTTTCAGGTGCGATTCTCGCATATCGGCAATGACCTCTTCTTCGCTGCGACCTTCACGGCGCGCCCGGATCATGATAGCCGTTCCGTGGGTATCATCTGCGCAGAAGAAACGACAGTTGTTGCCTCGCAGCTTCTGAAATCGTACCCAAATGTCGGTTTGGATATATTCCACAAGGTGGCCAATATGAATGTGCCCGTTCGCGTAGGGCAACGCGGCAGTCACCAGAATTTGTCGCTCAGACATGAAGTTAACCTGTTCCTGATCAATCGCTCGACGATTCGCCTGCAACGGTATTACGACGCAAATTCACGCGTCCCGGCGAAAACCTGACCTGGCTGCATTCGCCGTTTGATTCGGGAAGCACCAATTTCCGCGCGAATTGAACAGAACACGACACGGTGGGTCAACCGGCGTTCGGATTTCTTTGATCATGCACGAAAACGGATGAAGCTGACTCTGTTGAAATTTGCCGGCGCCCTGCCTGCATCGACGAGTGCTGACATTCATGTCGGGGGTCCATCCAGTTTCGGATCCAGCCCGAACGGAATGCGTGGGAATTCTGCGGCGAAACTCTGCCTCTCTATCGAACGGGATTTGAATTCGCCACCGAAAACAATCGAATCATTCAGGCAGGATATCCTGCCTGAGTGTCCAAATCTGGTTATTACTTGCCGGGCTGCGGCGTTTGGGGAGTTGGTAAATCACGGGATTAGCGTTAATCTACCCTACTGCAGCCTTGACGAACGACATTTGACGATCTCAATCCGGATTCACCTCACTGGAAAGTTATGTCGATGCCAGGGCCCCCAACACTGACCGTCACCATCAGTCCTGATTGCGCTCTCGTAATGCTGTATGAGATGAATGGACTGTACTACTTCGAAATTGGCGACTGTCCTGATGAAATCATCACTGGCTGGGGCGTTGCCTCGACACCCGTTCCGCT
This sequence comes from Planctomycetaceae bacterium, assembly GCA_020426345.1. Taxonomy (GTDB): domain Bacteria; phylum Planctomycetota; class Planctomycetia; order Planctomycetales; family Planctomycetaceae; genus F1-80-MAGs062. The sequence goes on from JAGQQE010000042.1 coordinate 14,192, forward strand.
GGGATGTGACGGGGACGAATGCCTTTCGGAGATCGAGCTCTGCAGCCTGCAGGTCCAGCAGGAGAATCAGGTCCAGCAGGAGAATCAGGTCCAGCAGGAGAATCAGGAACCGCTGGACGGCAAACCGGGCAAACCGGGAAATGTGAAGGTCCAGGTGAAGCATAGCCCGCCACCAGGCACCCCTGCCGAAAAGAACCGTTACCGACAGGAATGGAATGCGTTTAAACGTCGGTTGGATATCTCGAATGGTTCGCATCGCAAAGTGAAAGAAGCCGGGACCGGTCGAGACTGGTTCGAAGCGGTGCTGTCGTCGAGCGATCCAATCGTTGAGGAAGACTGGAACAAGGCCATGAAAGAATTCTCCACAGTTTATTTTGAAGAGAGTTCGACCACGGGAGTAAAGCGGAAATTTCGCGTGCATGACACCGGTCAAAAGTACCAGACCAATCCTGTCATGCCGGCAACGGCTCCCACAGCGGTGAACGCAGCCGCGGTTGACCCGTCTCACGTGGCCGTCCCATACACAGACTTTGGTATTTACGACGGATACGTCCGAGCCAGCGCTGATACGGGTGGCCCCGTGTATTTTATTCTGTATACAACACGCTTGGTTTCCGGGCACACGCTTCGATTCGGTCAGCAGATACGCAGATCAGATATTCCGGGGGGGGCCACCATTAAAGCTGCCGTCTTCAGTGATCGTCATCAATTCTGCCACGTCGTCAAGCCAATTGATGGCTCTTCCGTTGCAAACGTGCCGTTCCTGGTGACAACATTTGAAGAACACCCGGGGAGTTCAGGCGTGTTCCGATAATCCTGTTGACGGTACTCATCCGGCTATTCGAACAGCGGCTTGTCGCTGACACAGCATCGAAATCCCACTTTGGGATCGGACATTTCGGCATCCAGTCGTCGCCGAAACCGCGAGACGCGAATGGCCATTTCGCGGGGAGCATCTTCCGGAGCCGCTCCCCGAATCACCCTGCTTTCGTGCATCAATCGATGGATTGCGGGAGCCTTTGTTTGGGTCCCTGGGTACGGTGCTGGCGTATCCCAGGTCCATTCTGACGCGTTTGAACAAAGTCCCCTGATGGGCCAGTTGCGGCAGATATCTATGGTATTTGTCTCTACCGAAATCACTCCGGTTGGCGGGATCAAGTCCGGATTGTCGCCCCACGGATATTCCGTGGTGCCCCCGTTTGTGGCGACGAATTCAAACTCCGCCTCAAGTGGTAGTCGCTTGCCGATGGCTTCTGCATAGGATGCTGCTGTGAGCCAGGAAATCCCCGTCATTGGCATCCGGGCCTGATCTTCTGTGAATTCAGTTGAGGAAATACGCGTCGCCCGAAAATCCCTCAGAGTCACTTCTGCAGGATCGATGTAAAAGTCGTCAACCCGCCGCCGATGAACGGGAGAAACCACTTCAATATCAGCGCCCATACTAAACTCCCCGCCGGATACCTTCACCATTCCGGATGTAATGAGTTCTCGCTGCCAGATATTCACTGGTGGCAGCACCACTTCCCCCTCAGCGTTCATCGACCATTTTTCAACGCTGTAGACCTGTGATAGCTCCGTGGGATCCTCCGGAACTCTGCGAAACACTTCATGGAAACCAAAGTCAGATATGGAGACGACAAAAAGATAGCGACCAGGTTTCAGAGGCATCGTCAAATCACCATCCGACTCGAACCTGACGATTTCGGATTCAATGGGCTGGGCAGCTTTTGGTTCCAGTGGAACGACAGTCCACTTCGCCACGGGTCTTCCCGGAATCTGCCCCCCGCTCATCGTGAAGGCCATGCGAACGTTGTGAGTTTTCACGGGAGGAGCCTCGATGCGAATGACAGGAGGCAGAACCTCAGGTTCCCGCGAAAGCAATGCCGCAGTTGCAACTGCCAGAATCCCAATCACCACCGACAACGCCGCCACCCACGGATTTCGTTCGCACCAGCGACGGGCCTTCAGGCCGATGCCGGCCGGCCGAGCTGTGATGGTGTGGCCGTCCAGATACCGCTGTATATCGTCGGCCATTTCGCCCACCGAGTCGTATCGGCAAGCAGGGTCCTTTTCCAGAGCCTTACAACAAATTGTATCCAGGTCTTTCGGTACGGATGCATTGACGGACCGTGGACTGCGAACTTCATCCGTCAGGATGCTGTGCAGAAGCGTCCGGGAATTTGTCGCACGAAACGGACGATCATTGGTCAGCAGTTCGTAGAAGATCACCCCCAGAGAATATTGATCGCTGGTCGCGGTGGTTCCCTTCACGTCGCCTCGAGCCTGCTCCGGAGACATGTAGGCGGGTGTACCAATAATTTTCCCCGTTTGCGTAACGGTGATTTCCTGCGGGTTTTCGCGGCGGGCAAGACCAAAGTCAGCAATATGAGGTTCGTAGGATGTATCTATCAGGATGTTGCCCGACTTCAGGTCGCGATGCACAATTCCCTTGTCGTGAAATACCTGAACGGCTCGCAGCAATTTGATCATCAGTTGCCCGGCCTCACGGGGCGGGAACGTTCGTAACTTCAGGACTTCGGAAAGTGCGATGCCATCAATGAACTCTGAAGCGATATAGAATCCGTCTCCATATTGCCCAACTTCATAAACGCTGATCACATTCGGGTGATTGATTGCTGCCGCCGCTCTCGCTTCACGCATGAACAATGCCGCAGAATCCTGAGAGACTCGACCTTCGCGGGGGACCTTGACCGCGACAAATCGATTTAGTTCCGTATCCAGGCATTTGTAGACCGTCCCGAATGCACCTTCCCCCAGGACCTGTCGTACGTCAAAATGCCCGATAGACATTCCTTTTTCAGGGATGTAAGTCGTCGTTTCTTCGGCCGAAAGACTGAACTTACTGTTGCAGGATGGGCAGGTAATTGCGTCAAGTGTTGCCTGAGATGCACCCACCGACTCGTCGTGTTCCTCGATGACAATTGGATTGCGACAGTTTGGACAACGGAATTGCATGCTTGGTACTGGCCCTTGACACTCTACATCGAGAACGACTGTTGAACCCGAGTTCTGCGGATCGACCGAGAACAGTTATGTAGTAGGTAGTCCCCTTGTGAGATGGATTCGGGTATCGCGGTCGGTTTCGTAGTTACCAA
>JAGQQE010000042.1:17405-25312 GCA_020426345.1 Planctomycetaceae bacterium
AATCTTCATACGAACCACGTTCTAATCATGCTGGATGACTGATGAGCATCTCAGGAAAATCACAGGCATGCAACCACGATTTGCTCCGGATCTGTGACTATCCCGCACTCGACGATCCTTATTGTCTGGTTCTTTCAGTCTGTAAAGAAAATGCCGTCAAACAGAAAGCTCCCTGCAGCCAGTTTCGAGACAGTGCGACGGAGCCCGCGCGGAGCGCTGTCGTTCGCGATCCCTCAAGTGTAGGCGTTCAGTTCGCACTTGATCCAGCATCGCCGAATGAGGCCGGGCGTCAACGGTTGGCAGGTTCTTCGAACAATCGCGAATGCCCCTCCACGATTGATAAATGCCGGTCTGCCACGACTTCCGTGAAAGTTTGCACCAGCCCGGACGGCCATCGTACACTGAGCTCATCGACCGACGACTGATTACCTAACCCAAAGATCAGCACTCTTTCGTTGCTGGCCTGGTAGCCGGAACCGGCAGTCAGTTGCCGCGTCCATGTGTTTTCTCCACTTCGCATCGTGACGAAACAGCCAACCGCGTCACGCGACGAATCTGTACCCCACAGCCGCACTTTCAACCAGTGACCACCTTCTTTGGTTTCGTTGGTGAGTAATGCGACTGGGGTTTCGATGTGAGTGATGACCAGGTCGGGGTGTCCATCGTTATTCCAGTCCACGCAGGCGACACTGCGACCGAGCAGTTTTCGAGTAAAATATTCGCCTGCATGCTGCGAGATCTCCTGAAACTGGCCCAGACCCGGATTGCGAAACAGCTGCGGCGGCATTCGATAAGGGATATCCATGTAGCTGAAGTCGTCGAGATGTCCGTTCGCGACCATCAGGTCAACGGCCCCGTCCAGATCAGCATCCAGAAACTGAGTCCCAAAACCCAGCTGATGCAGACCTGGCTGATAAAGCCCCGTGGGGCGTGAAGATTCCACAAAACTGCCGGGGGCCATCTGCAGGTAGATCGAATTTGCTTCTTCGAAGTAATTCGTCACGAAAATATCAATCATACCATTTCCATCCACATCATCCGCGGCAACACCCATGCAAGCCTGAGCGCGTCCATCACGGTCGAATGCCAGCCCGGCATTCAGCCCGATATCCTGCAACCGCAGTTCATCACCATCGTCTGGTGTCCTGTTGACCAGAAATGCATTGGCAGTGACATCATTTGCCACGAACAGACTTAATCTGCCCGAGCCATCTGTGTCTGCCGCGACAATACCAAGTCCCGGCCGGGCTGGCTCCAGCGCTTCTGCCGCTTGCCCGGACAATTCTTGCAGGCTTTCATCCTGAAGACTGAGGTAAATTCGATCCCTCTCTGCCGGAAATACGCCAGGGACACACGCTCGCAGGACACCTTCCACCCGACAAAGGCGTTCGAACAGATCTTCGCCTGCCAGATAATTGACATCGTAAAGATCCGGACAGCTGTCATCGTTCAGGTCTGCAATCAGGCAACTGGTTGTCCACTGCGTCCCACTGATTCCGACTTCTGCCGTGACATCCCGGTATGTCCCGTCGCCGTTGTTGTGGTACAGGCGGTTCCGTCCAATATTTGCGATATACAGATCGGGCCAGCCATCGCTGTTCATGTCACCGACGGCGACGCCCTGACTGAACCAGCCATCTCCCAGTCCCGCCAGCGTTGTGACGTCCATGAATCGACCAGACCCATCTAACCGAAAGAGTTGGTCGCGATGTTCGGTTGACTCTGTTTCGGGAGGCCATCGACAACCCTGAGTGAGATAGATATCCGCGAAACCATCCAGGTCGAAGTCGGGAATTCCAACGCCGCCGCCAGCGAATTCAAACATCTTCGTTCCAGGTTCCAGTCGATCACGACCATGGAAATACGTGAAATGAAGTCCTGCCTCCTCGGCACGATCCGCAAAATAAATTCCTGTGCCCGACGCAGCTGTCTGGGGCATCTGTTCCGATGGAGATGCCACTGTCCAGTCCGGTGCAGGAAACTGCGCCAGGTTCAGATCGATCATCGGGACGGCTTCTGCTGCCGTCTGCGGAAGCGTTACGGAAAGCTGTCGAGCCAGCGCCTGCATTTGTTGTCGAGCCTCTTCCTGCGTGGGATCGTTTAACAATACCAGACCACACCAGCCATAGGCTTCCCAGTAGCGACCCAGTTGTTGCAGCAAATCGGCGGCTGTCATCATCGTGGTCGTTTCCGATCGATTCAGTGATAACTGGCTCATCGTTGCTGCCAGCTTCTGCAGGAGTCGGGCTCTTTCGGCACAACGCAATCCGGCGGCTGCCAGATCGGGTGACTTCCGGAATTCCTCCGTCGAAGACAGCTGTCCAAGTTGATACAGCGCCGTACGCTGATCCGGATCAATCGTCGCGGCTCTTGCGAAGCAGCCGAATGCCGCCTCGTTCTGACCAGCGTGGATGCACCACAAACCCAGTGTCGTCTGGATATCGGGATGATCCGCCGCCGCTAAGGGAAGCTGAGCACGCCATGTCGGAATCTCTGAAATCCGTTGATCGGCCAGAAGCCGGCCGAGACGCGCCTGCGGCTCAATCCAATCCGGTTTCTGTTGAATCACGTCTCGCAACAGCACCTCCGCCTTCTCTGTCTGCTGTTCGGCGAGCAGGCTGACAGCTTCGGCCAGCGTCACTGCGGTACGTGCATTGTTCGTCTGACGAATTCTTTCCAGTTCCTCCGGAAAAGGAATCAGTGAATCTCTGGTTCCCAGCCGAATCAAAGTCGAAAACGAAATATGATCCTGTCGAAGTTGTTCGAGAAGATGCGGCGTGGATTCCCAGCGACGCCCCTGCAGGTCAAGGAGGAACGCCAGTCGTTCGTGAGCCATCAGATGATCGGGACGCCGTTGGATCACCTTCCGCAGGGTGACCTCGGCGTCTTCAATGCGTCCCAGAGCCCTGAGTACTTCCGCAGAGGCAAACTGTGCGGTGATGGAACTATCGGAATTGGATTCCGGAACACCGCCGAAAAAATTCAGAGCGTCTTCGAATCGCTCTGTACGCATGGCTGCGTCCCCGGCGATTAAAAGGGTTTGTACGTGGGAGGGATCCTGTCGCAGAGCCTGATCGCAAAGCAAGGCCGCGGCCGGGTAGTCTCCCGCTGCCAGAGCTTCTCGAGCCTGCTGATTCAGAGTCTCCACTGGAACCCTGGACACCACCCCGTTCCACAGTAACACGGCGACAAACGCAACCGCGATGGTAGCAATGAGCAGAGTGAAAGGTCGCCAACCAAACCAACGCGTCGATTTGAGTTTTTCTATTTCTCCCGACATGTCAGCGGGCGTTCTTTCTCACTGCGGGTTGAAGGTCTCCGGGAACAGTTCCACGTTTTACTTGCCAATGCGGCCTGATGGCGTTCGATGCAGCTTAGTCCGGAAGGATTCGCAGCGGCCGGCCTTCGACGATCAGCAATTCCTGATCCAGAGCCGGGGCTGCGAGTGTCTGTACAATACCCGACGGCCAGTGAATCTCCAGTTGATCGATGTGTTGCAGGTCGCCGAATCCGAAGGTCAGTTGTTTCTGATTGCTGGCCTGAAAGCCATCGCCCGCCGTCAAATGGTTGTACCAGACTTTTTCACCCGCAGAGATTCGGACGCGGCTTCCGATGGCATCACGACTGCAGTGGAGCCCACGCAAATGAATCGTCAGGTAATGACCTAAGCTGGATGTATGATTTTCAAGCAGCGCCACGGGGTCATCGACGTGAGTCACACACACATCAGTGGCTCCGTCCCGATTCCAGTCGACTCGGGCAATCGCTCGTCCTGCATGCATCTTCTCAAAGTAGGGACCGAGACTACGGGCTGACCGCTCAACAAAACGGTTGCCATCCAGATTCTGAAAGAACTGAGTTGGCATCTGGTAAGGCATGTTTCCGGCCGTGTTCTGATCGAGATGACCGTTGGCAACAATGAGATCCGGCAAACCATCCAGGTTCGCATCGAGGAACTGTGTCCCCCAGCCCATATATCGAAGGCCTGGCAACTCGAGCCCCGCCTGAGCTGCACAATCAATAAAAAACAGGCCCGACTGCTGGAGATAGAAGTTGTTCGGTTCATTAGTGAAATTCGTGACAAATACATCCAGACGACCATCGTGATTAGTATCAGCAACAGCCACTCCCATACACGACTGAGCGTCACCAAGACTTCCGAAGGCCAGTCCTGATGAGACACCTTGTTCCGAAAACGTGCGCGTGACCCCGGAAGTCATTCCATCGGGGACAAAGAAGAAATTGGGTTTGTCATCGTTAGCGACAAACAGACTCAATTGGCCAGAGCCGTCGAAGTCTGCCGCGACAACCCCCAGTCCTTTTCCTTCCGGGTGTGTAATCCCTGATTCGCCCGTGACGTCCAGAAACTGACCGTCCCCCTGGTTCATCAGCAACTGATCCTGCTCTGATGGAAAATACTGCAGCGGACATTGAATGGGACGGCCCTGCCGATCACATCGCCGTGTGTAGACGTCATCACCGCCAAGATAATTGACGTGGTAAAGATCAGGAAAAGTGTCACCGTTCAGGTCTGCCAGAACACAACCTGAAGTCCAGACGTCCCCAACGATGCCGGCGTCTATTGTGATGTCAGTGAATGTGCCATCACCATTGTTGTGGTACAGCCGATTCGCTCCGATGTTCGCTAATGCAAGGTCTGCGAAACCGTCGTTATCAAAATCCCCGATCGATGGGCCCTGACTGTAAGCATCGTCACCCAGGCTCGATCCTGACGTACAATCCAGAAACTGCTGGCCACGGAGGTTTCTGAACAGGCCGTCGCGATATTTCGCGCTGGGCGGTGGCCATGTCGTGCCCTGAGTCAAATACAGATCGGGCCACAGGTCACCATCTAAATCGGTGACGCCAACGCCGCCACCGCTGAATTCAAACATACGCGCAAGCCCGGACTCCACGTCGTTGCCATTTTGAAATCGAAACAAAAGCCCGTGCGACTGGGAAATATCGCGAAACGATACCTGTGATTCCTGTTCAGCGGCCATGTTTTCTGGAGGCATGTTCCCTGTGGCAGCGGTGAATTCAACTGAATTACCTGAAACGTCCCGGAAGGCAACCAATGGATACGAGGCAAGGTCGAAGTGACTGAGCGGTTGTGACTTCGGGAGCGTGAGCGGTGTGGACGGCGCGGGACGCTGAGCCTGATCCAGCAGCGACGGCTGCGACACCCCCTTCTGCGGATCTCTCTTCAATGCCTGTTGACACCATGCTGCCGCTTCCCACAACCGCCCTAGTTCTAGCATCAGAGACGCAATTCTGTACATCGTCTCCGCCGATATTGTGCTGTTCGACAAGTCATTGCCCCGCGTTGCCAGGCGGGCCACTTCCTCAAGCTGCTCAAATCGATTCGTAAAAGTCGTTGCCGATTGCGGCTCGCCCGACATCACCAGTGCCTGAGCCATAGAGAAATTGGCTCGCCGATGGTTGGGGTCTCGCAACAGCGCCTCTCCGAAACAACGAATTGCAGAATTCAGTTGCTTTTGTCGGACGGCCCAGGAACCCTTCAGAAACCAGATTTCCGGGTGCGTCTCAGCGGTCTCGGGCAGTTGATTCAGCCACAGCAGGAATGCAGACCGGTCATCTTGCTGAAGCAGGTTGGTGCCCAGCTGCGCCTGGGCTTCGATGTTGTGCGGTGCATCCTGAATGATCTGTTCCAGAATCTCCCGGGCCTGCTTCAATTCCGAATTCCATTGCAGGTAGCGGGCCGGGCCCAGTAAAGACGACATGTCATCGGGTGCCGCCGCTCGACAGAATTGCGCCTGCGAGAATTCCGCTTCTGTCAGTGTGATTCCATCAGGTGCCGCAAGAGGAATCAGGAATTCATTGCCTGAATCGCCGGAACGCAGCAACGCCTCGGCATGTGACTGCAGGTCGTAATAGCGTCCCTGCATCTTCATCAGTCGGATCAGCGACAGATGCGCTTCGATGCATGCTGCATCGACGGCGCCATCGCACGACAGCACCTTCTCAAAAGATTGTTCCGCATCGGTACAACGGCCCAAAGCCAGAGATGATCGTGCATCGACCAGCAGGGCCTCCACATTTTTGGGATGGCGTCTCAGTAACTGTCGAGCAAGATCTCGCGCCGTAAGAAAGTCTTCCTTTGCGAACGCATCGCCTGCCTTCGCCAGCATCGCACCCGGGGAGCGGGCGGATGTGATCGACCACCAGGCAACCAGGCAGGCCACCATCCCGAAGACAAGGATCAGGATTGCGACGCGCCCGCATCGAACGACTCGAGGTCGTGGAATCACTTGACTGCATCGGGCAGAGAATCGCATTGGTCAGCCTGCGGCTTCTGGTTGTCAACAATTGGCGATTGGTCCCATCGTTCAGGAATAGCCCCTGAAATTTCAGGCGATTCTCCAGCGAGCCGTTCCAAATGGGCATTTCAGTAACAAGTGGTCATTCAAACACATTGTGAACGACTTGCCAATCTGCTGTCACACTTCAGATCCGAATTCGCCCGCTCATGAACTCTGGTTCGCCGTGCAAATTCTGTCAGAACTCTTTCGACTTCAGCTGCCATCTGATTCAGACCCACCCGGCGCCAAGCAATCGGGAACTTCCATTCCCTCAATGCTTCATCGGTCAACCGCGCTTGCCATTCAACTTTCGTATTGACCTGTTTCGAACAGATTGGGTGTAATCCGTCTGCTGAATGATCGGAGATCTCTGCGCGCGGCGTCCTCTTTTAACAATCGGACGCATATTCTTCACTTCGTTTACTGGTTCAATGTTCACAACCTTCGACCGTTATCTTCTGGGGCGACTCCTGCACACATTTGGTGTGTTCTTTATCGCTGCCTACGGTTTGTTTGTGGTGATTGACTTGTTTATGAACGTGGACGACTTTCAGAACGATGCTGCCGGCCTGGTTCAGGTGGGCGGCAGCATTCTGGAATACTATACCTATCGATGCGCAGAATTTTTTGAGATTGCCGGACCGGTTCTGATCGTGATTTCAGTGATTACGGTGCTTGGTCTGTTGCAGAAGAATTCTGAAACTTATCCGATTCTGGCTGCGGGCATCCCTGCCTTTCGCCTGTTGAAGCCGCTTTTGATCGCTGCGGCAATTCTGAATGTTCTGCTCATCGTCAATCAGGAATTCATCATCCCTTCGATTGCAGTGCAGCTTCAAACTGCCCGGGGAAGTTCAACGGCCAAATTGCAGAAGGTGGAACCTGTTTACGATTTCTCAAACCACCTGATGCATATTGATGGTGAATTTGTGAAGGTAGAAGAACAGAAACTGCTTGCCGCAACGTTCACATTGCCCGCGCCCGAGTTGTCGACATCTGTCAATGCGCTGACGGCAGAGTATGCAGTTTACATGGATGCAGCCGATAAACGTCCCGCTGGCTGGATGCTGAAGAATCTGACAGGCGTTTTTGATTCTGACATCCTGACAGAAGAAGGTCGGCGTCGAGTGATCCCCCATCCCAACGGCCGCGACCTGTTCATTGTTTCGGCGGTCAGTTTTGACCAGCTTTATAACCGCGGTCGCAATCTGAAACTGCTTTCGTCGTCGCAGCTGGTGCAGCGGATCCGGAATCCATCAACTGGTCTGGTTCCGGTTCGCGGGCAAAGCCTGGCTCTGCATTCCCGAATCACTCGACCGCTGCTTTGCCTGATCAGTATTACAATTGCTCTGCCGCTGGTGATGAAAAAAGAATCTCGCAGTCTGATCATGAACATGGCCGTCTGCGCTGGTGTTCAGGGATTCTTCTATGGCGTGACGCAGGGATGTTTTGCATTGGGCAGCACGGGAGCCATCGCACCGGATCTGGCGGCATGGCTGCCGGTGATTGTCTGCGGAATTGCCAGCACATGGACGGCGGGTTACGTTCAGACATAGACTCCAGGACTCGATTTGAACAAATTCAGCG